>NZ_JBQRKO010000011.1:0-161097 GCF_052318935.1 Niallia sp. 01092 | reverse complement strand
TAGTGTATTCACGCTGCGGAACTTCTTTTCAGGGTAGACACCCATGCAACAAAATTTGCACCATGGCGCTTGGAAAGAAGCAGTCTCCACATTTATAGCGCAGAGCAGCGTGAATACACGAAGACTCCTGCGGGAAAGCGAGATAGACGAGACCCTGCAGGAGCGTAGCGACGAAGCGGCTCGGCGCTCGCCCGCGGAAAGCGTAGTGTATTCACGCTGCGGAATTTCTTTTCAGGGTAGCCATCTAAAAAAACACTGATGAACTTTTTTCAAAACATTTAATATCTGGAGGACATACTCAATGAAAACAATATTTTCTGGCATCCAGCCAAGTGGAACCATTACATTAGGAAATTATATTGGCGCATTAAGTCAATTTGTTGAATTGCAAAACGAATACAACTGTTATTTTTGCATTGTGGATCAACATGCTATTACCGTTCCACAAGATCGTCTAGTACTAAGAAATAATATTCGCAGTTTAGCAGCACTTTATTTAGCAGTTGGCATTGATCCAAGTAAGGCAACATTATTTATCCAATCGGAAGTGCCAGCACATGCACAAGGCGCTTGGATCATGCAATGCGTCTCATATATCGGTGAATTAGAAAGAATGACGCAGTTTAAAGATAAATCGGCTGGTAAAGATGCAGTTTCTTCTGCTTTATTAACGTACCCGCCATTAATGGCTGCAGATATTCTTTTATACAGCACTGATATTGTTCCTGTAGGAGAAGATCAAAAACAACACTTAGAATTAACTCGTGATTTAGCACAAAGATTTAACAATAAATACAATGACATTCTAACAATCCCAGAGGTGCGCATTCCAAAAGTTGGGGCACGTATTATGTCGCTGCAAGAACCGACAAAAAAAATGAGTAAATCAGATCCAAATAAAAAAGCAACCATTACTCTTTTAGATGAACCTTCTGTTATTGTGAAAAAAATTAAGAGTGCCGTTACTGATTCTGAAGGCATTGTAAAATATGATAAAGAAAATAAACCAGGTGTTTCCAACTTACTTTCTATTTATTCCATTCTTTCTGGAGAAAGCATCGAAAGTCTGGAAGCAAAATATGAAGGAAAAGGTTATGGAGACTTTAAAGCAGATTTAGCAAATGTAGTGGTTGAGAAGTTACAGCCAATTCAAGAAAAATATAAAGAATTAATGGCTTCCTCAGAGCTTGATGAAATTTTGGATATGGGCGCTGAAAAAGCAAATAAAGTAGCAGGCAAAATGGTGAAAAAGATGGAAAATGCAATGGGACTAGGCCGCAAACGAAGATAGTGAAGAAAAGCGGAAGCGCCTTGGTCAGCCCCGAAGAAAAATGTTCTCTTGTCTCAAAAAGTGTCTTTTACTTTTAGAGACAAGAAGTTATCTTTCACAGGGGCTAGGCGCTGAAGCTAGACAATAAAAAGCAGAAGCGCATTGCAAATCACTTTATAGACAAACTAAAAAGAGCTGGCAGCCAGCTCTTTTTTAATTTACTTTCGGACCATGCTCCATCTCCCATAGCTTTTCAAAAAATGGTTGTCCTTTAATAATCTTTTCGCAAAAATGCTCATGCTTTTCGGTCCAGCCATGTTTTGTACGTTCATATAGTTCATTCCAAGCATGTTCAAAGTTTAAATGCTGAATATCAAAATACCGCTCTGGACTCCACTCCGTGTACCAGTACCGAACTTCCGCTACGTTTTCTGAAGAATGCAGCTGATCCAGCGCCATAAAAAGCAATTGCTTGAGTTGCCTTTCTTTCCTTGTTAAGCCATTCATTATTAGAGGTTCCGGAGACAAAATATGAAATTCCTTTTTTTCTTCTTTCACAAGATAGTCATAATGAATTGTTTCTTGGTTTTCTACTAACTCATATGCTAATTGCTCTTGCCTAGGAATCATTCGGCTTTTTCTAATCGGAATGGAATATCCAATGGTGTCGACTACCAATATATCTACGCCATCTGATATCGCAAAACAATAATCAAGCTGTATTCTTTCATGGTTTTTTCGCAAATAAGCTTTTTGATAAATTTCATCCAGCAATTCTCGTGGCAATTCCGCTAAATCGTTTTCTATGTAGTTAAATAGAACAGAATCAATTTTCAACAACGGAACTTGATCTAACAACTCCACACTATCATCTTTCCGCCATTCATGAAAATGACAAATATTATAACCATTTTCTTCCCCTTCAAACCAATTTACCCAAACATCATGAAGATAATGCATATTTTAACCCCTCACTTCATCAACTGTTTGTCAATCAGTATGGGCAGACAGCAGTAAATTTATTCCTGTTTTTTGCTTATACTGTTAAATGTTTCTTTTGTGAAAAAAGGATGGAGCTTCACATATTGTAACTGCATCTGTATTGTTATATTGCTTATTCATTTTGTTTTCAAAAACAAGTATTTTTTGAAAGGCTGTTTTCTCAAAATTTGTTGTTTTTCACATAAAAAATTGGAGACGAAGTACTCAGCAGACTGAATACACGTAGACTCCTGTGGGAATGCGAGAAAGACGAGACCCCACAGGAGCGTATGCAACGAGGAGGCTCGACGCTCGCTAAACGGACGAAGTGTATTCAGGCTGCGAGTTTAAATGCAACATTCTATACGAAAACAGCCTTTTGAAAAGACTAGAACCCATCTAATACAAGGTTTCTAGTCTTTTGTTAGCGTGCTTTCACTTACAAAATTTTCGCTTTCCAATAGAAAATATGATTTTTCAGAAAAGTTATTTTGTTTGACGAAACTTTTAATAATATAATATCCACAACTATATCCCAGCATATATGGGTATCTGCCTAAACCATATAATAATACATCATGTAAATGTTCCGATTTTTTAATGTCTAAATTCTCCACTATGTCTTCCTTCCAAAACTTCCTTATTTCCTCTTCTTTATACAAATGACACCAGCTTGCATTATATTTTTCGCCACAATGTAATTTAACGGCATATTCGGCCAATCCTTCCATCACAATGGAATCTAGCAGTGTATATTCTTCCATGTTTTTCTTTTGATGATGAATGCGGCAAACATGATGGTATTCATGAATAAATAATGCTTCTAATTCTTTTGCATCTTCTATGTTTCCTACAAATAGAAATAGTTTGTCTGAAAAAGAAACTCCTGATTTATTTTCTGTTCTCTTTCTGGAAGGTTGAAATGGGAAGATATAAATAGGAATATCAGGACCTTTCCATTTTTTTTTGTATTTTTCATCATATTTACGAACGGTATTCCAAACATCCTTTTCTACTAATAAATCAAAGGTTTCTTTTGTGTTGCGAGACGGTTTATACATGCCATAACTCATTAAATATTGATAAATCCTTCTTGGATGATCATCATTAAATAATGATTGAAATTCTTTGCAAATTTTTACAGGAGATAAAAAATCTTCTTCTAACCATTTATTTGTATCGATTACCCCATTCCATGTTCACCCTTTACACGTATTATTCATATATTTGGTAAATTTTCATGTAAGTTCAGCTATGAGACCGGATTTAATAATTTATGTTGATTTTTATAAATGGTGAAGAGGAAGCATGATTTATTCCTATCCCGTATTTCCATAAAAAACTCCCATGGAGACTCGTCCCTCGTCTTCACCATCAAAATGAAAATAAAGGCAGATACAAACCTAATAAAGGCGGCGCGAGCGGAGCCACTCTACTCTTAATAAGGATTAAAACAAACTACGGAGCACTATCCATCTTATTATTCCATTAATATTGGCGAAGCTCCGACCCCTTCTCCATAAAAAAGAGCAGCCCCCCAAACGGAACTACTCTGCTAACATTATTGATATTTTTTAAAAATAATCGTTGCGTTATGGCCGCCAAATCCTAATGAATTGCTCATCGCCACATTTACTTCTTGTTTTCGATGTGTATTTACTACATAATCTAGATCACAATCTGGGTCTGGCGTTTCAAAATTAATGGTTGGAGGAAGTACACTGTCTTTAATCGCTAAAATACTAAAGATTGCTTCTACTCCTCCTGCTGCTCCTAATAGATGACCTGTCATCGATTTTGTACTGCTCATAGGTACTTTGTATGCATACTCGCCAAATACTGATTTCACTGCCATTGTTTCAAATTTATCGTTGTATGCTGTACTTGTTCCATGTGCATTAATGTAGGATACATCTTCCGGCTGCAAGCCAGCATCATCAATGGCCATTTTCATTGCTCTTGCGCCGCCTTCTCCTTCAGGTGCAGGGGAAGTGATATGATACGCATCTCCTGTTGCTCCGTAGCCTACGATTTCTGCGTAAATAGTTGCACCTCTATTTAAAGCATGCTCTAATTCTTCTAATACTAGGATTCCGGCTCCTTCTCCCATTACAAACCCATCACGATTCGCATCAAATGGTCTGCTTGCCGTTTTTGGATCTGGATTTGTTGATAAAGCAGTGTTAGCACAGAAGCCAGCAACTGACATTCTCGTAATTGGTGCTTCCGCTCCGCCAGTAATCATCGCATCTGCGTCTCCGCGTTGAATGACTTTAAACGCATCTCCAATTGAGTTTGTTCCTGTTGCACATGCAGTTACTGTACATGAGTTTACTCCTTTTGCACCAAGTGTAATAGATACTTGGCCAGTTGCCATATCAGGAATTAACATTGGTACAAAGAATGGACTTACACGCTTATAGCCTCTTTTTTGGAAAATTTCAAATTGATTTTCGAATGTTTCCATGCCACCAATACCAGACCCAATCCATACTCCAATACGAGGTGCATTTTCATCCGTAATTTTTAAATCAGCATCTTTTACTGCCATTAAGGAAGCTGCAAGTGCATATTGAGTAAAACGGTCCATTTTTCTTGCATCTTTTTTATCCATAAACTCTTCTGCATGAAAGTCTTTTAATTCCGCAGCAACTTTTGCCGGATATTCATCAGCATTAACCCTTGTTAATGGCCCAATACCAGAAACACCTTTAACAATGTTTTCCCATGTTGTTGTTGCATCATTCCCAAGGGGCGTTACTGCTCCTATTCCTGTAACTACAACTCTTCTTTTTGTCATGTCTCAATTCTCCTTTTTCTATCATTAGTATATATATGAAAAATCAAGTATTTCGGTTGAATTTACTATAATCATCATTTGTCATATCTTAATAAAAGACTCTTTTCGTATAGATTATTGTTATTTACCCCGCAGCCTGAATACACTTCACTTCTTGCTTAGCGAGTGCCGAGTCTCCTCGTCGCTATGCTCCTGCACAAGTCTCGTCTTTCTCGCTTTTCTAAGCAGAAGTCTTCAGGCTGCTCAGTACATCAACCATGGTTATTATTTTATTCAAAAATAACCAACTTTTAGAAAACAGCCTAAATAAAACATTATTTTCCCCAACGAATAGCAATTGCGCCCCATGTTAAGCCGCCGCCAAATCCAACCATAACAATTACATCATCATCTTTAATTTTTCCTGCTTCCAACTCCTCCACAAGAGAAATAGGAATGGATGCTGCACTTGTATTTCCGTATTTGTGAACGGTTTTTGATAATTTCTCTTCTGGCAGATTTAATCTTTGTCTAGACGCTTCCATGATGCGAATATTCGCTTGATGAGGAATGAGAAAATCAACATCTTCTTTTGATAGTCCTGCTTTAACTAGAACATTTTCACTGCTTTCTCCCATTTGACGAACAGCAAACTTAAACACTTCTCGTCCATTCATTTGAATAAACTCATCTTGATAAAGATGTTTGCCGCCAGAACCATCAGCGCCTAATTCAAATGAAAGAATTCCTCTGCCTTCTGATACTTTCCCTAATACAACTGCTCCTGCTCCATCTCCAAAAAGAACGGCTGTATTTCTGTCTTCCCAATTCGTAATTTTCGATAGTTTCTCAACACCAACAACTAAAACATGCTTATAAACATTATTATCAATAAATTGTTTAGCAGTTACCATACCATACATAAATCCTGCACATGCTGCACTAAGATCAAATGCTGCTGCTTTTGTTGCACCTAATCGTTCTTGAAGCATGCAAGCAACAGAAGGAAATGGCTGATCTGGTGTAATAGTGGCTACTAAAATAAGATCAATTTCATCAGGCGATATATTTGCGTCTTCTATCGCTTTTTTAGCTGCTTCATATCCAATATCCGACGTATTTGTCTGATCATCTGCAATTCTTCTTTCTTCGATTCCAGTTCTTGTACGAATCCATTCATCATTTGTGTCTACCATTTTTTCTAAATCAAAATTCGTTAATATTTTTTCAGGCAATGCGCGTCCAATGCCAATAATTCCTGTGCCCAAAGCTCTCAGCTCCTTTAATATGACCGATTATACGGTATAAACTTCCCTTTTCAAAATAATATGCAACTTCTTATATTATTGTTTTAGTTTAATCTACTACTTCTCCATTCATTCTCCGATTTCTTATAAGAAAGGCGCCGAAGCTAGACATTCATCTAACTTCAAAAATTTATGCTATCTTATCTTACTAAGAAAAACGTTAAAGCAAGTAGATTTTTTATAAAACAATTTGTTCTTATTATATTATTATCAAATATTATGACTTGGTACTAATTTTATCAAAAAATCATGAACTTTTGCAACATTTTTTAGTTTCACTACGCCATTGTCTAATCAACTACTATATTCGTACATAGGATAGTACTAACTAATTTTATGTATTGGAGGCGTAATCATGGACGAGGATCAAGAAAGACAGGAGGATCAAGAATCACTAGATCACAAGCAACATACAGATCGTCTTACCAATTTTATGTTTGGTACAAACTATCCTTCAAATCGAAGAAAAGAAGCAGATCAAGAAGAAATAACAACAAATAGAAACCGTGGAGATGCATGGATTTTAGGAAGTAATAGAGAGAGTAAAGAAGCAGATCAAGAACAAGAAGGAAAATTTGACGCCATAACAAATTTTCTAGATCAAATAGATATCAACTTATTAATGAAAAATGTGGATAGTTTCATGACATCTGCGAATGAACTGAAACCACTCATAAAAAAAATGTCGCCGCTCATTAAAAAATGGTTAAAATAATAGCCAGTTTTTTTCAAACAGTAAAAAAAGACTTATAGACATTTTTTTGATGCCTGTAAGTCTTTAATACCTTTTATTATAGAATTTAATTATCTTTCTTTTCAGCATCTAACTTCCCTAATTCATATGCTTCGTTCATTACTTTTGTAAATAAGCTCATAAATGGTTCAATCATTTCAAATGATAATTCCACTCCAGCTTTTTCTAGTTCCGCTTTTGCATCTGGTAAATATTTCATAGCAATTTGCATAAATTCCATTGTTTTATCTTGTGTTGTCATTGTGTTGTCCTCCAAATTATTTGTTTTTTTCTTCTGGCAATTCTCCTGTTTTTATATAATGGGATATTTCTTTTTGGATTCGATCCGTGAAGTTTTTATCAACTTTAGGACTAAATTTTCCTAATGAAATAAATCTATCCTTTATTCCAACATACAAGGAACCTGGCAGAAGTTTTCCTTCATTAAAGTCTTTTGCTATTTTATCATAAATTTCTGGAATATGCAGAATTGTACTCGTTAAAACAGTAAAATTTCCTAAGCTTGATTGTTCCGATGTATAGCCAATCGCATATATGCCTTTTTCCTTCAACTTCTCTATCACAGCTATATTAAAGCCGTTTCCTGCTGAATAAATAATATCCGCATTTTGTTCTAACTGCTCATTTAATAACAATAGAGCATTTTCTTGATCATCCCAATCATAAACATAGGATGTTTTAACTGTTACATTTCTGTTTTCATATTTTGCTCCATCAATAAATCCTTGTATTTCAGACTGCGACTCAAATGCAGCTAAACTCGCTATCGTATTTGTTGTCGTCATATGTCCAGCTACCATCCCTGCAAAGAAGCCAATAGGATAGCCTTCTAATATAACAGTCGTCGTATTGTTTTTTGTTGCTTCTCCATTAAAACTGACAAAATGAATCGATGGATATTTATCTGCTATCGTATTAAAGTATTCTGCAAATAATTGGCCTTGACCAAATATTATGTTTATTCCTTTGCCTTCAAATTCCTTTATCGCTCTATCTGTAATGGCCTTAGAATTAATCCCTTCCTTGTAATACGCTTCCACATTGTATTGTGACTGGATTGTCAGTAATCCTTTATACCCTTTTGTACCCAACATTTGATCACTTATGCTTCCTTCAACAAGCAATCCTACTTTTTTCATCTTCCCTTCCCGATCAGCTTGTCCACAGGAAACAAGAAAAAAGGAAGATAAAAGAAACAAAACTGTTATAATTATTTTTATCTTTTGCATCTTTTTTTGCCTTTCTAGTCGTACTATTTCTCTTTTATAAAGGCTGTTTTGGTATAGATTGTTGTAATTTACCCCGTAGCCATGTTTATTATTTTATTCAATAACAACAAACTTTTAGAAAACAGCCAAAATATTAGTCTATATACATCTTAATATGCTTTCTTTGTACTTCCAAGTTTTCAGATATGTTTTTTTTATTATTTACAGCAATAGTTGAAATCGTATCTTGGAAAGGGATGTTGTTGTTTTCATTGCGTTCTTGATGCCATTGAAGATAATCTAGGCATTTATGCCAATGATTTTCCACTTTGCTTTTTAATAAAAAGTCATTATCCTTTCCTTGCAATATTTGATTAACTAATTCTTCCATCGCATCTTCGATATAAATAGCATCTTTTGTATATTCCTTTTTATGCTGTCGAATCGCCTTTTCTTCCGTACCTGTTAAAATTTGTTGAAATAAAAAATTTTCTGGCTGCCAAGGACCATATACAGTTGGTAAATAGAACACCTGAGACCGAATTTGATGTACATCCAGCAAATGTTTACATTCATTTATAATGCCCTCTTCTATATTATTTGGACATATTATCACTATCTTTTTCTTTTTTCTTTTTTCTCCTATTAATATGAATTCCATTTGATCAGCTGAAAGCAGCGACACTAATTGATCTTCTTTTTCTAAAGTATAGAAATCAAAAATAATCAGCATCTCGTCCTGATTTATCTCGTTAACGAAAGATGACCATTTAGTTTCCATAAAGTTTGAATTTCTCCCAAAAACCATTTTTTTATCTTCCAATTTGTCTATTTCCACATTAGGATAGGAAATACCTATTATGTTGTAACCTTTCTCTAATAAAACAGAACAAAGGTGAATTCCAATAAAATGATATGGTCCAACGATAACTGCTTTCTCCATTATAATGCCTCCTAAAAATCTTCATTAGTGTATACTATGCAATAACCGCCCAATTATTTCGTCCTGATGTAAACACCAAAAATCCTTCTTATAAAAGAACAAGCTTTTCTTAAACAGAGGACTCTGTTAAATCTCAGTGTTGATTTATAATGGTCAGGAAATTTACTCGCTTTCCGAGGAAGAAGCTTTTAACAGGCTTTTTTTCAGGGTAGACACCCATGCTAATAAAATTCGCACCATGGCGCATGAAAAGAAGCAGTATCCCTATTTTTTAGCGCAGAGCAGCCGGCATACACGAAGACTCCTATGGGATTAGCGGGACAGCCGAGACCCCGCAGGAGCGCTAGCGACGAGGAGGCTCGACGCCCGCCCCATGGAAAGCGAAGTGTATGCCGGCTGCGGACTACTCACAAGAACACCACACTTTTCAGAGTAGCCTAAACAGAAAAAAATCCCTCTAGGATTAACCCATGAAGAGATTTCTGAAAATATTAACATATAAATACGCACTTATAAGTCTTTTTCATATTCTTGAAAAAAAACAACGACTTGATTAGGTATCGCACTTCGCTTTTCTGGCAATACATAGGAAACAAATATCGGTAAACTTTTCTTTTCCCACTTTACAGATGTTTTTTTTAAGAAGTTGGATTGATAATACGATTTCCCATCATGAAGAATATGAATAATTTTTACAGGCGTATTTGCTTCTTCTATTTGAGATTCTTTATATCCTTGTAAAAAAGAAAATAATTCATCCTCATGAAGATGAAATGCAATCGAAATTTCATTACACAGTTTTTTGAAAAAGAATTTATGCTCTTTCTCCCTTTCAACATGCTCGATTAAAGATAAAATCGGATTAAAAAGAACAACAGAGCGAATATTTCCCTTCATTTCTTTCATTAATTTTATTGCAATTAACGCTCCCATTCCTTCTGCAATAATATGAATTTTTTGATTAAGTATTTCTGTACGAATAATAAATTCATATAGACGCTTTGCTAATTGACATGCTTTGTTGCTTCCCCAGTTTTTCCCGTATAAATTCGAATAAAAGATCGTATAGCCTTTTTTTAGCAGCGATTCTACTAGTTGTTTTTTCCCTTCATTTTGGATCCAAAAGCTGTTTGATTTATTAACATAATGCCTGTCGTCTCCAATAATTAAGACACCGAAACCATTTGGTTGAGGAGGATAGTGTATCATATTCCATTCGGTATCCAATTGGAAGGTTCGGTTCTTCATCACTAATACTCCTTTTTTACAATTTCTTTTTATAGAGATAAGTCCGGTCGATTTTTTGCGTCATCTTGCTTTCCTCTCCTCACGTATTAAATAAATAGGTTCTGTTAAACGATCATGTTGTTTATAGAAAGGGAATCTACGATACTCCTGTGGAAAAACGGGCTGGCAAGACCCCCGATTAGAAGTACAAGCTAGAAGACTTGCCAGTTCGTCCTCGGAAGGGAGTGGATTCCCTGACCTTTTGAAAATCAATAACGGCATTTAACAGAGCCAAGAACAAAAGCGCAAGCGCCTTGAACAGCTCTGAAGAAAAATGTTCACATGACTCAAAAAGTTCTTTTTACTTTTAGAGGCATGAGGTTATGTTTCACAAGAGCTAGGCGCTGGAGCTGGATGTGGACACAACCGCCAAGTTATCCACAATCCCATTTCGTTTATAATTTCCTAGACGATAAATAGAGAATTATCAACGGGGCTCCACGTCCTTAAACTTCTCGGCTCTTGTTGTCCTCTTTTTTGAATACATACTATAATGTATGAGTAACTTATTAAAATGTAAGGGAATCTGCCTATATTTCACTATTTGTTTTGGGGATGCATGTAAACGTAGCCATTAAAGGCTAGGATAATAATTCGTATAATTGTAAAGCATATGACGAATCATTTAAAAAATTGCTTCTGTCAATGAATAGACATTTATTATTTATATCCGTTGTGATAAGATGAAAAAGAATTGAAATTATATGAGGTGATTAATATGCGTTTGATCGTAACATTCTTTTGGGCATTCTTACTTTCTCAAATGTTAACATACGTTATTAGCTCTATGAGTGGGATTCCATTTAACTTTAATACTGGCGTTATACTAAGTGTTATTTTTACTGTTCTAGTTAGTTTGCTAGCGTCCATTTTTCCAAATGATGATGCTCATGAAAAAGGTGTTCATTAATTTATATTATAGAACGTTTGAGCAATCAAAACTAGAATAATTTAACTTATTTTTATTCGGCTACATAGTTCTATAATCGAATTAGAAAAAGAGAGGGATAATGTTTCATCGTCCCTCTCTTTTTTATAGGACATTTTCGTAATCATCGATGTGTTAATACTATTTTATTGTCTTTTACATCAATAATGACATTATCATCCTCTTTTATTTTTTCCGCAATAATTTCTCTTGCTAACGCTGTTTCAACAGATCTTTGTAAAAACCTTTTAAGCGGTCTTGCTCCAAACACTGGGTCGAATCCATTAACTGCTATATATTCTTTTGCATCATCTGAAATAGCAATCGTAATTTGCTGATCACTCAGTCTTGTTTGTAAACTCGCCACTAACTTAGAGACAATTTCTTTGATTTCCGTTAATGCCAACGGCTTAAACAGAATAATTTCATCAATCCTGTTTAAAAACTCTGGACGAAAATGAGCCTTTAATTGAGACATTACCCCTGCTCTCGTTTCCTCCGCTATTTCTTCTTGATCTGTTTGCTCTAATAAAAGATGAGATCCAATATTGGAAGTCATAATGATGACCGTATTTTTAAAATCAACAGTTCGACCTTGTGAATCCGTTATTCTCCCATCATCCAATACTTGTAATAAAATATTAAAAACTTCCGGATGGGCTTTTTCTACTTCATCCAGCAGTACTACAGAATATGGTTTTCTTCTAATTGCTTCTGTTAATTGGCCTCCCTCTTCGTATCCTATATATCCTGGAGGTGCTCCAATTAGTCGGGAAACAGCATGCTTTTCCATATATTCAGACATATCAATACGAATAATCTGGTCTTCGCTGTCAAATAAACTAGTTGCTAATGCTTTTGCCAATTCAGTTTTCCCTACACCAGTTGGTCCTAAAAATAGAAATGATCCAATTGGTCTATTCGGGTCCTTTATGCCCGCTCTTGCTCTTAATACCGCATCACTGACTAATTTAACGGCCTCTGTTTGCCCAACTACTCTTTCATGGAGAATATTTTCCAGCCTCAGTAGTTTCTCACGCTCTTTTTCGACCAATTTGGAAACCGGTATTCCTGTCCATCTTGCTACTATATTGGCAATTTCATCTTCTGTTACTTCCTCGCGCAATAATCGTTGTTCTTTCGTTTCATTTACATTTCCCTCTAAATTTTGCAGTTCTTTTTCTAATAATGGAATTGTTCCATGTCTTAATTCTGCGGCTTTATTTAAATCGTAATTGTTTTCTGCCTCTTCCAGCTCTCTTTTTTTCTTTTCTAATTCTTCTTTTTTCTCTTGAATCTTCTGCAACCCTTCTTTTTCTAATTGCCATTTCGCTTTTAATGCATTAGCTTTTTCACGAAGATTTGCCAGTTCTTTCCCAATGATGCTTAGTCTCTCTTGACTTAAAGTATCCTCTTCCCTTTGAAGAGCTGCATCTTCAATTTCCAATTGCATAATTTTTCTCGTTAATTCATCGATTTCAATTGGCATAGAATCAATTTCTGTCCGAATCATCGCACATGCTTCATCTATTAAATCAATTGCTTTATCCGGTAGAAAACGATCAGTGATATATCGGTCAGACATCGTTGCTGCAGCAATTATTGCTCGGTCTTGTATTGCGACACCATGGTGTATTTCAAACCGTTCTTTTAATCCCCTTAAGATAGAAACTGTATCTTCTACCGTAGGCTCCGATACAAGCACCTGCTGAAAACGGCGCTCCAAAGCTGGATCTTTTTCAATATATTGACGGTGTTCATCCAATGTGGTTGCACCAATGCAGTGCAACTCCCCACGCGCTAACATCGGC
Source organism: Niallia sp. 01092 (assembly GCF_052318935.1). Lineage (NCBI taxonomy): Bacteria > Bacillati > Bacillota > Bacilli > Caryophanales > Bacillaceae > Niallia > Niallia sp. 01092. Next base: position 147,829 of record NZ_JBQRKO010000011.1, on the reverse strand, counting down.
TTTAGCATATTGCCAGCATCCATTGCTCCATCCGTTTTTCCCGCACCAACGATTGTATGGAGTTCATCAATAAATAAAAGAATCTGTCCATTGCTGTTTTTTACTTCATGCAGCACAGCTTTTAAACGTTCTTCAAATTCTCCTCTAAACTTTGCTCCAGCAATTAAAGCACCCATATCAAGAGAAAAAATCGTTTTATCTTTTAAGCCTTCTGGCACATCTTTGCGGACAATTCGTTGGGCAAGTCCCTCGACTATAGCTGTTTTCCCAACGCCTGGTTCGCCAATCAATACAGGATTATTTTTTGTTTTTCTTGATAAAATACGAATAACATGCCGGATTTCATTATCTCTTCCAATAACAGGATCTACTTTTCCCGCACGAACATCTGCAACAAGATCCCTTCCATACTTTGTTAATGCTTCATATGTTGCCTCCGGATTTTTGGATGTCACCTTTTGATTCCCCCTTATTTCCATCATTACATTCACTAATTTTTCTCTGCTTATATCCATCTCATTCAGGATTTTTCCAACGGTGGAGTTTTTTTCTGAATAGACGGCGAGTATAAAATGTTCAACGGAAAGATACTCATCCTCCAACTTTTTTCTTTCCTCGTCTGCTTGAACGATTATTTTTTGCAGCGTACTTGTAATATAAATGTTCCCTTGGTTTGTACTGCTTAATGTAACTTCTGGCTTTTTGTCTAATTCTTTCGTTAATTTCTTGATCAATATTTCATGGTTAATGCCCAATTTATTTAATATAGATCGTAATATATTATCTTGCTGCTCGATGATTGCTAGAAATAAATGGATATCATCGACTTCTTGATGCTTTGCTTTGATTGCATTTGCTTGGGCTTCACTAAAAGCTAATTGAACTTTTTCTGTCATTTGATCTATGTTCATAAATAATAGCCCCCTTTGACCTTTATTGACCTTTAATTATATTATAGGCTTTTTTATCCATATGTAAAGCCATCCGTTTGTTACTCCGGATGGCTTCAAAGTGTAGACAAAGTGATTTTAGCAAAAACTTTCAGGCTGATCGAAAACGTTTGTCTTTCGAGGCGTGAAGCCTTGGGAGGAGCGGCGGGCAACAGGATGTTGGTCAGAACGACGTTGCCACAGGACGTGGCGTAGTTAGTCGTTCATCCTCTGTTACCCAGTAATGAGCATCCGAGCAAGGCGAACAACGAAGAAAGCGAGCGTTTGTCGACAGCCTGAAGCTATCCGTTTGTTACTCCGGATGGCTTTTGGGAAAGTTATATCTTAAGGTTTTCTTTGGTAAGTCCATACTCTATTATGGTTAGAAGTTTCAGGAAAACGGTCTCCAGCTTTCATCTTTAATCTTTGCGGATTATTCACATTGCTGCCTGTTTCACCAATTTCTATATATAAACCATTATTAGGAGCCTTTTGCCCTGAACGAAACTGTCTACTTTGTCCCATTGTATGCCTCCTTAAAAAACTGTCAATGAAACTTTATACAGTTTTATTAACTGCTTTTTTATTATCTCCTTTTTTTTCACTTACATGATGGGAATTTTTATTTATTTTTTTCAGAAGGCTGTTTTCTAAAAGTTGGTTGTTTTTGAATGAAATAATAAACATGGCTGAAGCACTGAGCAGCCTGAATACACGTAGACTCCTGCGGAAAAAGCGAGACAGACGAGACCCCACAGGAGCAAAGCGACGAGGAGGCTCGGCGCTCGCCCCGTGGAAAGCGAGCGGTAAGCCTCGGAGAACAGAACGGAAACCCTTACTTCCTATTTAGTTGCTTATTTTCCTTTTTTTGAATCCTAGCTTAATGACATTGGGCTCCGTCCGCGGAAAGCGAAGTGTATTCAGGCTGCGGGGTAAATAACAACAATCTATACGGAAAGAGCGTTTTTCAGAAACAAACAAAAAAACCCCCTAAAGGAGGTTTTTTTGTTACTTCAGAATTTCAACTAATAATGCTTTTTGAGCATGCAGTCTATTTCCTGCTTGTTGGAATACTGCTGAATTGCTGCCATCAATGATTTCCGCTGTTACTTCTTCTTCACGGTGTGCAGGCAGGCAATGTAGAAAAATATAGTCATCGTTTGCATGTTTTACTAGTTCACTGTTGATTTGGAAGCCTTGGAAGTCTTTTAAACGTTGTTCGTTTTCTTCCTCTTGGCCCATACTTGTCCAAACATCTGAATAGATAACATCTGCATTTTCTACTGCTTCAACAGGATTTGTTGTTAATAAAATGCTGCTGCCGCTTTCCTTCGCAAACTTTTCAGCTAATGCTACTATTTCTTTATTTGCTTCATAATTTACTGGAGTAGCAACAGCGATATCGATTCCTACTTTTGCACATGCAATTAATAAAGAATGTACGACATTATTTCCATCACCAATATAAGCAAGCTTCAGACCTTTTAATGTCCCTTTAATTTCTTGAATAGTTAATAAATCAGCTAATGCCTGGCATGGATGGTGAAGATCTGTTAACCCATTGATAACAGGAATCGCAGCGTGTTCTGCTAGTTCTATAACTGTATCATGGGAGAAAGTACGAATCATAATAGCATCCACATATTCTGATAGTACTTTTGCTGTATCAGAAATTGGTTCTCCTCTGCCGATTTGAAGATCACGACTGCTTAAAAATAGTGCATGTCCGCCTAATTGCATCATCCCAGCTTCAAAGGATACTCTTGTTCTTGTAGACGATTTTTCAAAAATCATCCCTAACGTTTTTCCTTTTAATGGAGTATATTCTTTTCCGCTTAATTTCGCTTCCTTAATTTTTTCCGCTTTTTTAAGCAGCTCTAAAATTCCTTCAGGTGATACCTCTGTTAATGTCAACAGATCCTTTCCTTTTAAATCTAATGCTGAAGTTGTAATCATACGATACTCACGTCCTTTTTTAACATATTGTGCCAATCATTTATCGAATGAACGGAAAATGCATTTACGTTAAAGGAAGAAATAAATGCTTCTGCACTTTCTTCTTGTGTAAAAGTGATAATTCTGTTTCTTGTTGCCAATTCACGCAAGAATTGATCCTTTTCATCGTCCGTATTATTATAAAAAGCAACTGTTTCCGGCTGTGCCAGCAGTTCTTCTAAACCTTCAGAAGCTTCTTTCACAATTAAACCGGCCGCTTCTGCCTTACTGCGAAGCAAATTATTGTTTTTGTCTGATTTAATGACAATTTGTTTATTGTCTACTTTCTTTAAAGCAGGATGGAATACTTTCTTTAATGCCTCTTCCTGTGAATCAGCAAGCGCAATTCCTTCTCCTGTTGATCTCATTTCTGGACCAAGTTTCGAATCAAGGCCTTTTAAAGCATAGTTTGAATAAACAGGATATTTTATACATGTAAATGGAATATCATCTGTAAATGTTTTTTCTTGCTCCGTTAATTTATAGTTTCCAAACATTATTTTTGTCGCAATTTGTACAAGTGGAACACTTGTTACTTTACTAATAATCGGAGCCGTTCTGCTTGCACGCGGATTAACTTCTAATACATAAACATCTTCCCCGTTAATAATGTATTGAATATTCATTAATCCTTTATATTTTGTGTTTCTGACAATTTTTTGCCCATAATCCAGCATTTTTTCTTTTACAGTTTTTGATAAATTTTTTGCAGGCAAAATGGATAAACTATCACCAGAATGAACACCTGTTTTTTCAATATGCTCCATAATAGCTGGTACACATATATCATAGCCATCTGCTGCAATATCTAATTCTGCTTCAGAAGCATGCATAAATTGATCGACAAGCACCGGATATGGAATATCGGTAGTTAAGTACTTTTTCAAGTCATCGTTGTTTTCGATGCGTTCCATCCCTTTTCCGCCAATTACATAAGATGGTCTAATTAACACAGGATATCCTAGCTTTTCAACAGCATCCAACAGCTGACCTTCTTCAAAAACAATATCCCCTGAAATATGAGGAATATTCTCTTCGTCTAATAGTTTATAGAATAAATCTCTATCTTCAAGCAAATCAATCGTATGACTGCTGTTTCCAAGAATTTCAACACCATATTCCTCTAATGCTTTCGCAACATTAAGGGCAGTTTGTCCCCCTAATTGAACAATTACTTCTTTTATTCCTTCTGATTCAATCACGTTCATAATATCTTCTGTTACTAACGGTTCAAAATATAATTTGTCCGCAGTGGCAAAATCCGTACTAACTGTTTCAGGATTATTATTAATAATGATTGTTTCAATATTTTCTTGTTTAAGGGCAAAAACACCATGAACGGAGCAATAATCAAATTCAATTCCTTGACCAATTCTAATCGGTCCGCTGCCAATAACAAGAATTTTTCTTTTATTGCTTTCTGTTTGTTCATTTTCCCCGTAATAACTGGAGTAATAGTAGTTTGTTTTAGCTTCAAATTCTGCTGCACAAGTATCAACCATTTTGTAAATTGGCAGAATACCGAATTCTTTGCGTTTTTCCCGGACTTGCTTTTCTGAACATCCCCACTCACTTGCAATAAAAGCATCACTAAATCCTTTTTCTTTCCATTTAAGCAGTGATTCATTCGTTACAGCTTGTAAATTAGACTGGGAAATTTCTAATTCCATGTTAATCAGTCTTTGGAATATATGCAAATAAAACAAATCAATTTTTGTTAAAGCATGCAGTTCATCAAGTGTTACATTTCTTCTAATAAGCTCTAAAAGAATAAAAAATCTTTCATCTGTTTGTTCTTTTAGCTTTCCAAATAATGTGTCCATTGACTCGTCAGCAAGATTTGGGTATTTCAAATCATTGGCGCTGATTTCTAATGAACGAATTGCTTTTAAAAGGGCACGTTCAATATTTCGGTCAATCCCCATTACTTCACCGGTTGCCTTCATTTGCGTACCAAGATTTCTCGAAACCGTTGGGAATTTATCAAATGGCCATTTCGGGAATTTCACTACTACATAATCCAGTGCTGGTTCAAAGCTTGCATAAGTATCACCAGTTACCGGATTGATAATTTCATTCAATGTATAGCCAACTGCTAATTTCGCTGCCATTCTTGCAATCGGATAACCAGTTGCTTTTGAAGCAAGTGCAGAAGAACGGCTAACCCTTGGGTTCACTTCGATTAAATAATATTTTTTACTTTGAGGATCTAGTGCAAATTGAATGTTGCATCCTCCAATAATCCCTAAAGCCGAGATTATTTTTATCGATGCTGAACGCAGCATTTGATATTCTACATCTGTTAACGTTTGTGATGGAGCCAAAACAATACTGTCACCAGTATGAACGCCAACTGGGTCAATATTTTCCATATTACAAATCGTGATGCATGTATTCATGCTATCGCGCATTACTTCATATTCGACTTCTTTAAATCCAGCAATACTTCGTTCTACTAAACATTGTCCGATAGCACTTTCTTGTAAACCACCCGATACAAGCTTCGTAAACTCTTCCATATTTGCTGCAATTCCCCCGCCGGTTCCACCTAATGTATAAGCTGGACGAACGATAATTGGAAAACCAATTTCTTCCGCAAACTGGACCGCTTCCTCTACCTTATGCACAATTTTACTTTCAGGTACAGGTTCATTTAATTCATACATTAGCTGACGAAACGCTTCACGGTCTTCTCCTTTTTTAATCGATTCAATCGAACTTCCAAGCAGTTTCACATTATATTTTTGTAAAATTCCTTGTTCACTTAATTGGAAAGCAAGATTTAAGCCTGTTTGTCCACCTAATGTAGCAAGCAGTCCATCTGGCTTTTCTTTTTGAATGATCATTTCTAATACATCGACTGTCAATGGTTCAAAATAAATAGAATCCGCAAATGTTTGATCTGTCATAATTGTTGCTGGGTTATTATTTACAAGGATTACTTTGTATCCTTCTTCTTTTAAAGCCATGCATGCTTGTGTCCCAGCATAGTCAAATTCTGCCGCTTGCCCGATTACAATTGGACCTGATCCGATTACGAGTATTGTTTGTATTGTTGTGTCTTTAGGCATATGCAATAACTCTCCCATAATTTGCTTTCACATTTTCAATAAATTCGTCAAATATATAATGGCTTTCTGAAGGTCCTGGATTTGCTTCTGGATGGAATTGAACCGTTAGCAAAGGATAATCAGCATGTGTCAGTCCTTCAACAGACTCATCATGCAGGTTGTAAAAACGTGCAGTACAGCCTGTATCTTGTAAACTTTCTTCGACCACTACGTAACTATGGTTTTGAGAGGACATAAACACTTTTTGATTCTTTTTATCTATTACAGGATGGTTTGCTCCTCGATGTCCAAAGGATAATTTAGACGTTTCTCCTCCAAGTGATAATGCTGCTAGCTGATGTCCTAAACAAATTCCAAGAGTAGGATAATGTTTAATTAATGCTTTCACAGTAGGCAGCACTTCTACAATATCTTTTGGATCTCCAGGTCCGTTCGATAATAAAATTCCATTTGGATCTAACTGTTTAATTTCCTCAAAAGACGTATTATATGGAACAACTGTCACTTTGCAGCCTCGTTCGATTAATGCATCCAACATTGACTCTTTTTTGCCAAAGTCCATTAGCACGATATGGTAATCGCCTTTTCCGTATGTTTGCGAATTACTTTCTGAAACATTGGCGACCTTCACATCTTTTTTTAGAGAAATTTCTGCCGATTCCACCGTATCTTTTGTTGTCATCATAGCTGGCATAGAACCCTCTTGGCGAATATTTTTTACAATCGCTCTCGTATCAACATGTGCTAATAACGGGATATCCCATTTTTGTAAATACTCTACAATGGTATGCTGTGATTGATAATGAAACGCCTCTTGATTCGCCTCATAAACAATGACACCTGCCACATGCGGTTTTTTGCTTTCAAAATCTTCATTGTTAATCCCGTAGTTGCCTATTAAAGGGTACGTAAAAACAATAATTTGATCTTTATAGGAAGGATCTGTTAGCACTTCTTGATACCCTGTCATTCCTGTAAAAAAAACAATTTCTCCACTTACGGATGTTTCCGCTGTGTTTGTCAGAAATGTTCCGTTATATTTCGCTCCGTTCTTTAAGTGTAAATATCCTTCCATTTTGTACACCTCTATATTCTTAATTTCTAGTGCTCGACATCCTAGAAATAACGCCGAACATTCTCCTTATTTTTTAGGCTTTGTTATTTTTATTGTTGATTTTAAAAGAAGGTCCACAGCAGGAATACACTTCGCTCCTGCGGGGTCTCGCCTATTTCGCTTTTCCCGTAGGAGTCTTCGTGTATTCCTGCTGCTCAGTGCTTAAAATATAGACAAAAACAACAATATCGTTTAAGCCATTTTTATACAAATCTCTGTATATTTATTATTAATTTCTTATAATTATACATCATCTTGCAAAAAAATACATCTTAAACTGTTACTTTTGTATAAAAATTTATGCGTGTTTCTAATATTGCAACAGCTACATCTATTTCTTCTATCGTACATGTTAAGCTCGGTAATAAACGAATCACATTATTACCTGCTGGCAATGCAATTAAACCATCTTTTCTTAAATCACTTAATAGATTGCCAATTGGCTGATCCATTTCAATTCCGATCATTAGCCCTTTGCCACGAACCTCTTTTACATGTCCATTATGTTCAAATTTCTCTTTTAGAGCATTCATTAAATACTCGCTTTTTTTATTCACTTCTTGTAAAAAAGCTTCCTGAAAAATAATTTCCATTGTTTTAATCGCAGCCGCCATTGCAAGTGGGTTTCCACCAAATGTCGTACCGTGGCTTCCTGGACCAAAAAATTCTTTTAACTCTTCTTTTGCAGCAATAGCACCTACCGGCATTCCGTTTGCCAGTCCTTTTGCAGAAGAAATAATATCTGGTTTTATATCGAATTGCTGATAAGCAAATGGTGTTCCAGTCCGGCCAATTCCTGTTTGAATTTCATCAATAATAAGCAGGGTACCTTTTTCTTTGCATAATGCGTCTACTTTTTGAAGAAATTCGTTTGTCCCGACATGAATGCCGCCTTCTCCTTGAATCACTTCAAGCATAACAGCCGCTACATCATCTGTTAACTGACTTTCCAATGCCTCAATATCATTAAATGGAACATACTCAAATTTTTCTAACATCGGTCCAAAACCATGTTTAATTTTATCTTGTCCCGTTGCTGACATTGTCGCAAACGTTCTGCCGTGGAAAGAAGATAAAAAAGTAATAATTTTTGTTTTTCCAGTTGCTTTTCTAGCTAATTTAATCGCCGCTTCGTTCGCTTCTGCACCACTATTCGCAAAAAAGACAACATCCATTCCACTTGCATCTGCTAGTAATTTTGCCGCCTTCTCTTGTGCACCGATTGGAAAAAGATTAGAAACATGCCAAAATTTATTTAACTGTTCTTCAATAGCCGCTTTTACTTCGTCATGGCAATGTCCTAAGTTGCATACACCAATTCCTGAAGTGAAATCCAGATATTTTTTTCCATCTGTACCGATTAAATAGCTGCCTTTTGCTGATTCTGGTTCAATCTCCCATTTTGCATAAGTTGGAAATAAATGACTCATTTGATTACCTCCTGCTTTTTTACAATTTGTGTACCTTTTAACGTTTCTTCTTGATAAAAAGCTTTTTTCCCTGAAACAATCATGACACTTTTTAATCCGCTTTCCAGTGCTGAAAGAGCTGATGTTACTTTCGGAATCATACCGCCAGTAATTTGACCTTCTGCAATATAATGATGAACCGCTTCTTCTTCTAATTGAGCAGCTACTTTTCCATCAATAATGATACCTTCCACATCGGTAACAAATAAACAATGCTCTACATCTAAACTTTTCGCTACTGCAGCAGCAGCATAATCTGCATTTATATTTAGTGTCACACCTTCTTCAGTGCTTCCAAGTGGTGTTATCACTGGTATATAGTTTTTTTCTAATAAAAGATGAATAATTTGGTTGTTTACTTGTTGAACATTGCCAACTAGCCCAAGATTTTCTTCATCAATTAATGATGCTTGAATAAGATGGTCATCTGTACCATTGATTCCGATTGAAGGAAGACCATTTTTACTTAATAACTGAACAAGCTTTCTATTCGTTTTTCCTGAAAGAACCATTTCGACAATATTCAACGTTTCCGTTGTTGTTTTGCGGAGTCCATTATGGAACTCCGGTTCAACGCCAACTACTTCAAGCATTTCATTAATGTCGGGTCCGCCGCCATGAACAAATACTAATTGATAGCCACTTTTCTTTAATTCTTTTAAACTAGTAAAAAAATCGTCTGAAAGCTGGTCTATTACACTTCCGCCACATTTTATCAGAATTGTTTTCATTCGGCTCACTCCTACGTTCTATAACTTGCGTTTATTTTGACATAATCATAAGATAAATCGCATCCCCAAGCTTTTCCTTTCGCTTCACCGTTATGAAGATGAACAGATATCTTAATAAAATCTTGATTCAAATAGTTAATTGCTTCTTCCTCTGAAAATACTTGTGGTTCGCTCATTTTTAACATGACGATATTTCCAATCGCAATATCGACTGTATTAGGATTTACATCAGCATTTGTCTGACCAATAGCCCCGATGATTCTTCCCCAGTTTGCATCGGATCCATAAACAGCAGTTTTTACTAAACTAGATCCTACTATTTGTTTCGCAATCATTCTTGCTTCTTCCTCTGATTTACAGCCTGAAACTTCTGCTTCAATTAATTTTGTTGCCCCTTCTCCATCTTTTGCAATTTGCTTAGCCAAGTTTTCGCAAGTTTTAGCTAATAATTCTAAAAAAGCTGAATAATCAGGGTGGTCTTTAGTTAATGCACTGTTATTTGCTAAACCGTTTGCCATTACTAATACCGTATCATTTGTGGAAGTATCTCCATCCACTGTTATTTGGTTAAACGTCGTTGGGATAACCGCGCTAAGTGACTCTTGCAATAAATCAGAATCGATATTCGCATCGGTTGTGATAAATCCAAGCATTGTCGCCATATTTGGATGAATCATGCCTGATCCTTTTGCTGTACCGCCCATTGTTACCGTTACACCGTCAATCGTAGCCGCGTAGCAACATTTTTTCATAACCGTATCCGTTGTTAATATTGCTTCTTGAAATGCATCCGCATGGCTTGAAGTATTCCCGCTATTTAACTGCTTTATTCCGTCACTAATTTTATCCATTTTCAAATATTCGCCGATTACACCTGTAGAAGAAACAGCAACATATTCTTTTTTAATATTCAGTTGATCTGCTGCTAACTGGCGCATCTTGTAGGCATCTTCCAACCCTTTTTCTCCTGTACAAGCATTTGCACATCCACTATTTACAACAACCGCTTGAATAAGCTTTTCCGCTGCAATAGAATCCTGCGTCACCTTTAATGGAGCTGCTTGAAAATGACTTGTTGTATACACTGCTGCACTATTAGCTGGCACTTCACTTATAATTAAACCTAAATCTTTTTTACTGTATCTTATTCCAGCATGCACTCCTGCTGCTTTAAACCCGATCGGCGATACAATACTTCCATCCGCTATTTCTTTAATAAGGGATGACTCTTCTTCATTAATGTTCGATATTACCTGCACTTGTTGCTCCTCCTCTTATGGGTACAGTGGTAAAAAGTTTAATCCAGTCGTTTCATGCAACCCATTCATGATGTTTGCATTTTGAACTGCCTGCCCTGCTGCACCTTTCATTAAATTATCAATTACAGAAATAATCGTTAATCTTCCTGTTCTTTCGTCTACATGAACACCAATATCACAATAGTTGGATCCGCTGACTTCCTTAATAGTCGGGAATGTATCAATTGGTCGGACACGGACGAAAGGATGATCTTTATACGCTTCTTTATACAGTTCATGGATAGCGGCAGTTGTATATTCTTCTTTTAAAGATGCATACATCGTTGCCATGATGCCTCTGTTTGTTGGCAGCAAGTGAGTTGAAAAAGTGATTGGCTGAATGTCGCCATTCCAGTCAGTTAGCTGTTGTTCAATCTCTGGAATATGCTGATGTTGATTCACTTTGTATATTTTAAAGTTTTCATTCATTTCCGCAAGCATTGTACCTCTTGATGGGCTTCTCCCCGCACCTGAAATACCTGACTTTGCATCGATGATAATGCTGTCTGGTTTAATGATTCCCTCTTGTACTACTGGGGCCAACCCTAATAAGGATGCTGTCGGATAACAGCCCGGATTAGAAATCCACGTTGCTTTTTCTATTTCTTCCTTATTCCACTCGGAAAGTCCATAAACAAATTTGTTTATTAAATCTGCTTTTGCGGGCTCTTTTTTATACCATTTTTTATAGTCATCTGTATTACGCAGCCTTAGATCACCAGATAAATCAACCAGTTTAATAGATGTTTCTGCAAAATCTTCTACTAATTTACTAGAAACACCAGAAGGAGTTGCAAAAAATACGATGTCACATTCTTCTGCAATTTTATGTGGATGTATTTTCTCTAATTTATTTTCTATTATGTTATATAAATGAGGATATTCGTTCCAAACTGGAACTTCTTCTCTTGTTGTATGAACAGATTGTATATTAATTTCAGGATGAGTATGCAAAATTCTAATTAACTCTACCCCGCCGTAGCCTGTTGTACCGATAATTGCCGCTTTCATAATTTCCTCCTTCAATTAGGAAATGATGTATATTTAATCATTTATTTTTATATTTATTAATATTCGATTCTCTTATTATAAAAACTTAGTATTATAAAATCAACCAGTTTTTCTTAAAAGTATTAGTTTTCTAACTTTTTCGGAATTTAAAAGTGGAAGAATTAAGGGGAAAAGAAAAATCGGGTAATTGGGGTGATTTTTTCAGAAGAAGAAATGCGCATAAACCAGATGAAAGCTTTCATTGGAACGTAAATATTTAGTGGTGAGCAGTTTATTACGTTTCACTCTTTTTTACACCCCACTCCTTTTTATTCTTTAGCTGTTTTCGTATAGATTGTAGATTGTTGCTTTTAAACTCGCGAGCATCGAGCCTCCTCGTCGCATACGCTGAGGTCACTGAAAAAGTGGCTGCTATGAAATAAAGATAATAAAAATCTAAGCACTCAGAGATTTTCGTTCGGTTTTCCGAGGCTTACCACACGCTTTCCGCGGGGCGAGCGCCGAGCCTCCTCGTCGCTTTGCTCCTGTGGGGTCTCGCCTATCTCGCTAATCCCGCAGGAGTCGTGCGGACGCCTCTCCTAACCAACATGATGGGCTTTTTCAAACTCTCTATACCATTTTCATCCTACTAAATATATGGGTTTTACCTATAATTTATATAATAAAACACTTCTCAGCGGCCACGCATACGCTCCTATGGGGTTTTGTCTTTCGCGCATTCCCACAGAAGTCTACGTGTATGCAGACTGCTAAGAAACGCTTTTCCAAATGTATTATGTAAAAAACAACAAACTTTGAGAAATTAAGTGTATATAAAAACAAGGAATAATGAAGCTAACAAGGAAAGTCTTACTTGTTGTAAGGGGAAATGTCCCCTCTCTTTTTTCACCAAGGACTTTCGCTGCCAGATTCCTCTTCAAGCAGGATAACCCTCACTTGCTCTCCTTTTTTATAGCCTTTATCACCGCCTGGTAAAATGGTTAAAGCATTGGCAAATGCAAGGCTGCTTACAATGGTCGATTTATCTACACCGCTTGTAGTTGTTTCTAATATTCCGTCGACGGTTGTTACTCTGCTTCTAATCATTCTCGTAAACGAATTAGTGGTTAAGAAATTTTCTTTTAAAACAGCCTTTGCTATTTGCAAATGAGGTTTTTGCGAATATAGCATCGATTTAATGATTGGATTTGTAAATAACTCAAAACCGACATAACATGCAGAAGGATTCCCAGATAGACCAAATAACATTTTTCCATTAAAATGTGCTACTGTTGTCACACTTCCTGGCCGCATTGCTATTTTGTTAAAAAGCACTTCTGCCCCGAGCTTTTGGTATATGTCCGGAAGCAAATCATAATCTCCAACGGAAACCCCGCCCGTAGTGATCAATAAATCGACCTTGTTTACCGCTTCACGTATCGCTTCATAGCTTGTATCCAATACATCTGCAAGTTTTCCGAAATATAAAGGGGTTGCACCTGCTCTTTCAACTTGAGCCATTACCATGTAGGCATTGCTATTTCTAATTTTTCCTTCTTCTAGTTCTTCATCTACTTCTAGCAGTTCTGTTCCAGTTGCAAAAACACCAACAACAGGCTTTTTGGCAACTGGCACCTTCTCATACCCAAAAGTTGCTAAAAGTGCTAAAATCCCTGGATTAATTTTTGTACCTTTTTTTACTAATACCGTTCCACTTTTGACATCTTCTCCTTGAAAGGAAATATTTTCTCCTTTTTGAAGACCATGTGTTAACGTAATGTACGTATGCTGATTATTTTTATAAGCATACACCTTTTCAAACATTACGACTGCATCACAGTCTGCTGGAAGCATCGCCCCTGTCATAATACGAACCGCCTGATTTTTGCCAATTTTTTTGCGGCAAACTTGACCGGCACCTATTTCGTCGATCACTTCTAAACTAATTGGCTGTTGTGTTGATGCGCCGATTGTATCAATGGAACGCAAGGCAAAACCGTCATATGCGGAACGATCAAAACGCGGCACATCATGACTTGCAGTTAAATCTTCGCATAAATAGCGGCCGTTGCTTTCCACTATTGAGACAAATTCCTTTAATCCCTCTTTTTTATATTCCATCACTTTTTTAATAGCATCATCTATTTGAATTGGCGTTCTTTTTTCAACAAGCATTCGTCTATTCCCTCCAATCTTGTTACAAAACCCACCACCTAACAAGGAAACGGCAGATTCTAACCTAATAAAAGCAGTGTGAGCGGAGACACTCCATCCTTTCTAAGGAAAAAAACAATCAATTGAGCACTATTGTTCTTTTTTTCCCATTAAAGTTAACACAGCTTATCCACCAATATATGACATTTCCATTTTTTTGCGGGTTGCCGCTGTTTCTTCTGTTCGTTCATCTGAATATCGGTCTGTTCTTTTTTCCCAGATGCCCTGAATATAGTTCGTTAATTCTTTATCCGTCGCCCCTGCTCTCATATAATCTCGAATATCATGGCCTTTTCCATTAAATAGGCATGTATAAAGCTTGCCATTTGCTGAGAGACGGGCTCTTGTACAATTGGAACAGAAAGATTCCGATACGGATGTAATAAAGCCAACATGAATTGGTTCATCTTCGTAACGATACTTTTTAGCAACTTCTCCATAATAATCTGCGTCTGTTGGTACTAAAGAAAAATGCTCCTGCAAAACGCTGTACATTTCTTTTTTTGTTACTACTTGATCCATTTTCCATCCATTTGTACTGCCAACATCCATATATTCAATAAACCGAAGTTCAAGCCCCTCTGCTTTACAGTATTTTGCCATCGGAATGATTTCCTGCTCATTTAACCCTTTTTTAACAACCATATTAATTTTCACACCAAGTCCAGCCTGTTTTGCTGCTTGAATTCCCTTTTTCACTGGTGCAACGCCGACATTCCTGCCGTTAATTTTTCCAAAAAGCTCATCATTTAAGCTGTCGATGCTTATATTTACCCTTTTTAATCCTGCTTCTTTTAACATTTTTGCATATTTCGGCAGGAAAATACCATTGGTTGTTAGTGCTATATCATGAAGACCTTTAATTTCAGTTAATTTTTTCACTAAGATGTGGAGATCTTTCCGCATCAGCGGTTCTCCCCCAGTCAGCCTGATTTTTTCTACCCCTAATGAAACAAATAGTTTTGCCAACCTTTCTAGTTCATCAAACGAGAGCAGCTCCTCTTTTGATAAAAAAGGGTAGTCTGGTCCAAAAATTTCTGCAGGCATACAATACTGACAACGAAAATTACACTGATCTGTTACACTTATTCTTAAATCTCTTAATGGTCTATTCCATTTATCCTTTATTCCTGTTGCTGTCATTATTATTCAACTCCATATAGAGACTTGCTATATATATCCATATACTACTTTTTCATCATAAAAATAGTAAAAATATTCTGATAAAAATCCCGATCGTTTTGCAGTTTCAATTGTCACATATGGTCATGCCTCACTTCCCCCATTTTATTGTGAGGCATGACCTAATATAGTAATTTTTATTGAACGCCTAAAGCGATTTTGGCATAACGCGACATTTTATCTTTTGTCCATGCTGGAGTCCAAACAATATTTACTTCCGTATCTTTAATTTCTGGAATATCTGCAAGCGCGGATTTTACTTGATCGACAATGACGCCTGCTAAAGGACAACCCATTGCTGTTAAGGTCATAGTGACAACTAACGTCTCATCTTCTTTTAATTCTAAATCATAGATTAAACCTAGATTTACTATATCAACCCCTAACTCTGGGTCAATAACCATTTCTAGTGCTCCCATAATGCTTTCTTTTAACTCTTCATTCATTTAGACCACTCCCGTTTATTATTTTTAAATTGGCTGTTTTCTCAAAGTTTGTTGTTTTTCACATACAAAATGGGAAAAGAAATACTCAGCAGGCTGAATACACGTAGACTCCTATGGGAATGAGAGAAAGACGAGACCACACAGGAGCGTATGCGACGAGGAGGCTCGACGCTCGCCCATGGAAAGCGAAGTGCATTCAGCCTGCGAGTTTAAAAGCAACAATCTATACGAAAACAGCCTTTAAATTTCATCTTTTAAATACATGTATAATAAGTAATGTACTTATCATAACAAAAATAAGCGGCAATGAAAAAGAACAAGATTTACCTGCTGTTAAGAAAAGCGCAGGCGCCTTGCTCAGCCCCGAAGAAAAATGTTCTCTTGACTCAAAAAGTGTTTTTTACTTTTAGAGGCAAGAGGTTATCTTTCACAGGGGCTAGGCGCTGGAGCTAGACACTAAACTAGGTTCGAAATTTTTTGCTTTCTTATCTTAAATAAAAGCCTTTGCACCTTTAAGTTTGTTGTAGGTGCGTTGCAAACCAATCCACTGTTTTTGTCATCGCCAATTTGCTGACTTTATGACCCGAGTTCTCATCACTTATATAAACAAGATTTTCGGGTGTTCTATCATACAAAGGCTTTATTGTTTCGAAAAATTGATAGGAATAATTATATGGAACAATTTCATCTTGTTTACTATGCCAAAACATTAACGGTCTATTATTTAACGTCTCCGGAGCTTCGCTTAAATCCCATTGCTCTAAACGACGGATTAAGTGAGCAATCTCTTCCTCTTTAATGGGGAGTTGATAGCCACTTTTCTTCACTTTGTCGATTTTATATTGCGTAAATTTCTGATAATAAGGCATACCCATTAAACTGACTGCAGCATTGATCCAAGGATATTTTCTAAGCGCCCCTAAAGTAACAATGCCACCCATACTCGCACCAACTAGTCCAATATGATTATTATTCACTAATCCTTTTTCTTTAAAATAATCTTTAATCATTTGAATTTCATCAATTGTCTTTAATACAATATCCCAAAAGCGAATATCCAAATCCATGTTTCTATATCCTTCGTCTCGTTCTCCATGGTATAAGCAATCAGGCAAAACAACTCGGAATCCCTTTTCCGCTAAGTTGTATGCAATATAAAGATTATCCTCTTTTGCATTCGTAAAGCCATGAATAAACAAGATGAAAGGAAGTTTTTGGTCGTAATATTTCTTTTTCATAATATGTAATAACGGAATTTCATTTACAAATACTTTTTCAATAACAATCATCAAAGAAACACCTTCAACTCTTATTTTTTTGAAAAATCATAAAAATAGGTTACCATATATAATACGATGCATTTTCTGTTTATAAAACTCGTCAATATGTTGGATAGATGTATATTTAACCCATTTAACAAACCTTTACAGAAATAAGCTAGAAATGATGCATATATTATAATAAAATTTTATATGTATGTATTGGATAGTAAATTAAGTGTATCATGAAGTGTTTAATTTTTCTAAATTTTGCCCTTATAATGCAAAAGGGAACAACAAGTTAAAAGCAAGCCACCGAAGAGATTCATCACATATCATGTGGTGACTTTTTAAACAACCACTTATAACTAATACTATTATAACCATACAAGAAGGAGAAACTATGACAGAAAAACATTTAATAGCACTTGACCTTGATGGAACATTATTAAAAAATGATAAAACGATTTCTCCCCTAACCAAAAATGTTATTCAAAAAGCACGGGAAGCCGGACATATTGTGATGATTGCTACCGGGAGACCTTATCGTGCAAGTGAAGCTATCTACAAAGAATTAAATTTAGATACACCTATCGTTAACTTTAATGGGGCATTTATTCATCATCCAAAAGATAAAAACTGGGGCTTTTACCATTCTCCGTTAGAAATGAAAACGGCAAAAAACATTGTTGAAGCATGTCATGATTTTTCTTTCCACAATATTGTAGCAGAAGTAATTGATGACGTGTACTTTCATTATCATGATGAGAAGCTAATTGATATTTTTTCATTAGGAAATCCGAGAACAACAACCGGAAATCTTCTTAATTTTTTAGAAGCTGCTCCTACATGTTTATTAATTCATACAGAAGAAGAACATGTTAAAAATATTCGCAATCATTTATCAGATGTACATGCTGATTTAATCGACCACCGCCGCTGGGCTGATCCGTTTCACGTGATTGAAATTGTAAAATCTGGCCTAAATAAAGCGGTTGGATTAAAAAAAGTGTCCGACTATTATCAAATTCCACAACAAAATATTATTGCTTTCGGGGACGAGGATAATGATTTTGAAATGATTGAATATGCAGGAAAAGGAATTGCGATGAGCAATGGCATAAGTCAACTAAAATCTCTCGCCAATGAAGTTACTCTAAGCAATGAAGAAGATGGCATTGCTGTTTATTTAAACGAAGCGTTAAATTTAAAAGCTATGTAATGAAAGTGGTTAACTTTACCGCCATTAAATCCTTTATGCTTGTTCCATACTATAGGAGAACAGTAATAATCTTTATTACTTTTATTACTGTTCATACCACTTATATTTGGAGGGATTACCTATGGGAGGAAAACGTAATAAATCAAAACGCTTTGTACAAAAGGGTGTAGACTCTGTATCTAAGCATGCTGAACGTATCCCTTATCACATGACCTATGCAGAAGCAGAAAGTTATAAAATGGCCAATGTGAAGGAATCTGCTCATGGAGGAATATAAATGGGAAATAGACTATTTCAAGAAGCAAGAGAAGCAGTTGAATCAGTGAAGTCCGCTCAAGGACAAGATGTTCAAGATTTAATTGCAAAAGCCAAAAATGCAATTAGTTCAGCATATGCCAATACAACTAGTGCTGAACAACAACAATTAGCACAGCTGCAAAAAGAACTGGAACAAAGTGAAGGCAGCTTATCGTAAAAGTAAGATTGCAACAAAATTTTCAGGCTGAATGAAAACGTTTGTCTATCGAGGAACGACCCTTTTTGAGAAGCGGCGGCTAACAGGAAGTTAGTCAGAACGACGTTGCAACAGGACGTTGTATATTTAGTCATTCATCCACTTTTACCTGGTAATGAGCATCGCAAAAAATGGGAGTGACGAAGAGAGCGAACGTTTTTCAACAGCCTGTAGCTCCACTTACAGTAATCATTGCATTACTGTAAGTGGAGCTTTTTGTTTTATCTGCAGCATTATGATGGGAAAACCTCTAACTTCACCGGAAATGGTTTCGTATAATTTTCCGCTTGCTCAATAATATATAAAATAAGTGTTCCGTTCATTGGAAGGTCTGCCTTAGGAATCTTAATATGTATGCGAAAATACCCATCTGCAGATTTTTCTACTACTTGGTTGGAAAGCAGCTCATAATGGCCATCTTCTACCGTGTATAGCAGTTTATTTGCTGTATTAGCAATTCCTGTTACCGTATAAACTCCTTTCGTTCCTATCACTTTTATGTTTTTATACACCATATTTTCTTCTGGAACAGCAACTGTTGAGAATGCCTTAATACTATCTTTCGGATTATTTAACATCGGAATAAATGCAGCTTCTATAGAGTAGTCGCCTGGCTCTACTTTTTCCCCCTCGCATTTGTAATCCCATATTTCTTTCCATACATACGTTTCATGCGGATTAATCGTCTTATTCTGAATAGCCTGTAAGAAATCTTTATGAAGAGAGTATCTGAATACTTCTTCTCCGTTTTCCGATTTAATGACAATTTCATATTTCTGGGAGGAAGCAAATCGTAATTTTTTAGGTTGATCGCTGAGATTGCTTACTTTTACTTGCATTTCCACTTCATCTGTTCTAGGCAATGCGTTGACGGAAAAACGTATACTTGTACTTCCTTTTGCTTGAACATCACCGAAAAAAGAGAAACAGTATAACAAAACGGCAACGATTATACAAACTCGCTTCACTAAAAAAACACCTCAAATCTACTCTTTTCTGAAAAAACCAAAAATCGCTGTTGTTTGCACAATATTAGTAAACGCATTAGGATCTACTTCTTTTATAATACGTTCTAAATCAAATAACTCATAACGAGTGATGACAATCATCATCATATTCCGTTCTTCATTGGAAAAAGCTCCCTTAGCAGGAATCATCGTAATTCCTCTAACTAGCTTTTCATGAATGGCTATTTTTAATTCATCTGATTTTTTCGTCACAATCATAACAGTCAGTTTTTGATGTCGTGTATGAATAGCATCAATCACCCTTGTTGCTGCATATAAAGTAACTAGTGTATACAATGCTTTTTCCCATCCATATAAATAGCCTGCCGTTAAAATAATGATGCTGTTTAGTGTAAAAAAGTATGTGCCAACAGGCTTATCTTGTACCCTCGAAAGGATCATCGCTACAATATCCATCCCACCGGATGAAGCCCCCCATTTCAATGTAAATCCAACTCCTACTGCTGAAATAACACCGCCAAAAACAGCATTTAACAAGATATCGTCTGCATAGGCATTCACTGGTATTATTTCAAGAAAAAAGGACATAAAAACTACACTTAAAAAACTATATAAGGTGAATGATTTCCCTACTTTCATCCATCCTAATATGGCAACAGGTATGTTTAAAAGAAAGAGTAAAATCCCTGTTGATAATGGTGTAATTCTGGCGATAAGCTGGGCAACACCTGCGAAGCCACTAGCATAAACGTCTGCTGGAATTAAAAAACAATTCATCGCAATGGCATTCAACAATGCCCCCATAATAACAACACTTAATTTTTTGAACGGCAACCAATACATATTAATCCTCCATTTATAGTAATTTTTACTATATTGCTTTTCCTATTCGTTGTTTTTTCAACCCAAAAAATATACACTATGTATGCACCTATTTTTCAACAATCACATAGCAAACATACATACCAGCAATCAATATATCATAAAGTTAACGATACGAATTGTTTTTTAAATATTCAAGAAAGAGGATGAACAATGATGACGTTTAAAATCATGGCTGACAGTGCTTGTGATTTACCTTTAAACTATTATGAAGAAAATGATGTTACCCTTTTTCCATTAAAGGTCTATCTCGCTGAAGAAGAATATGAGGATTTAAAAACGATTACGCCCGAAACTGTTTATGATGCTATTCGAAATGGACAAATACCAAAAACATCACAAGTTTCACCAAATGTTTTTAAAGAAGTATTTACAGCAATGGCAGAAAACAAAGAATCAGGCATATACATCGCTTTTTCTTCCCAATTATCAGGTACTTACCAAACAGCAGTGATGGTATATGAACAAGTGAAGGAAGACTATCCTGACCTGGAATTGACCATCCTAGACAGTAAATGCGCTTCTTTAGGATGCGGATTAATCGTTCAAGAAGCTGTTAAACAACGAAGCCTTTTCAAAAAGCTGACAGAAGTTATTCCAACTCTGCAATTTTATTGCAACCATATGGAGCATTTATTTACAGTGGAAGATTTGGATTATTTAGCACAAGGCGGACGTGTTTCCAAAGCTTCTGCATTTATAGGAGGCCTTTTACAAATCAAACCGCTTCTTCATGTAGAAGACGGCAAGCTTGTTCCTTTAGAAAAAATTCGCGGAAAGAAAAAACTAATTCGTCGAATGCTGGAGCTAATGGAAGAAAGAGGAACAAACCTTTCGAATCAAACGGTTGCCATCAGTCATGCTGACGACGAAAAAACGGCACTCGAGTTAAAAGACATGATAAATGAAAAGTTTCATCCTAATGATGTATATATTTCATCGATTGGAGCTGCTATTGGTTCCCATACTGGTGCAGGAACGATTGCTTTGTTCTTTTTAAATCAAACGGCAGAATAGTACAGGATAAAGCATTCGTACATATTCTAGTCGCTTTCCAACCATACTAATATTGTTCACCTTATAATAAAGCAGAACAATGAAAGGAGTATTTTCATGCCACATACTTCTGATAATGATAAAAAAGCGAAAGATAAAAATGCATTGCGTCATGAAAAGAATATGATGCGAGAAAAAAATCGCCAAAAAGGGAAGCACCAATACAGCAAAAAAACAGATCATTTATAATAACATCAGCGTCATCATGAAAATAATCTGTTTAAAAAAATTACTTAAAGCTGCACTCCAATTGTTTCAATTGGAGTGCAGCTTTTTCATCGTCTAGCGTACAATGTCAAATACTTTTTCAAGTTTTTTGGGTAACTTAAACACACTTACTGTAATTTCCTTTTTTTACAAGTAACAATTAACCAAGTTTCTTATAAAATAGACGCCATTTTCTTGATTCAGAAAATGGGTATACACTCGCTTCTTGGTCTGCATGGATGCATTCTGGCATAGAGTACAAATTAAAATTAACGTACTAATCCGCATTTACAGGACGAGTGGGATAAAGCTAGACATCGAGGTCAGAGGCCTCAGGAAATTAGATACGATCTCCACTCGAACCAAAAGAATGGCGTCTATTTGTTTTATGTTTTTTAAGCTGAAATCGGAAGTGTTAGCTTTTTCATCATTTCCTGTTTGTAATGAAAGCTTGCGTTATTACATTCAAATGGTTTTTGTTTTTTTAGCATCGCAAAAGCTATTCTGATGAACTTGTTTCCCATAGCGATATATATTTTTCCAGCTCTTTTCCCTTTTTCTTTTAAACGAGTATAAAAAGGTTTGAGTGTATCGTTGTGGACGGAAAGAGTGTTAACCATCTTCTGATCCAGATTGCTTTATGGTTGGATTCGTCCCTGCTTTTTTAATAAGCTGACTAGCACTTGTATAATGCGAGAGATCTCCCATTTCACAATAGATCTCGGCAGCTGTTACAAGGCCAATACCTGGAACGGTTAGAAGAAGCAAGCCCTCTGTTTGGATGAAAATACGCTCTATTTCTTGTTCGTAAGCTTTAATGTTTTGGGTATGCCATTCGTAATCCCTAAGTTTTTGTTTTAAGATATAGAGCTCGCTAGAAACATCCTCAAGGGGTTTAGAAACACTTTTACTGGCTGCGTAGAGAAGTTTTTCAATCGTTGTTTTTCGTATTTTTAAATTGTGTTCTTTAGATAATCTGCGTAACCCTGTCTCTCCTAGCTCTAATAGTTGAGAAGCATGTGGGAAGTGAGTTAAAAGATGTAAACTTGCTTTTCCCCAAAAGTCACTAAAGATTTTTCTAGTCTTTATTTTTTGTCTACCAATACGCTAAAGCCTTGGTACTCACGAAAAATGTGATCATGGATGGAACGAATCTCTACTTTCATTCGAGAACGCTTATTGATTTCGCTTCTTCGAGCCCTGGTAAGGTGTTGAAGCTGTTTATAAACTCCTGTCGTCAGTTTAGCATTTGTCGCTTTATTACCAATTAAGGCTTCCGCAATTAAATAAAGATCTATATCATCTGTTTTGGTATAAGTAAGATGTTGTTTCCGTTCCTCGTGTGTAGAAGCAGGGTTGATAATGTGAACAGAATAGCCCTCCTTCGTTAGGATGCGAACAATGTCTTCATAATAATGACCAGTTGCTTCTATTCCAATAAACACTCTTTCTGCTTCACAGGAGATCTTGGTGTTCTCTATTTTATCCAAAAGGTGCTTTATTCCTGTTTGGCTAACCATAAACGAGAAGGGGGCTTCGAACACTTCTCCGTAGTAATTCAAAATCATTGCTTTTTGTAGTACCTTTGAAACATCGATTGAAACCAGTAAAACTTTTTCTAAATTAGCACCACGAATTTCTTGTGCGAATTGACTTCTTCTTAATCCTTGTTTACCATTAAGTAGTCTCATTGACTATGTCCTCCTTGTCGGGTGGGTGATTGAGTAAACTTGGTTAAGTACTTCAATCGTAACACAGTCACTGGGGCTTTTTTGTGTCTAAAAAGATTATTTCATACACCAGGAAATTATAAATGAAATGAGATTGTGGATAACTTGGCGGTTGTGTCCGCATCCAGCTTCGACGTACAGGACGTACTAGTGCCGATGTTGCCACAGACGTGGCGCCTTTAATCGGCCAGCGCCTAGCTCTTGTGAAAAATAACCCATGCCTCTAAAAGTAAAAAGCACTTTTTGAGTCATGTGAACATTTTTCTTCAGAGCTGTTCAAGGCGCTTGCGCATTTGTTTTTTATGGTGCTTCTTGTTGGAAAAGCTGGTTTCACTTTCTTCGTCCATCAATCTTTTTTAAGATAAGTCCAGCCTTCTTCTTGATACACTTTATTTTCTTTCATTAACTTTCCTAGTGCACGTTTAAAAGAGCCTTTACTTATGCCAAATCGTTCTTGAATATCTTCTGGCATGCTTTTGTCGCCATAAGGCATCGCACCTTTTCTCATTTCTAAATAATCTAGAATATTTTTCGCATCGACATCTAATGCTTCTTCTTTTCTTGGCAATAACGATACATTGATTGTCCCATCTTCTTTGACATCAATAATTCTTCCATTTACTTTTTCGCCTAGTCTTGGCTCTCTGCCTCGCTCTGTTTCATGGATAAACCCTTTAAAACCTTCTGCTGTATAAATCCAGCTTCCTACCTTTGCCGTGCGGTAAATATGACCGTGAATATTCTTGTTAAAATCTTTTCTTACCGCTTTTGTGGAAATGCTTTCTATCACTGGATCTGTTGCAGGCTTTACATATAAGAAGTTATTACGGTTTACTTTTAATGTAATATAAAGCATATCACCAACTTCGGGCCATATATCATCATGGACAGGAAGATCATCTTCCCCAAGCAGCATATCTTTTTTTAAACCGATATCAAAAAAACAGCCTACTCCTGATTTGATATCTGTAACCTTTACCCAATCGTATTTACCAACTGCAATCGTTGGAATAACCGTACTAGAGCATGCTCTTCCTTGCGAGTCTGTATAAACAAATACGCGGACATCATCCCCTATTTCCCATTTTGTATCTGTTTCGTTAAAATGAAGCAGAATATCTTCCTCTCCAGCTTCCACTTGTAAAAAATATCCGAATGATGCTTCTCTAACAACGGTTGCTACTACTTCTTGCCCTATATAATCTCTTAAAGACACTGTTTTGTCCTCCTTGATAAATCCATCTATTTTCATTGCAAAAATACACATAGTTGTGACAACTGCTATATTTTACTATAATACAAACATAAAAGAAATGGGGGCCGTTCTCTCTAGCAGAGATGGCCCTGCCAAACAGGAGGTAAATGATGGCGAAAGAAAGCTCATTTGATATTGTATCAAAAGTAGATATGGCGGAAGTTGCCAATGCGATTCAAATTGCGAAAAAGGAAATTCAAAACCGTTATGATTTTAAAGGAAGCAAAAGTGATATTACACTCGATAAAGAAGAACTAGTACTAGTTTCTGATGATGAGTATAAACTAGAACAATTAAAAGATGTATTAATCAGTAAAATGATTAAGCGTGGAATTCCTATTAAAAACCTTGATTACAGCAAAGTGGAAGGTGCATCAGGCGGCACCGTTCGTCAGCGTGCGAAGCTTGTGCAAGGAATCGATAAAGACAATGCAAAAATTATCAACATGCTTATTAAAAACAGCGGTTTAAAAGTAAAAAGCCAATTACAGGATGATCAAATTCGTGTTACAGCAAAAAGCCGCGATGATCTTCAAAGTATTATCGCTACTGTAAGAGAATCTAAAATTACAGTCGATGTTCAATTTGTTAATTACCGCTAATAAAGTATTTCAGGCTGATTACGAATTCTTTTCTATGAACTCTCCTTTTTTAACATGGGAGAGTTTTTTATATCTTTTTCAAACCCTTATTTTTCCATGTTTAATTATTTTTTCAAGGAGAAAATAATTAAATAGGAAAACGAAAAGGAGTGAAAAAAATGAGCAACAATCAAAATCAAACGTTTCCCCCACAACATCAGAATCACCAACCTGGCATCCAAACAGAAATGAATCCTGCACCTGTAGAAGTAAATCCAAATTATAAAGGTTCTGGCAAGCTGCAAGGAAAAATTGCCATTATTACAGGCGGCGATAGCGGAATCGGCCGCTCTGTCAGCATTTATTTTGCAAAGGAAGGAGCAAATATTGTCATCGTTTATTTAAATGAACATGACGATGCTAAAAAAACAAAACAGTTAGTGGAAGCAGAAGGCGTAAAATGCTTAGTGCTTGCTGGTGATATAGGGGATGAGAATTTCTGCAAATCCGTTGTCGAAAAGACTATCACTGAATTTAGCACCATAAATATTTTAGTAAATAATGCAGCAGAACAGCATCCACAGCAAAGCTTGCTCGATATCACAGCGGAGCAGCTGCAAAAAACATTCCGTACGAATATTTTTTCGATGTTTTATTTATCCAAAGCAGCACTGCCTCATCTAAATACAGGAGACAGCATTATCAATACCACCTCTATTACTGCTTATAAAGGAAATGATACACTGCTT
Source organism: Niallia sp. 01092 (assembly GCF_052318935.1). Lineage (NCBI taxonomy): Bacteria > Bacillati > Bacillota > Bacilli > Caryophanales > Bacillaceae > Niallia > Niallia sp. 01092. The sequence continues at coordinate 121,967 of NZ_JBQRKO010000011.1, read as the reverse complement.
GATTATGCTTCTACAAAAGGAGCTATTACATCCTTTACTCGTTCTTTATCTCAATCACTTGCCAAACAAGGGATTCGTGTAAATGGTGTAGCCCCTGGACCTATATGGACGCCATTAATTCCATCGACATTTGACAGCGGAAAAGTGTCAACATTCGGTGCTGATACACCATTTGGCCGGGCAGGGCAACCGAATGAACTAGCGCCAGCATATGTTTACTTAGCAAGTGAAGACGCTGCTTATGTAAGCGGACAAGTAATTCATGTAAATGGTGGAACAATCGTTAACGGATAGTACGAACAAAAGCGCAAGCGCCTTGAACAGCTCTGAAGAAAAATGTTCACATGACTCAAAAAGTGCTTTTTACTTTTAGAGGCATGGGGTTATTTTTCACAAGAGCTAGGCGCTGGCCGATTAAAGGCGCCACGTCCTGTGGCAACATCGGCACTAGTACGTCCTGTACGTCGAAGCTGGATGCGGACACTACCGCCAAGTTATCCACAATCCCATTTCGTTTATAATTTCCTGACGATAAAAAAAGAAGGTAGGACACAAAACAAAAATGCCCCACCTTCGTTTTTTTTGAGTCTGCATATAAGCACTCTCTTTTCAATTTCATCAATAGCCTACCTATTTGGCGGAATTATTGCTCGGTTTCACAGGATTTCCTCTATAATATGGAGAATACAAATTAGATAAGCTGTTTTCTCAAAGTTTGTTGTTTTATACGTAAAAAAATGGGAGAAGAAGTACTCAGCAGACTGAATACACGTAGACTCCTGTGGGAATGCGAGAAAGACGAGACCCCACAGGAGCGTATGCGACGAGGAGGCTCGACGCTCGCTAAACGGACGAAGTGTATTCGGGCTGCGGGTTTAAAAGCAACACTCTATACGAAAACAGCCATTAGATAAGTATTGTTTTGGTTATGCTAGTGAAAAATTTTTTAAGGGAGAGAAAATAACGATGATCGATTTAACCTCCATTTATCATAGAGCAGCAGATAATTATTGCTATCTTTTTGACGAAGAAACGCTTCATATTCGCATCCGTACAAAACGGGATAATGTTTTGGAGATAGTTTTATTATATGGAGATCAATATGAAATAGTCGACCATCAATGGATAACATCCCTTCAACCTTTAGAAAAAATAGGATCAGACTCTTTATTTGATTATTGGCAAGTCGCAATTAAAGCCGAGCATAAACGAATACGCTATGGCTTTATTTTAAAAAACACGGAGCAGGAAATGACGTTAACGGAAAAAGGATTTTTTTCATTTATTCCAGAAGATTCCGGCTTTTTCTTTTGTTTTCCATATATGCATAAAAGCGATGTGTTCTCCTCGCCAGATTGGGTTCAGCAAACGATATGGTATCAAATTTTCCCAGAACGTTTTCGTAATGGAGACCCACTTTTAAACCCAGCTCATACAGTCGAATGGGGGCAGGAAGAACCTAGTTTAACGAATTTTTTCGGAGGAGATTTTCAAGGGATCATCGATTCCCTTGATTATCTTCAAGATTTAGGAATTAATGGAATCTATCTTACACCTATTTTTTTAGCAAATTCCAACCATAAATACGACACGATTGATTATTTTACTATCGATCCTCAATTTGGAAATATCAACCTTTTGAAAAAGCTTGTGGAAGAGTGTCATAACCGAGGAATCCGCGTTATGCTTGATGCCGTTTTTAATCACTGCAGTGTCGAATTCCTTCCTTTTCAAGATGTATTGGACAAAGGAGAAAAATCGCTGTATAAAGACTGGTTTCATATTCATAAATTCCCGCTTAAAGACGGCGACACGATCAATTATGAGACATTCGGTTTTTATGAATATATGCCAAAGCTTAATACAGCTAATGAAGAAGTGAAACAATATTTATTAAAAGCTGCAGCTTATTGGATTGCAGAATGCCAGATTGACGGCTGGAGATTAGATGTAGCCAACGAAATTGATCATCAATTTTGGCGTGATTTCCGCACTACTGTTAAAGCAATAAAACCCGACCTTTTTATTTTAGGAGAGGTTTGGCATGACTCTGTTTCTTGGCTTAGAGGGGATCAATTTGATTCCGTTATGAACTATCCTTTTTTACACAAATCGTTGCAGTTTTTTTCCTACGATATAATTTCTGCTCATCAATTTACCGAAGATTTAACAACGATTCTTCATTCCTATTCGGATAATATCAACCAAGTTTTATTTAATATCCTCGGCAGTCATGATACACCTCGTGTATTAAATGAATGTCGTTTTCGCAAAGAACGAGTCAGGCTATTGTTTACCTTTTTATTCACATTTCCTGGAACACCATGCATTTACTACGGAGATGAAATCGGTTTAGATGGCGGCAATGACCCAGGATGCCGTAAATGCATGCCCTGGCAAGAGGAACAGCAAGATCTAGAGCTTAAAGACTATATAAAAACATTAATCTCTATACGTAAAGAAACTTCATTATTAACGAGCAAAGGTACTTTGTATTTTTTGCCTGCTGTTAATAATTGTTTAGCCTACTATAAACAAAAAGACAATCAAGTTGTATTTGTCTTAATTAACAATAGCGATACTGAAATCGACTATGTTCTGCCCTTTTCTTTAAGTGGAAAAAAAATAAACTTGCTGCTGACCCAGCAGGAATATGCAGCAGAATCAGATGAACTTTCTGTTACGTTAGCTCCTTATGAAAGCAATATATTATCTTTTTATATTTAGGCTCTGTTAAAGCCTGTTGATTTCCACTCCAGGCATTCGCTTTTCCGCGGGCGGTCCGGGAGCCTCCTCGGCGCTTTACGGAGGTCACTGAAAAAGTGGATGCTATGAAATATAGATAGGGAAAATCAAGCATTTAGAGGTTTTCGTTCGGTTTTCCGAGGCTTACCACACGCTTTCCGCGGGGCGAGCGCCGAGCCTCCTCGTCGCTTTGCTCCTGTGGGGTCTCGCCTGTCTCGCTAATCCCGCAGGAGTCGTGCGGACGCCTCTCCTAACCAACATAATGGTCGTTTTCAAACTCTCTATACCATTTTTATCCTACTAAATATAAGGGTTTTATCTGTAATTTATATAATAAAACATTTCTTCAGTTGCCTCGCTTTACGCCTGTGGGGTCTCCCTTTGACTTGCTTTTCCCACAGGAGTCTCACGCTTTCCGCTCCAATCAACAAAGTGTCTATATCAACAATCAGCTTTAACACAGCCAATATTTAAAATATCATAAAAACTCTTCTTGTCTAACCCTTAATCTAGTACTATGGTAGTGTATGAATTATTAGACAGGGGGAATACCATGAAGCAAACAGACAGCTCCAAATCAATTGGGCTACCTTTAGTTATTTCGATAATTGCTATTTCTTTTTCTGCTATTTTTGTTAAATGGTCTGATGCGCCTGCAGCCATTATAAGCATGTACCGGATGTGGCTGGCATGTATATTAATGCTTCCAATGGTTTATATAAACAGACAGGATTTCAAAAAATTATCAAAGAAAGACTGGTATTTATTATTTTTTTCTGGAACGTTTTTAGCCTTGCATTTTGCTTTATGGTTCAGTTCGTTAAAATTAACGACCGTTGCAAGTTCAACGATTATCCTTGCATTGCAGCCAATTATTTCTTTAATCGGTGGATTTATTTTTTTTAAAGAACGGACTACCTCTTCTACCATCATGACGATGGGGATTGCCATTATTGGAGCGATGATGATTGGCTGGGGAGATATCGGTTTAGATAACAAAGCTTTACTTGGGGACTTTTGTTCTTTTCTCAGCGTCATTGCAGTGGTAGGCTATTTATTAATCGGACAAAATATTATAAAAAAAATGTCTCACTGGGTCTACACTAGTTGTGTGTTCTTTTTCGCAGCATGTTTATTAACTGTATACAATCTTTTAATCGGTGAATCTTTAACAGGTTATTCTGCAAAAGAATGGGGCATCTTCCTTCTTCTTGCCATTGTTCCTTCTCTTGCACATGTCATCAATAATTGGCTTCTTAATTATGTGAATGCCACTACCATTTCGATGAGTATTTTAGGAGAGCCAGTAGGTGCTAGTATATTAGCCGTAATGTTGCTAGGTGAACGATTAATTGGCTGGCAAATTGTCGGCGGATTATTTGTATTAGCAGGTGTGTTCTTTTTTCTATCTGGAAAAAGGAACGGAGCGACGCCTACTTTAATGGATAAAAATAGTGATAGTGCTGTGTAGTTTATTTTTTAGGCTGTTTTCGTATAGATTGTTGCTTTTAAACCCGCAGCCTGAATACACTTCGCTTTCCGTGGGCGAGAGTCGAGCCTCCTCGTCGCATACGCTCCTGTGGGGTCTCGTCTTTCTCGCATTCCCACAGGAGTCTTCGTGTATTCAGTCTGCTGAGTACTTCTTCTCCCATTTTTTTACATAAAAAAAACAAGTTTCTATTTTTCATTCATTCTGTTACATCAAAGTCAATTGAAGCTTTTTCTACGCCATTAATGATAATGTATAAAGTATGCTGTCCGGGATAATGCTTTCTTGTTGATAAATCTTTAAAAGAATGTGTTTTGGAATAAAGTTTTCTTTCTTCCTCTTTCAACACCGTTTCCGATAAATGAAATACCTTTCTACTGCGGTTTCCATTTGCCTTTACATAATCTATTGCATATTCTACTCTTATTTTTTTTCGAATCGGAGCGAACACTTCAAAGGAAAACGACATGCTTTCTCCAATAGATAATTGGGTTTGCTCACAATGAACCGCTGTCATTTCTATCGATTCCCCTTCATTATATCCAAAAATTTCAAGCACTCGGCTATCCCCTTTTTTTAACAACGTTCTACACGCATGCTTTACAATCCAATTAGTATATGTATTATCTCCGTACCACGATGTTGCTAGCTCTACAGCTAAATTTGGATGCGTTTTGGAAATATCATTAAGATTATTTGCGACACTTTTTCGAACATATAAAGATTCATCCGCCTTTAATGCTTGTAAAATTGGCAAAATGGTCTGTGGATCTTTTTTTAGCTTTGGTATAGACATTCCCCATGGCAATCTTGGACGACAGCCTTCACTTGCCAGCCTGCGCACATGTTCATTATCACTTTGTGCCCAAATTTGCATTTGCTGCAGCATCGATTCCTGATCTTGTAAAAGAAATGGTCGTACTGCAAATTCTGAAGTCGAATATTCGGTTAAAAACTCTAATGCTGCAAGCGATTGTTCCCAGTATTCTAACCCATACACTTCTACATAATCAGGAAAAATAATTCCCTTTAGCCCACTAAAAGCGGGCGCAATTTTATAAAAACAAGCCAAGACGTCCTCATAGTCTATTGTAAACGTTGCATGTAAAGAAACCGTTATTCTTCTCATTCGTTCTTTTAATGCTAACTGTTCCCAATCTTCCTGAAAGACAGAAACAAAAAACTGCTGCTCATCAAAAGAACTGCATTCCTGCTTAATTGCTTGTCCTAAGTTCTTTACAAAGGTTTGATTGTATATATTTTTTAACGGCTCCATTCCGACTCCTTCTTCTACTTTGACCTTCTTTCATTATAAACGAACAAACGTTCTTTCGAAAGTAATAAACCTAGTTCTGTTTAGGAACTAGGTTCAGAATGTCGAAAAAGTAAGACTGCAAAATTTCAGGCTGATTGAAAACGTTTGTCTATCGAGGAACGACCCTTTTTGAGGAGCGGAGTTACCGTTTTTGGGTAATGAGCACCGCAAAAAACGGGGAGTGACGAAGAGAGCGAACGTTTTTCAACAGTCTGAAATCAATCTACCACATTAATATTATAATCCTTAAACCAATAATGCATTTGTGCCAAATGGGCAAGTAATTGCGGTCCTGTCATCAATTGGCCAAACCATGGTTCTTTAAAAGCAGAGCCTTCTGTTTCAATAATTTGCGTTAGACGTTCTTTTTCAAAGAATTCGTATAAAGCAGAGCTTTTATCTGCTAATATATCCGTTAACATATTTTTTACCGTTTTCGTATAAACTGGGTTATGCGTTTTCGGATACGGACTTTTCTTGCGATATAGAATTTCTTCCGGAAGAATTCCTTCCAATGCTTTACGCAATAAGCCTTTCTCTCTATTTTGATAATTTTTCATTTCCCAAGGTACATTCCATACATATTCTACTAGACGGTGATCGGCAAATGGCACACGCACTTCTAAGCTTGCTCCCATACTCATCCGGTCTTTTCTTTCTAATAATGTGGTCATAAACCAGAGCTGATTCAGATAAAATAATTCTCTTCGTTTTGCATCTTCCTTGCTCTCTCCGTCTAATTTTGGCGTTTCTGCCAATGTCTGATTATACTTATCCAGCATATACTCTTCTAATTTTAATTTTTTGCCCCAATCACCTTTTAATAAACTTTGTCTTTCCTGAATAGATCTCATCCAAGGAAATCCGCCGCGAGCTAAGTCAGCTTCTCTTCTAAACCATGGATAGCCGCCAAAGATTTCATCTGCACATTCGCCAGATAAACTCACAACAAAGTCCTTTTTTATTTCCCTGCAGAACCATAAAAGTGAGGAATCAACATCAGCCATGCCAGGTACATCTCTGACAATAACGGCTTCATGTAAATATTCAGCCAATGTTTCCTGAGTAATCACACAATTATGGTGAATCGTTCCAAATGTATCGGTCATTTTTTTGATATAGACACCATCTGAATTCGGCTGAAATTCATTTGCTTTAAAAAATTTATCGTTGCCCTCATAATCAATGGAATAGGTGTGAAGGGGACCTTTACCTGTTTTTTCATATTCATTTGATGCAATTGCCGTAATCGCACTGGAGTCTACACCACCAGATAAAAAAGTGCTAAGCGGCACATCGGAAACAAGCTGTCTTGTAACGGCATCTTTAAATAAAAACCGTACTTTTTCGACTGTTTCTTCAAATGAATCTTCATGTTTTTCACTTTTTACATTCCAGTAGCGCCAGATTTTTAAGCCATCTTGCGAAAACTTCAGCGCGTGGCCTGGTCTTAATTCTTTTATACCTTTAAAGATGCCAGAACCTGGTGTATGAGAAGGTCCTAAAGCAAATACTTCTGCCAATCCTTCACGATCTAACTCTGCTTTTACATTAGGGTGTGCAAGTAATGCTTTGATTTCTGAACCAAAAATAAATCCTGTTCCTACTTCGGCAATAAATACTGGCTTCACACCTAAACGGTCTCTGCCAATAAATAATCTATTTCTTTTTTCATCCCAAACTGCAAAAGCAAAAATTCCATTTAAGTATTGTAAACAATCTTCTCCCCATTCCATATAGGAAGCTAATAAAACTTCTGTATCAGAATGACCGTTAAATGAATATCCTTTTATTAGTAATTCTTTTCTTAAGTCTTCTGTGTTGTACAACTCACCGTTATAACAAATTGTATAATGAAAACCTTGTTTTTCTTTCGTCATTGGTTGAACGCCACAAAGAGGATCTACTACTACTAAACGTTTATGACCAAACCCTGCATGAAGTGCAGTCCATACATTTGTGTCATCGGGACCTCTTTTTGCCAATGTTTCTGCCATTGCTGATAATGTATCCGTTTCTTTTCTTAAATCTCTTTTATAATCAACCCAACCTGTTATTCCACACATCGTTATCATCCTTTCTTCGTGGAATTTTTGACTAGATGCCAATCAATATGGAGTATTCTATTCCGGAAAGAAGAAAATGGTTATTTGTCCATAGAAACTAATTCATTCTCTTGATTTTTTGAAGGGTATAACATCGTAGCCATCAACTTAAACATTTATCCATTTCGCGGAATTATTGAAATTAACGCGGGATTCACTAGCCTTTTCACGAAAGAATCTATTTTTTGTTAGCTTGATGGATATGGCTTATTACACCGTTTTTCTATACAAAAGCTTTATAAGTTTAGGCTGTTTTCTCAAAATTTGTTGTTTTTTATGTAAAAAAACGGGAGAAGAAGTACTCAGCAGCCTGAATACACGAAGACTCCTGTGGGAATGCGAGAAAGACGAGACCCCACAGGAGCGTATGCGACGAGGAGGCTCGACGCTCGCCCATGGAAAGCGAAGTGTATTCAGGCTGCGAGTTTAAAAGCAACAATCTATACGAAAACAGCCTAAGTTTAAAAACAATAAATTATGTCAAAAAAAGAAATTAACGGAGGAGGTTTATAATGAAACAGCAGCGTGCAAAACTGATTGAGTATCAAACCCGTGCGTTTACTACGGGAACTGTTGAATACATGAACGATCATTGGATTTTTTTTGATGATGAAACAGAGGAAGCCTCTACTTTAGAGGAATATATTCATCAAGAAATTGAAGTTTTATTATTAAATAATTGGCGGAAAGGCATCCTGTTAGAGGATGGAAGAGTCAACACTTCTGGTTCCACCCTTTCCCTTAAAAATCAGGATACAATCCGCATTCGCAAACACCTCGTTTTCGCCTTAGAAAGACTATTAGACGAAATTAGCGATGATAGCTTTTATCATTTTGTGACGACACTTAATACAATGAATTTTTCGATTTATGATTGTATTTACTGTTACAACCAATTAACTTTTCTAAAAGACGAAAAACGTAAAAGCGGCGTCAATATGATGATATTTGATAATCAAGAAGGATTATGCAGCGTCAATCACCATTTTTATTACAACGAAAAAATTTCCGATCGATTTGAATTTACCTTAAATACAGGCAAACGGATGATTATTGAGAAATTATCTTCTTAAGAGCTGAAAATATGTTTCAAAAAGGCTGACTTTTGTTAGTCTTTTTTTGTTGTTTGCATGTTTAGATGAAAATTTTTCCTGTTAATACGAAACTAATTAAGCATTAATACGTAAATAAATAATAACAAGTGCTGAAATTCTTCACTAGAAAGAAGGGATATTATGACACGGGAGACATTATATTTTACTGATAATTTTTTTTCAGCAGGAAAAACGACTATTTTCAATGAATTAAAGAAAGAAGTAGGCGTGCTTGATCTAAAGAGTGCTTTTACCTCTGGAGTAAGTGTTCTTGATACAGATGGTAATGCCGTCATTAGTGGAAAGTTCCCGTTAATGGGGAGTAGATGGAGAATCTATGATAATCAGGGCACAGAAATTGGAAACTTAAGAAATAAATTTTCTCTTTTATCTAAAAAATACGAATATAATGCATATGGTCGCGGGATATTTCTAATAAAATCAGAGGCTTTTTCTAAACAATATCAGCTGGTGAAAGAAGGAACGGAAGAAGTAGTTGCTGAATTTAATCGAATAACCGGTTTCTTTTCATCGCCTGCTTATCAGCTAATAAAATTTGATGACGTCCTCTTCATGGAGGAGTTAATAGTAGTTGTTATGGGCGTAAATGCAATTGAAAAAAGCATTAATAGTGCAGCAAGTTCATCTTGAGTGCCTGTCTAAGAAGTAAGAGGTTAATGCATATTTTATTTAACTATGTATTAACCTCTATGTTTTTGATTTAGGGTTTAAAAACTTCAAAGGGTATCACTTTTTTTAAACAGTCATTACCCTTTGATTTTATTTTGGAGAAAAGAAATGGTATCTGTTGCGATCTTTTTACGATGTAGGACGATTCCAGCATGTCCACAATGATAGATAAACCTTTTTGGTTTTCTCCATGACTCCCACAAGTAATTAGTATCTTCACTATGTACATATTGGTCATATTTTGCAGAGATTAGCAAAATATTATCTTTCTTCATAATAGGCATAGCTTGGCAAGGTTCTGTAATACGCCAATAATTGATTAAATCATGATAATTTACACCATGATGTTCTAAATCTTCCCTAATTAACTTCCCCGGTATGGTATTCCATATGGAATAAGAAAGACGATTAGCATAGAAAACAGAAACTAACGCATCAATTTGTGATTCAATCGTTGCAGCTAAATTTGTAATAAATCCGCCTAAGCTGACACCTATTAAGATGACAGGTCCTTTTTTATTTGCTTTAATCCATTGAATCAATGCTCTTAAATCAACCACTGCTTGTCTAGTAGATTGAACCGTCCGCTGGATATTGGCGCTTATCATATATTCTCCGCTGTAAAGTGAATGTTCTGGCTTCCTCTTAAGATGGTAGGGAAGAGGAAAATAATATAGATTCCACCCCATTTTCATAAAACGATTGTGAAATATTTTCTTCACGCGATCAAAAGAGTTCATACGCCATCCATGAACAAAGATAACATTAGGCGCACCTTCATTTTTATTTAAAAAAACATCTCCCACTAAGTGATCATTAGAGTGATCACCAGATGGAAGCAAGCTTTGGAATTTAAAGGTTCCTGCCTTGTATTTTCCGTCTTCATTATGTATGTCACAATGAATATCTATCGGATGTGTTTGATAAAATTCCATTCTGTCTCTTACTTCACTTATATCCGTGGAAAGTGAGGAATATTGAAACTCTTTGCTTCGATTTTTATGTAGCTGATTTAAGGCATATAAATCTATGATCTTTGAAAATATCAAAGTAAAAGCTCTCCCAACTGTTTAAAAATAATGGCATAATGCCATCTTACAAAAAAACTAATTATTTTGTAAGTTTAATCATACAAATTTTCGAGTTCTTTTGTTTTGTTTATTCTAATCCATCTGAAAATTTTTATTGTTTCTTCTATTTATAATTCTTTAGTCAAAAAACAGCCCTTCATTGTTATACCTTCTATCCTCATTAGGAAAAAGTTTTAACATAAACTTCCCTTTTAATTATCCTGCGACTATTGTAAACGCTATCATTTCATAATTTTCTAAAAATTCATTGACATCCCTGTACGTACAAGATAAAATGAAAGCGTAAACAAACCCTATACGTACAGGAAAGAAATCAACATAGTTTTTACAACTTAATGAAAACGCTTTTTTTGTTGAAAGGTATTATCGTTTTTATTTTTTTATCTTTTGTGAAAGCGTTACCTAAACATTAACTGAAGGGAAGAAAATCGATGAGTAAATTTACTGATCCAGCAAAAGAATTGCTGCAGTATATTGGAGGAAAAGATAATATTTCAACCGTAACCCATTGTGCGACAAGAATGAGATTTGTTTTAAATGAGCCAAGCAAAGCAGATGTCAACAAAATAGAAGCTATTAAACTTGTAAAAGGGACTTTTACTCAAGCTGGTCAATTCCAGGTTATAATTGGAAATGAAGTATCCTCGTTTTATAATGAATTTATAAAAGTTTCTGGTGTAAGTGAAGCTTCTAAGGATCAAGTAAAAGATGCAGCAAAGCAGAATATGAACTGGATACAACGGATGATTGCCCATCTTGCAGAAATATTTTCGCCATTAATTCCAGCTATCGTTGTCGGCGGGCTTATCCTTGGCTTCCGCAATATTATAGGGGATATTAAACTAGCGGCAGATGGTACGAAAACACTTGTTGAAGTTTCACAATTCTGGGGAGGCGTTCACTCTTTCTTATGGTTAATTGGTGAAGCGATATTCCACTTCCTTCCTGTTGGGATTACATGGGCAATTGCCAAGAAAATGGGCACAACCCAAATACTCGGAATTGTCCTTGGACTTACGCTAGTATCGCCGCAATTGCTTAATGCATATGCAGTTGCTACAGCAAAAGACATCCCTGTATGGGATTTTGGATTCGCACAGGTAGAAATGATTGGATATCAGGCACAAGTTATTCCGGCTATTTTAGCAGGACTGCTGTTGACTTTCCTTGAACGCAAGCTTCGTGCTATTACACCAAACTCTATTTCTATGATTGTAGTACCATTTTTGTCCTTATTGCCGACTGTTATTATTGCGCACACTGTCCTTGGTCCTATCGGCTGGAAAATAGGTGCTGTTATTTCTGCTGGTATATATGCTGGCCTTACTTCTTCTTTAGGCTGGTTGTTTGGAGCTGTATTCGGATTTTTCTACGCTCCGCTTGTTATTACTGGACTTCATCATATGTCCAATGCAATTGACCTTCAGTTAATGGGACAATTTGGCGGAACGAACCTTTGGCCGATGATTGCACTGTCCAATATCGCTCAAGGTTCAGCCGTGCTCGCTATGGTTTACTTAAATAGAAAAAATGAAGAAGAAAAACAAGTTTCCATCCCTGCTACTATTTCCTGTTATCTTGGAGTAACAGAACCAGCAATTTTTGGAATTAACTTAAAATATGGCTTCCCTTTCATTGCCGGTATGATCGGTTCTTTAATCGCTGGTGTAGTGTCTGTAGCATCCGGTGTAATGGCAAACTCTATTGGTGTTGGAGGAATTCCTGGAATCCTTTCTATCCAGCCGCAGCACATGATTATGTTTGCTGTCGCTATGCTGATAGCAATCACTGTTCCGTTCCTGCTTACGATTGTGCTTTCTAAAAAACCACAGTTTAATATAAAAACAGGATCTAAGCTTTTAAAAGTAAAAGGTTAAATGATAGATGGGAGAGCAATCTCCCTTTTATTTTAGCAAGGAGGACTATCAATGAAAGACTTTAAAAAAAGCATTGTTTATCAAATTTATCCTAAATCATTTAATGATTCAAACGGAGATGGACTTGGCGATTTAAATGGAATTATCGAAAAGCTTGATTATTTAAAAAAGCTCGGGGTGGATTATCTTTGGATTACCCCTGTTTATATTTCCCCCCAGAAGGACAATGGCTATGATGTAGCAGATTATACGTCTATTGATTCTCGTTTTGGAACAATGGAGGATTTTGAACGTTTAGTGTTCGAAGCAAAAAAACGAAATATCGATATTATGATGGATATGGTATTTAATCATACATCGACAGAGCACGAATGGTTTCAAAAAGCGATAAAAGGAGCTCCAAACTATAAAGATTATTATATTTTTAAAGAGCCAAAAATAGATGGCGGCCCACCTACCAATTGGATTTCTAAATTTGGCGGTTCTGCCTGGGAATACTCCGAAAAATATGGAGAATATTATCTTCATTTATTCGATGTTACACAGGCAGACTTAAACTGGGAAAATCCCATGCTTAAGCGGGAAATTTTTGATATAGTCGAATTTTGGCTGGAAAAAGGGGTAAAGGGATTTCGCCTGGATGTGATAAACCTTATATCTAAACCAGAAGTTTTCGCGGATGATGATTCGAGAGATGGACGGCGTTTTTATACAGATGGTCCAAAAATCCATGAGTATTTGAAAGAACTTAATAAAGAAACCTTTGGGAAATATGAAAATATTATCACCGTCGGAGAAATGTCCTCCACATCGATTGACCATTGTGTAAAATATTCTCGCCCTGAAGAAAAGGAATTATCGATGGTATTCAGCTTCCATCATTTAAAGGTTGATTACGAGAATGGCGAAAAATGGACGACAGCAGACTTTGATTTTCAAAAATTAAAAGAGATTCTCAGTTCCTGGCAGTATGGGATGCAGGAGGGAGATGGATGGAATGCCCTTTTTTGGTGCAATCATGACCAGCCGCGGATTGTGTCCCGTTTTGGTGATGATCAAAAGTATCATAAGGAATCAGCAAAAATGCTTGCTGCTGCCATTCATATGCTAAGAGGAACTCCTTATATTTATCAAGGAGAAGAGCTTGGAATGACAAATCCTTATTTTTCAAGCATTGATCAATATAAGGATGTCGAATCCATTAATTACTATAATATACTGAAATCTTCTGGAAGAATCGAGAAGGAAATAATGTCTATTCTCCAGGCGAAGTCCAGAGATAATTCAAGAACACCAATGCAATGGGACAGTTCACCTCATGCCGGTTTTACATCAGGTGAACCTTGGATTCAAACAGCGGAAAATTACAGAGGCATTAATGCAGAAAATGCCCTTGAAGATCAGGATTCTATTTTTTATCATTATCAAAAATTAATTGCTTTAAGAAAAAAATATGATGTGGTTGCATACGGAGAATATAACGAGATTTTACCAGGGCATGAGAACATCTATGCCTATACACGAAGCTACAAGGATGAGATATTATTAGTTATTAATAACTTCTATGGGCAAGAAAGCAAATTTGAATTGCCTAAGCAAAACCTTGTTGGCTATGAAAGTAAGATATTGTTGTCGAATTATCAAGATTCTAGTGATTCATATGCAAAAATGGTTCTTCGTCCGTATGAATCTGTTATTTACCTTTTAAAAGAATCAAAATAATAATATGTCTGGTGATGGAAATGAGCAGTAAATATGTAGCGCTTTACAGCGATATTGTTTCTAAAATTGAAAATGGCTCCTATACTACCAACTCTAAGCTTCCTTCAGAAAGCAGTTTAATGGAGCAATATGAAATATCCAGAGATACTGTCCGGAAAGCTTTGCATGCATTGGAGCAAAATGGATACATCCATAAAATCAAAGGAAAAGGCTCCTTTGTCATGGATTTCAGTAAATTTGATTTTCCAGTGACGGGATTAGTCAGCTTTAAAGAGCTTGCAGAAAAATTACATTTACAGACGAAGACGATTGTACATACACTGGAGCTTATACCCTCAGATTCTTTTTTGCAAAATCAGCTCGACCTGACAGGCAATGAAAAAGTATGGAAAGTTTTTAGAGCAAGAGAAATAGGCGGGAAAAAGATTATATTAGATAAGGATTATTTTCATCACACCTATATTCCATGTTTAACAAAAGAAATTTGCCAATACTCCATTTACAAGTACATTGAAGAAGAAATTGGACTACAGATAGGATTTGCCAATAAAGAAATTACAGTGGAGCCCTGCACTGAAGAAGATCGAAGTATTCTAGACTTAGAAAATTATCATATGGTCGTCGTCGTAAAAAGCACGGTTCACCTGCAGGATGGCAGCTTATTTCAGTACAGTGAATCAAGGCACAGACCTGATAAATTTAAATTTACCGATTTTGCAAGACGGATACAATTAAACTAATCTGGGTTGATGTTATCCCCTCTTTGTATAGCAATGAACTATTTATACTCTAGAGGGGATCAAGGCGACGAGTGTGAGTTTGTTATAGCGAAATCTAAAACTAAAGATAAAAGTACTTAAAAGGATTTAAAAGAACCATTAAAGTTAAAAAAACACACGTATTGAATTACAGATTAGTAGTTCAACGTGTGTTTTTTTTGACTATAGATTAAGTTATTTTTTTACTTATTCTACTAGGACAATATATTCCTTTATGAAACCTGAAGATACATATTAAAATTTAGAGGTCTTGGAAGAAAACCGCTGTAAAGTATCCCAACAAGAGAAACAATATTTGGATAAGAATCTTTTTAATAAGGCTGTTTTCTAAAAGTTTGTTGTTTTTGAATAAAACAATAGACTTGGTTGAAGCACTGAGCAGCCTGAATACACGTAGACTCCTGCGGGAAAAGCGAGAAAGACGAGACCCCACAGGAGCATAGCGACGAGGAGGCTCGGCACTCGTCCGCGGAAAGCGAAGTGTATTCAGGCTGCGGGGTACATAACAACAATCTATACGAAAAGAGTCATAAAAATAAAGACGAAACTTAATTTGATTTAATTTCTACTAAAACCAATCACCCAATCTACGAATTTCTACTCCTGCTTCTATTAAAGCACTCTTTATTTGTTGTGCAAGCTTTAATGATCCACTTGTGTCTCCATGAAGCAGCAATGATTGGCCGTCAACTTCTATTTCTTTACCAGTTATTGAAGTCACTTTCCCTTCAACAACCATCTTGACACATCGTTTTACAACTGTTTCAGGATCATGAATTACAGCGTTGGGATTATCTCTAGAAACCAATGTTCCATCGTCATTATATGCACGGTCCGCAAATATTACATATGCAACCTTTAGCCCTCTTTGTTCTGCTATGTTAGCCATTTCCCCAGGAGTAGTAACTACCATAAGAGATGGATCAAATCTCACTATGCCTTCAACAATTGCTTCAGCATATTTGCGATTCTCAACAGAGAGATTTCCTAATCGTCCATGAGGAGTTACGTGCTGCAATGTACCTCCATATGCTTTAACAAATGCGTTCAGTGCACCTAATTGATAGAGAATATCTGTTGTAATTTCCCATGATGATAACTCTATATGTCTTCGGCCAAACCCGACCAAATCAGGAAAACCTGGATGCGCACCAATCCCCACATTATTTTTTACTGATTTTTCTACAGCATCTGCCATCGTCCGAGGATCCCCTGCATGAAAACCACAAGCAATATTAGCGGAACTTACCAATTCAAGCAAACTAGAATCATCTGCCATCGTATAAGATCCAAAACCTTCTCCTAGATCTGAGATTATGTCAATTACTTTTCTCATAAAATGCCTCCGTCACCCGTCTTTATTAAACATGTATTATGAATTTCTCATCATTATTATAACGGTATTTACTTCTATATACCTATATTTTTTCTATATTGCTATTCCCCCCAGTATGGCATATCTATTAGATATGCCATATGAGCTTGGTATGCAAGCAACCGTTGTTAACCTTGTTTATTATACTTTCTTCATTTTAGTCCAATGATACTGTAAGTTTTGACGCGATGTTAACAATGTTCGCGTGATTCTCATTCCTATATTCCATCGCCTTTTTCTTGAAGTAATTTGCATCTTGTTTCAACAATTATCCCCTTATTGCTGAAGTAGACCTTGCTTTAACTTATTGGCCTGTTTTTTGCTTGCTGAAACGAGATCAAATAAATTCTTATTGGTTTCTTTGCGACGCGGCTTCAAACGGTTCAACCTGGTCTTGTGTTGTAGAAAATACCTCTTTGCTGATATCTTCAATTGATTGTTGTCTTGTTTCAATGCCTATAACAAGGATAACTAAAGCAACTGTTAGAAGTAATGCTCCTATTGCAATAAAAACAGCAACAGTACCATAATTAGTTAAGATCCAAGCAACTCCATAAGGTGTAAAGATGGATACAGCTCGTCCACAAGCATTACAAAATCCGGAACCTCTTAGGCGAATTTCAGTTGGCCATAATATCGAAGAATTGAATATTTATAATTTACTAAATATTTAAAATTAACAAAAGTCGCACTTAAATAGACCCGCCAATTAAATAATTTATATTAATTAGTAAGAAAATCTTCCATACTCGATTCACATAACCACATTTACCTATTTAAATAGTCTCTTGTTCGACTTAGAAATCAGCGTTTCAAATCCTTCCATTTCAAAGAGGCACTGACACTCTTGCAAGGTTTCAATTAATTCACATTTTCCTTTACATTTACTCCTATTTAGACAGCATCCTTTTCCTGAATTTACAATAAAAATTAACCTTTACAATTAAGCAGGAAGGGTTTTATAATTTTGTTAACTAAAATTGAAAGTAGGTTAACAAAATGAAGTTAAAAAAAATAATGTATGTTTCTATGTTTGCTGCAATTATGGCAGCACTGGGAATTGTTCCGCCAATTTTTTTAGGAATTACTCCTGTTCCAATAACGTTGCAAACATTAGGGGTCATGTTATCAGGAAGTGTGTTGGGAGCGCGTTTAGGTCCTAAATATGCAGCTCTTAGTCAAGCTTTATTTTTATTATTAGTAATGACAGGATTGCCTTTATTATCTGGAGGGCGCGGGGGAATTGGTGTTTTCTTTGGTCCATCAGGAGGCTATTTCATCGGCTGGATCATTGGTGCTTACGTAATTGGATATTTATGTTATCATATGAAAAACGTATCATTTGTGAAGATTTTGCTTACTACTATTCTTGGAGGTATTTTGGTTGTTTATCTATTCGGGATTCCGATTCAGGCAGCTATGATGAATATTTCTATTGCTAAAGCTATTACTCTTAGTCTAGTATATCTTCCAGGTGATTTTATAAAAGTAATTATTTCTTCATTTCTTGCGATTAAATTGCAAAAAGCTATTCCGATTTCAGAAAGGTTGAAGGCCTAAGTGAAAATTACGAGTACATATAGGATATATGCTCAAAAAGATAATAATCGACCTGCCATCGTAACAGATGACGAAAACGTTACATATGGTGAATGGTTCAATTTAGTGCAGCGTACAGCTGCCTCTTTTTTTAATGAAAAGGCAATTTATAAAAGAGTTGCCTTATTCTTGCCAAACGGCCGCTTGTTTTTACAACTATTCGCTGGAGCGAGTGAAGCAGGCTGGGCTAGTGTGGTAGGAGATATAAGGTGGAAAGAGCGAGAGCTAGCGGATCGACTTCAACAAATAACGCCTGATCTTATTATTGCTGATGAAAAGATGAAAGGATATTTTAAACAATATTCAACAAAAACGATTTTTTCAGACGAGATCGAAGAATGGCTATCTTCAAACAGCAATTTTCATAAAAGTGACGAAAATGTCCCTTTCTACATTGGTTTTACCTCTGGTTCAACTGGAAAACCAAAAGTCTTCATACGTTCCCATGCTTCATGGATTGAAAGTTTTCGCTGTAATCAAATAGATATAGGAATGACAGCGAAAGACCATGTGTTAATCCCCGGTTCCTTTATAAATTCTACCTTTTTATATGGTGCTTTAAGCACTTTATATTTAGGAGGCACGATCTACGTGCTGACAAAGTTTTCGCCTGCTCGTTTGATGAATTTTTTACATGACTATCCGATTTCTACTGTATATGTAGTACCTACCATGATTCAAGGACTATTAAAGGAAGGATATTCTTATAAACACCCCGTCTCCTTTCTATCTACAGGAGCGAAGTGGCTGCCAAGCGTAAAGACGAAAATGCGCCGTCAGTTTCCAACCGCTACTTTTTATGAGTTTTACGGGTCTTCCGAGCTTAGTTTTATCTCCGTTTTAAAAAATAACGAACAAATTCAATATGCAGATTCAGTTGGAAGAGCATTTCATAATGTTGAAATTAGTATTCGTAATGAAAAAGGACAGGAATTAGGTGTTGGAGAAGAAGGAATTTTATATGTGAAAAGCAACATGCTTTTTGATGGATATTTAAATAATAAGGAAGAAACAAAAAAAGTATTACACGGAGATTGGGCGACAGTTTATGATATTGCCAAAATTGATGCAGAAGGTTATGTATACATTCTTGGCAGGCAAAATGATATGATTCTTTATGGTGGAATGAATATTTACCCCCAAGAAATAGAACAAGTATTACTTAAATACGATGGAGTCGAGGAAGCAATTGTTTTAGGAGTCAAAGATGAGTATTGGGGGCAAAAAGTGACTGCTTTCATTAAAGGGAATGTATCTTTGCCTTCTTTAAAAAATTATTGTCTTCAGACGCTGTCCTCTTATAAAATTCCACGAATTTGGAGAAAAGTAGAAACTTTCCCCTACACAACGGGAGGGAAGGTTTCACGCCAAGAAGTAAGAAAATCGTTTGAAAAGGGGGAGTTAGGATGACGAGAGCGGTGATCGTCAAAGCAAAGAGAACCGTAATAGGAAAAAAAGGCGGCATCTTAAAACAGTATCCCCCTGAACAATTAGCAGCATTTGTTATTAGAGACCTCATTCAAGACCTGCCTGAACAGGTAGATGAAATTATTTTCGGCAATGCGGTGGGTCCTGGTGGAAATATTGCGAGATTGTCAGGCTTGGAAAGCGGTTTATCTGTTGCTATACCAGGTATGACAATCGACCGGCAGTGCGGCTCTGGATTAGAGGCAATTCGCCTTGCTTGTTTTCTTATCCAAGGCGGTGCAGGGCAAATATATATTGCGGGCGGTGTCGAAAGTACAAGTCAATCTCCTTATGAAAAACGGGCGCGTTTCTCACCTGAACAGATCGGTGACCCTGATATGGGCGTTGCAGCTGAATATGTAGCTGAAAAATATGGGATCACAAGGGAGATGCAAGATGAGTATGCTCTGCTTAGTTATCAACGAGCGATTCACTCATTAAAAAAAGGCTATTATGCTGAGGAACTCGTAAAAATCGCTGATTTTCCCTTGCAAGATGAAGGATTAAATCCGAAACTTAATTATGAAAGAATGCTTCGTCGATTGTCTCCTTGTTTTAAGGAAAATGGTACGGTAACGTTGGGAAACTGTTGTGGAGTCAATGATGGGGCATCAGCGGTCCTTGTCATGTCTGAAGAAAAAGCGAAGGAACTAGGATACGAGTCAATCATGCGTTTTGTGGATAGTGTTGTAACAGGAGTGAACCCAAATTATCCAGCTAGTGGTCCGATTCCTGCCGTTTCGCAATTATTATCTAAGCATTCTTTATCGATTCAGGATATCGACCTATTTGAATTGAATGAAGCCTTTGCTTCAAAAGTAGTCGCATGTGCAAGGGAACTTTCGATTCCTTATGAAAAATTAAACGTAGAAGGTGGCGCCATTGCATTAGGTCATCCTTATGGAGCATCGGGAGCAATTTTGGTAACAAGATTATTTTATGAAGTACAGCGATACAAAACGAACTACAGCATTTCTGCGTTAGGGATTGGCGGCGGAATTGGAATAGCCGTTTTATGGGAGAGTATGTTGTGAAAACAGAGGCGACTTACGTGACAATAACAGAAGAAATGGTCCATAACTATGAAGCTATTTTTGGTAAACAAAAGAAATTGCCGCCAACCTTTCCGATGATCTTTTATCGTTATATCAAGGTTCAATGGAACTACAAGGGAGCTCCCATTCATCGAAAACAGACCTGTGTTTGTTCCAAAGAACTTTCCATCGGAGAAACTTATCAGTGTGTCATTTCACTTGATCAAGAAAAGAAAAAAGGAAACTATACGTTTTACACCCAATCTCTCGTAGGGTATAACTCGGAAGGAAGCGAGTGTTTTCGATGTGTGTCCGAATTAGTCGTACATTTACCATAACGGAAGAAAAAGTGAAGCAATATGCGTTCCTCTCCGGGGACTTCAATCGGATTCATCTGGATCAAAAGGAAGCAGAATGTTTTGGATTTAAAGCGCCGATTGCCCACGGAATGTTGACAATGGCCCTTACATCAAATATCGCTTCTTTTTTTATTGAAAAAGGAATGAGAATCTCCTCGTATGAGATGCAATTCCTAAAACCAATATACATGAATGATACGATTCATATATTAGCAGAAACGAAGCAGGAAAATGATTTAACCATTCTTGTCATTGAAGGCAGGAATGAAAATGAAATTGTAGTAAGAGGGCAATTAACTTTGAAGGAGTCTCTGTTAAACAATGATGTTGTTTCTGGGAAGGAAATCTGCGAGACTCCTGCGGAAAAACGGACTTGCAAGACCCCCGAGTAGAGGTACGAGAAGGCTTGCCAGTTCGTCCGAAGAAAGGGCTGTCCAAAAAGTCAGTGTAACTAACTTTCTGAACAGCCCCTAGATATTTTAGTTTCAATAAGGTAAGAGTTCATTCTGTAATTCTATGGGTTTGAGTTTCCTCCAACAGATCGATAAATTTCTTCAATCGTCTGCCCCTTCGCCCTTGCAAGGATCTCGATTCTTAACATAAGCTGTTTTTCCGAGTATTTCTTAATTTCAGAACTGTATTCCTTTCCTTTTTCACCCTCAATAATACCCTCTGCATTTAAGGAGGTAGCAAGAGGTGCCAATTCCTCAAGCTTCTTAACCACCCTGTCAAAAAGATGAGGATGTTCACAAATTAAGCGCTGTAGAAGAAACGTTCCATATGCAATATGCCTTGATTCATCTTTCTTTAAGTGGCCAATGCCCTCTAGAAGTCCAGGCATCTTACCGAACATTTGCAGTCCATCATAAAACGATTTATATCCAGTTTCTGCTAATACCCCTTCTACAAACATATTGTATACAGTTGCTGCATCAGCTATTACCTCTGGGGTTTGTTCATGCCATAGACGTTCCATTGTTTCGGGGAGAATTTCATAAAATAACTTTCGATAGGATTCAGAATGCAAGTGGGTAAGATCGCCTTTTGCACCAATAGCATTTAACACCAGCCGAAAGAATTCAGTATGTTTAGCTTCATCGCATAAAAATGTAGTGAGGAACATCTCCTCTTCTAACCTACCTTCTTTAGCAATCACCCTAAGCAATGGGAGTAAATCAAGAGTAACCGCTTCTTCCCCACCCTGAAATTGAGCGAGAAGTTTCAGAATCCACTCTTTTTGTTTAACAGATAGTGTATTCCAATCTTCTTGATCCTGTGAAAAATTGATAAGCTGAGGGTTCCATCCTCCAAACTTTTTTGCCTTTTGATACAACTGGTACGGATATGAATCTTCCATTAAACCTTCGGAGCCTGTTGTTAATAGTTTCTTTCTCAAAAATATTCCTCCTTAGAGTTACTATACATGCTATTTTATGCAAGGAGAAAATGATATGTTTGGACATATATTCGGGTCTGTTGAAAAAATAAAACAAGAGAATAAAGCGCATATATTAGTTCTAACTTCATCCCGTATAGTTTTAGTAGTCTACATAATTAACATGCTATGTGGAAACATAAAAGAAAAAAAGGAGGTGCTGATCATGTCAGAAGAAAGAAAAGATAGTAAGGCGTATTCAATGTTCCAAGCTAAACTAGTTGAAAAGAATATTTTTAATATCTACAAAGAAGATGTACTTGTAGCGGAAGTGAGAGGAACGAATCCTGAAACACAACAAGTGATTCCGATGCGTGAGCTAAATAATTACGAAGAAAATAAATTGCACGAATATATCGGTCATTTAGGGGAAAGGAACGATTAATTTACTCTTTCAATTATCCCCTATTATATTGTACTATATATCATTTTAGTGAAAAAATCTCTAGAAAAGTGGCCTCTAGAGATTTTTTCAAATCGTAATACTGGTAGCAAGAATCTGCACTTCTTTACCCGCTTAGGAGGTAAGCGTATATAAAATTGTTGAATCTGGTAAAATATTCTTCTATACCATTGCTCCCATCGAATACAGGTTATTTTTTGATAAGTTTCTTCTATAAATTCATTTCATAACAAAGGACATAATGTTAACATGATTATTCTTAAGTTATGATGGTTGAGATCTCTTTTTTCTTTCAACCTCTGGGTTGGCCAAATATTTTGTTTTTTCCCCTCGAAGAATGGCGATAATATTTTTCGAAATTGTAGTGGATGCTATGTAATTACACTCATCTGTTGTTCCACCGACATGTGGAGTTACTATAACATTAGGCAGCGATAACAGAGGTAATTCCTTCGGCGGAGGTTCTGGATCAAAAACATCTATTCCAGCTCCCGCTATTTTTCTATTTTTTAGGCAGTGATAGAGATCATCCTGGTTCACAACAGCTCCACGTGCCGTATTGATTAAATAAGAAGAAGGTTTCATATATGATAGCAAGCGTTTGTCTACAAAGTTTTTCGTGTGTTCATTCAGTGGTATATGCAAAGACACAAAGTCCGACTGAGAAAAAACTGCTTCAAGGTTCGTTGTGACTGTAACATTTAATTCTCTAGCAACTCCATGCTTTTTTTCATCATATTCCCTAACCCCTGCAGTGACATCCATTTCAAAACCAAACGATAATCTTTTCGCTACTTCTTGTGCAATACTGCCAAATCCAATTAGTCCTACTTTTTTTCCTTTTAATTCATATGTTGGAATTAGTGTTCGAGAATGATAGTTGCCTTTCTTCATTTCATGATGAAAAGAAAGAATATTCTTGCTCAAAGCTGTAAGCAGCGTAACAGCGTGCTCAGCTGTTGAAACTTTATTAACCGAGGGTGCATGGACTACTAGTATTCCTTTTTCAGTTGCATATTTTACATCAATGTTATCCACACCTACGCCAGCTCCGGAAATCACTTTTAAGTTCGGACTTGCATCGATGATTTCTTTTGTAATTTTTGCAGGAGCCCGCAAGACGATAGCCTCAACATCTTCAACTAAACGACATATATTTTTCACCCTATAATCGTCCGTTCGAATGACATCCGCGTTTTCTTGTAAATACACTTCCCCATCTTTATGATACATAGATAGAATTTGCAACACCTTTGGTTTTATCATTTACTCCTGCTCCAATCTTCCTAATCATTAATATTATCATTAGCAGTAAATCTAGCACTAGATTTGTTGTATCTAAGTGAACACCTTCACCTATCACAAGTGACAGACTTGTGATAGGTGAAAGTAAAGTATCGACAATTATTTAGAACTTTCCATTTCCACTACATACCAGCCGTCCTTACCAAACTTAACTTGTATACCATATTCAGTCCATGCTTGTTCTTTCGATACATATCCATTGATAACATCCTGCAGCACCGCTTGGGGTGCTCTATCACTCGGATTTCCATATCCTCCCCCTCCTGGAAGCTTCAACGTAACGATATCGTCTGGGTTTAGTTTGTATACTATTTTTGATTTATTAGATTTTTCTTCATTTATATAGACTTCTGCTTTTGCACCTGATTTTCCGCCATCTAACCCCTTTGCTCCTTGATTAATGCGATCAAACATACTAGGAAATTTCCAAGGCTTATTTGTACGTACACTGAATCGAATAGTTTGACCTAAACCGCCGCGATAACGGCCGCATCCGCCAGAATCTGCTCTCAATTGTTTTTCATGGAAAATAATAGGCGCACTTGTTTCCATAATCTCAACAGGAACCCCTCGTACACCTGACGGAAAAGCAGTTGCAGACAAACCATCTTTATTTGGTCTTGCTCCCATTCCTCCCGCTGTAAAGGCAACATATGAAAAATCTTCCCCGTTAATTGGCAAGCTCCAAATGGAGGAAGCTCCCTCTGCAATGGTACGGTTTGGCACTGCATGATACAAAGCACCGAGTACACATTCCGGAGCAAAGTGGCCAATAACATGTCGCGCTGCCGTAGACATTGGAGGAGCTGCATTTACAACGCTTCCCTCAGGAGCTGTGACTGAAACAGGACGGAAGCTTCCTTCATTATTTGGGATATCTGGTGCAATAGTTGCTTTCAAAATATACGTTGTGTAAGCTGTTATATAATATAGGCAAACATTAATTCCTTTCGTGCTTGCTGGCGATGAACCATCATAATCCACGACAATTTCATCACCTTTGACTAGTACTTTACACTTTAACGTAATTGGTTCGTCAAAACCGTCTGTAATTATTTCATTCTCATATATACCATCCGGAACCTCCGAGATTGCTTTTCGCATTCCTGCTTCTGATCGCACCATAATTTCTTCGCCTAATGTATCAATCTCTTCTAATTGAAATTCTTCAAGCATTTCCACTAAACGTTTAATTCCTACTTCATTTCCCAGCACCTGTGCTTTTAGATCCCCTAATACTTCATATGGAGCGCGAACATTAGCAGAGATAATAGTCTGCAGACTTTCATTTAGTTTTCCTTCCATATAATATTTCATATAAGGAATTTGAAGCCCCTCTTCAAATATGCTTTCGCCTTCCGGAGTATATCCCCTTCCCCCAATATCAGCTACATGGCAAGTGGAGGCAAAATATCCTATTAACTTGTCTTTATAAAAAGCAGGTGTAACGATGGTGACATCAAGAAGGTGACCAGAGATTTCATATGCGTTATTGCCAATAAGGACATCGCCCGGATGAAGCGATTCCGGTGGAAATTTATCTAAAAAGTGCTTCACACCTAATGCCATAGAATTAATGTGTCCCGGTGTCCCGGTATTAGCTTGGGCAATCATATTTCCCCTACTGTCAAATAGGCCTGCTGATAAATCCTCTGAATCTGCTAAAATACTAGTAAATGAAGTGCGTATTAAAGTTTTAGCTTGTTCTTCTAAAATCGTGATTAAACGATTCCACATAATTTCAACTTGAACTGGATTAAATGTGCTGTTTTGCAAATTTGCCATTAACTTCATCTCCCTCTATGTGTTTCTCTTTTTGTAAAATTAAATTTAAAAATGGATCCACTGATATAGAGAATCCTGGTGTTACGACCATTGTAGATTCCCTTTCTTCAATAATGGCAGGACCTTTTATAGAGATTCCAGAATGTAAATTTTTCCGATCATATACAGGTGTTAATCGATAATCCGCATATTCTCCAAAATAAACGTTTCGATAATTCTTAGGCTCCACTTTTTGATCATTTTTCGCTTGCAGGTTTAGGTTTATTTCCGGTATCGGCCCTTGGACAATGACACGCCAATTCAACGTTTCAATCGCCATGTCATTTAAAGCTTCCGCGTATAACTCTTCATATTGGATCTCAAAGTTTCGTTTAATTGTATGAAATGATTGTTCTGTTAATGTTTCATTTGGAATTGGCACTCTGATTTCATAACTTTGGCCAGTGTACCTCATTTCACAACTTCTAAATATTTGAATGTCATTGGATGAAATATTGGACTTAGCAAGAAGACGCTCTCCTTCTTGTTCCATTTCCTTCAGTAATTTCATTACCTCTGACCAGTTCATTTGATCAAGGCGGCCTTGATAGCTTCTTACAAAATCAAAAGCTATTGGCGAGGATAGAAAACCAAATGCTGAGCCGACTCCTGCTCCTACTGGTGAAATAACTGTTGAGATATCCAAGATAGAAGCTACATTGCATACATGCACGGGTCCTGCTCCTCCTGTTGCAAACAATGGATAATCTGTAATATCCTTTCCTTTTTCCACCGTATGAATGCGAGCAGCACTTGCCATATTTTCGTTTACTACTTGATGTATTCCCCAAGCGGCTTCTACAACACTTAAACCAAGCGGCTTTGCAACTTTTTCTTCAATTGCCTTGTAAGATGCATCTGCGTCTAATGCCATCTCTCCCCCTAAAAAGAAATCTGGGTTTAAGTAGCCTAATACTACGTCTGCATCCGTTACCGTAGGATTTAATCCACCTCGTCCATAGCATGCTGGTCCCGGTTCTGAACTAGCACTTTCCGGTCCAACCTTTAACAATCCAAGTCGATCAACATGGGCAATGCTTCCACCACCCGCACCAATCTCAATCATTTCAATTACTGGAACCTTCACTGGTATGCCGCTGCCTTTCATAAATCGATGGGCACGTCCTACTTCAAACTCGTTGGTCACTAACGGAACTCCATCATCTACAACGCTTGCTTTTGCTGTTGTCCCGCCCATATCAAAAACGAGGAGATTGTTTAAATCACAAAGCTTACTATAAAAGGATGCAGCCATAGCTCCTCCAACTGGACCTGATTCTAATATGCGAATCGGAAATTGAATTGCTGTTGGAATCGTACAAGTGCCGCCACCAGATAGCATCATATGAAATTGCCCTACAAAACCTCTGTTGTCCAGTTCTTCCTCTAAGCGATTTAAATATTTTTCTACAATCGGCTGCACATATACATTTGCTATTGTCGTGGTAGTCCTTTGGTATTCCCGAATTTCCGGTGATACTTCTGAAGAAATGGATATACGAATTTGCGGAGCCTCTTCTTTGCCAATTTCCATAATTCTCTTTTCATGTACAGGATTTTTATAGCTATGCAATAAACATACTGCGACAGCTTCTACATTCTGTTTTACTAATTCCTTAAATACTTCTTTTACATTTTCTTCATCCAATGCAACAAAAATTTCACCCGATGCAAGCATTCTTTCCTTTACGGGAAATCTTAGGGATCGTGGGACAAGCATCTCAGGTTTTTCCAAAAACAAATCATATAGATCATATCGGTTCTCTGTCCCAATTTCGATTTGATCACGAAATCCTTCTGTTGTTATTAATGCCGTTTTTACCCCTTTTCTTTCTATTAAGGCATTAACAACTAATGTTGTGCCATGGATGATGGATTGAATGTCTCCATATGAAAACCCATACTTCTCTAAATTTTCATCCAGTCCCTTTAAAAATCCTACAGATGGATCCGGGTATGTAGTAAGCGTTTTTCCATAAAATCGATTCCCTTCTTCATCAAGAAAGACTAAATCTGTAAATGTACCACCAATATCAATACCAATATTTACTTTTGTCATATTCTACCTCCAATATAATTTTTTGTAATGAAGATCAATCTGAATTCATTTTTCGGTTTTCAAAAACCGAATTTCGGTTTAAATGAACTATACTATGTCCCATATCCTCTTTCAACTAACTTGTAAGATTTATTAACATAAAATTTTATGTTATTATCAACACTTTCTTTTATATGGACTAATAAGAAATTATTCGGAAGCTCTTGTAACATAAAAATTTGTATGTCATGATTAGTTTATATGTGGAAAAGGAGAAATATTTATGAATGTAACAATTGTGAAATCAATGGACGTTCTGTATCTTTTTATTAAGCACCCTAAACTAAATCTAAATGAAATCGTTCAACTTTCAGGAAAGCCCAAAACATCTGTTCAGAGAATTGTAAATGCATTTGAAGAGATTGGTTTCCTTGAAAAAGATGAGAATGGAAGGTATTCACTCGGATTATTCTTTCTGCAATTCGGAGACTTAGTCCATAAAAGATTAGATATTAATACAATTGCTTCTCCTATTATGCATAAATTAAAGGAAGAGGTAGAGGAAACGATCATTCTTACATACCTTCAAGAAAGTGAAACCGTCAATATTGCCTCTGTAGAATCTGAACAACCAATACGGCTTTACTCTCAAATAGGTCAAAAATCTCCCTTATATGCAGGAGCAGGCTCGCGAATTATTTTGGCTTTCTTAGAAAAAGAACAGTTAGAAACCTACCTTTCTAATACAAAACTCATCAAACTCGCCTCAAATACAATAACCAATCCTAACGAACTTCGCCGAGTATTAAAGAAATCGAAAGAGGATGGATATGCAGTCAGCTACTCTGAAATAACGGATCTAGGAGCAGGTATTGCAGCACCTATTTTTAATCATCGAGGCGTCCCAATAGCAGGGCTTACCATTTCAGGAATTGATACGATTTTTACAAAAGAAAAAGAGCCCCTATTTATTGAAAAAGTGAAAGAAGCAGCTAAAGAAATTTCTATAAAGCTAGGATATACGGAAACCCTAACATAAATTTAGAAGCATAAACTGAAAAAAAGAAACGCTAGCCACAACGTTTCTTTTTTTGTTTACGATTATAAATTAAGCCGTGAATTCTACTAAGAAGAAGAATTGACAGTGATCGTAAGTATCTATATACGTAAGAGTTATTAAAAAACTCTATTAGCTTTTTAAAGATCTATTTAATATTTCGATTCGTTTACTTCAGCTTTAACCTGAGTTGACTTTGAATAAAAAATTTTAATTAACTGTCCATAAAACGCAGCTAGTATTTGTTGAAATAACATGCCGATTACTACGGGCATTGCAACTGCGGGTGGGAAGAAGCTTACTGCTAAAACAGCACCGGCACTTATATTCCTCATGCCGCCCGTATAAATCATGCCAATGATTTCTTCTTTGCTTCTTTTGGTTAAAACACCAAGAATCCAAGCGAAAAAATACCCAGATAAAGCAATCAAAAAAATCGTCAACGCAATTTGAATAAATTTTTTATCAATATGGCGTAAGTAAGGTGCAACAACAGAGCTATTGATGCTGACAACAGCTGCTAATTCTACTTTAGAAAAAGGAGCTAATGTTTTATTCCATTTTTCTGCAACAGACTTGGAATATTGGTTAATCGCCATGCCAGCTATAGAAGGTAATACAATCATACCCAATAACCCCTTCATCATCCCCCATATTTCCAAGTGAACACTTTCTCCCACAAAAAACGACATGCTGAGTGGAACAAGAAAAGGAGAAAGCAATGTATCTAATAAGATGATAGCCAATGTCAGCGGCACATTTCCTTTATACATCGAAACCCAAATTACGCTTGTAATCCCCGTAGGAATAACAACTGCCAATGTTAATCCGGTAATAGTAAAAGGATCATTTTGAAAAAATAAATGCCCAATCGCAAATGCCCATAATGGGGTAATGATATGTAAAACAGCTAACGTTAAAATTAATGATAATGGATGAGTAATAGTGTGTTTTACTGATTTGAAATTAGATGTGAGGCTGCCAGTAAAGGTCATAGCAGCAAATATCCAAGGAACTAAAAAAGAAAGGTGATGTAGAAAATTGGCTAAAAGTACACCAATAATGACACTAATAGGTGTAAGAAGAGCCATCCATTTTCCGAGAAAAGCATTTAATCTTTGTAACATTTTCTGAACTCCAATCTAATTACTAAAAACATACTAATTACATAGGAGAAAATTTCCAACTATTTTTTTCTATGTAGATTTATAGGTTTTCTTATGCGAATCCCAAAACTTTTATAAGTAAATCAATTCTTGCAACTTAATTTTACTTATAAAAGCCTAAATAAAGCATTAGATAATACATACAATAAGAATGAATTTTCAGATAACAATCTTTAGTTAGTTTTTATAATGAAAATTTTCATATTCTAATTATTTTGTATCAAAATATTTTTTATCTTGTATTTTTGGTAAAAAAAACGAATGACAGACTCCTTTGTCCGTCATCCAATGTTTAAACGCTACTAAAAATAATATTGATTATTCAATCACTTTTATCCAACCTTCAGGAGCTTCTATGCTTCCTAACTGGATTCCAGTAAGTGTATCATATAATTTTTTCAAAATAGGTCCCATTTCTGACATGCCACTTGGGAAGCATATTTCGTTCCCATGATCGTTTATTTTACCGACTGGTGAAATAACCGCTGCTGTTCCACACAAACCACATTCTGCAAAATCTTTCACTTCCTTAAAGTATACTTCTCTTTCCTCTACTTCAAGGCCAAGATATTCCTTAGCAATTACCATCAGTGACCGGCGGGTAATGGATGGTAGAATGGTTTCTGACTTAGGTGTAACCACTTTGTTGTCCTTTGTAACAAATATGAAATTGGCGCCGCCTGTTTCTTCTACTTTTGTTCTAGTTGCAGAATCCAAATACATATTTTCATCAAATCCATTTTCATGTGCCGTTATAAGAGCATGAAGACTCATAGCATAGTTAAGTCCTAACTTGGCATTTCCGGTTCCATGAGGGGCAGCACGGTCATAATCACTGACACATAGGGTAATTGGCTTTGCTCCTCCTTTAAAATAAGGACCAACTGGTGTAGTAAATATTCTAAACTGGAATTCTTCAGCTGGTTTAACACCAATAGTTGGGTTGGTTCCGAACAGATAAGGACGTACATATAAGGAAGCACCAGAGCCATAAGGCGGTACATATGCAGCGTTCGCTTTTACTGTCTGTACAACGGCATCAATAAACCGATTTTTTGGAAATGGAGCCATATGTATTCTCTTCGCAGAATCTTCCAAACGCTGTGCATTTAGCTCCGGTCGAAAAATAACAATTTTTCCGTCTTGCGTGGTATATGCTTTCATCCCTTCAAAACATGTCTGGGCATACTGAAGAACACCGGCACATTCATTGATTACAATATTGCTATCCTCTGTTAAAATGCCTTCATCCCATTTTCCGTCTTTAAAATTAGAAACATATCGCTGATTTGTTTTTCTATAAGCAAATCCAAGGTTTTCCCAATCAACACTTGTCTTTTCCATTTGCCAAAACTCCCTTCTTCCTTTTGGTTAATTTTAACATAATTCACCTGATTAATTATTGCAATTTTAAGATAATTCTTTATTTAATCATTCTAATTTTATTATTTGTTCTGCTATTTCCTTATATTTAATACCTGTTACGTGATCTTCTTGATAAATAGAAGGAGCGAAATTTTCTTCATCCCAATAAGGTTGAACTATAGGCAATTGGCCTAATAGAGGAATATTCATTTCCTCTGCCAGCCTGCTGCCTCCTCCTTGGCCAAATACATATTCTTTTTCTCCAGTTGTTTTGCTTTCTAAATAGGACATATTTTCAATAATACCAATTACTTCATGTTTTGCTTTTAAAGCCATTCCTCCTGCTCTTGCTGCAACAAATGCGGCAGTTGGATGTGGGGTGGTTACAATAATTTCTTTGCTTGAAGGTAGCAAGGAATGCACGTCCAAAGCAACATCTCCTGTACCTGGAGGCAAATCAAGGATAAGATAATCTAAATCTCCCCACTCTACTTCATGAAGAAATCTAGCAATCATTTTTCCTAGCATTGGGCCTCTCCAAAGAATAGGGGAATTATCATCCACGAAAAAACCCATTGACATTACTTTTACACCGAAACGTTTCACAGGAATTATTTTTTCATTTTCAACAGTAGGGCGTGTCGTTATTCCCATCATATCTGGAACGCTAAAGCCATAAATATCCGCATCTATTATTCCAACTTTTTTCCCTAACCTTGCAAGTGATACTGCAATATTAACTGAAACGGTAGATTTCCCTACGCCCCCTTTTCCACTAGCAATTGCAATATAAACAGGGGATCCTTTTGGTTT
Organism: Niallia sp. 01092; assembly: GCF_052318935.1. Classification (NCBI taxonomy): domain Bacteria; kingdom Bacillati; phylum Bacillota; class Bacilli; order Caryophanales; family Bacillaceae; genus Niallia; species Niallia sp. 01092. The sequence goes on along the minus strand of NZ_JBQRKO010000011.1, from coordinate 89,820 downwards.
TTGTGCTTCTTTTATTGCATTCGTCCTCTCTCTTGGCAGTTGGGTAAATCTAAGTCCAACCGTCTCTACTCCATTTTCTTTTAATACAGATACAATATTCCCCTGCAATTTCAACTGTTCTGAAGAATTCAACTTAGCTATAGCCACTTTTATACTTACATGATTTTTGTTTTCATCCCATTTTATTTCTTTAATAGAATCTATTTCTGATAAAGATTTTTGAAAATAAGGATCTATTATATGCTTCACTAAATTTTCTATTCTTTCTTTTGTCGCCATAAGCTATTCCTCCTCTTTCACTATCGATATGAATCTCCTATTATTCAACTTAAGAGCATTGATCCTATAAAGGATTATCCATGTATAGTCTGTGACTATATATTCACTGAAAAATAGGCCTTTGTCTATTGTAAAAAGTAAACTATAAAAATATTTTAAATATTAATATTTTTATATAAATTATCCATATCTCTTTAACAGCGTTTGGCAATTCAGGCGTTTATATTGAAAAATTTATAGAAGATTTTAGGCTGTAGAAATTCAAATTTTAGCCGATAACTTTGGAAATACCATTCATTTAGATGCGCGGGATTGCAGTATGCAGAGACGTTTACAAAAATTAATCGAAGAAACACCATCCCCTGCTATAACAGAAGAAAAAAGAAATGAAATAGGTGAGGCAGCTGTTCGTGCAGCAAAAGCTGTTCATTATTCAGGCGCAGGTACAATAGAGTTTATTTATGATTATAATGAGAATAAATTTTATTTTATGGAAATGAACACACGTATTCAAGTGGAACACCTAGTTACAGAAATGGTTACAGATGTTGATTTAATAAAAGAACAAATCTATATTGCATCAGGGGAACCTTTAAAAATATCACAAGACATGATATCCCTAAATGGCTGGTCCATTGAGTGCAGGATTAACGCTGAGAATCCAAAGAAAAACTTTATGCCATCAGCTGGAAAAATTGAAAAATACCTTCCATCAGGCGGATATGGAGTAAGAGTAGATTCCGCTGCTTATCAGGGGTATACAATTCCTCCCTATTATGACTCAATGATTGCAAAAGTAATCACTTATGGGAAAACAAGAAATGAAGCGATAGACCGTATGAAAAGAGCACTTAGTGAATTTATTATCGAAGGCATTCATACAACCATTCCATTCCATCTTCAAGTTCTTAACGATGAGACATACGTGAGCGGAGATTTTAATACTAAATTTTTAGAGCATTTTAAAATGGTATAAGATCATAATTAAAAGCCTTTGAATGACTTATCATTAAGTTTCTATTAATACAGGATTTAATCAAACTTTTTATAAAAAAAATATATAATCCTTGCATGTGAACCAATTTCCTGCTATATTACAGTCAATTAAATATTTTCTTATTTCAATACTTTTTGAAGTGAGGATAGAGGTGCAAAGATCATGAGTACACAATCTGAGGAGAATGAGATCCAATGACAATTGTGGAAAGGGGTATTTGCCGAAGCAGAAAGAATCTCATGTTCTTGAAGCTGGTTCTGCTGTTGAATAAATACAGAACTGTCATATGGGAAACTATATGGAGGGCTATCTTGCGCACTGGAACGATTTTTATTTATTTTGTTTCTACTGCAGCAGCCATTCCCTCGCTGCTGCTTTTTTCGTTCCTAAAAAATGGCCCTATCACCTCTAATTAAAAAATTTTAAAAAGGGTGTGTAGGTTTATGAATTTTGGCCAAGTATTAACAGCAATGGTTACTCCGTTTGATCATAATGATGAAATTGATTTTCAAGCAACGAAAAAATTGGTTGAATATTTAATTGCAAATGGAACAGATGCTTTAGTTGTCGCTGGAACAACTGGAGAGTCTCCAACATTAACCACCGAAGAGAAGATCGAATTATTTAAATTTGTAGTAAAGGCTGTTGACGGAAGAGTTCCAGTCATCGCTGGAACTGGCTCAAACAACACGAAAGCTTCGATTAGCTTAACGAAAATTGCTGAGGAAACAGGAGTCGATGGCATCTTGCTCGTTGCTCCATACTATAATAAACCGTCTCAAGAAGGATTGTACCAACACTTTAAAACGATTGCTGAATCAACTTCTTTGCCAGTCATGCTTTATAATATCCCAGGACGAAGCGTAGTTAATATTTCTGTCGAAACAATCGTTCGTCTTTCAGAGATTCCTAATATTGTTTCAATTAAGGAAGCAAGCGGCAACTTGGATGCGATGGCAGAGATCATCAGCAAAACACCTAGTGATTTTACGCTCTATAGTGGCGATGATGGATTAACAATGCCAGTATTAGCGATCGGTGGAGTAGGAGTTGTTTCCGTTGCTTCTCACATCATTGGCAATGAGATGCAAGAAATGATTGATTCCTTTAAAAATGGCGATGTCCAAAATGCTGCTTCTTTACATCGCAAACTGCTCCCAATGATAAGAGCATTATTTACAGCACCAAGCCCTTCACCGGTAAAAGCTGCATTAAATCTAAATGGAATACATGTTGGTAGGGTTCGCTTGCCGCTGGTTCCTTTAAGCAATGAAGAGCAAAGTGAACTTGAAAAAGCTTTGCAAACAAGTAACATTAACGTTACTTGTTGAAACAAATAGATTAAGAGAGAGACTTTCCTCTCTCTTAGTTAAAACCGCTCATTCACTTGATACAACAAGATCGATATCTGCCAAAAGCACAATCCGTACCCTTATTTGAAATGATTTTTTAAAACATCTCTTTCAATCCTAGTACTAGAATGAGTATCACATTCTATTTTATTTAATGTTGACGTCATAATTGAGTTGCAAAAACGCATGACATTTTTCGTGTCATGCGTTTTGATAAGGCGTGATGTATTATTACCGCCAAAAATTCGTATATTCTGCTTTATCCTGAATATTAAATTCAATCATTTTCTCAAGTAATTCGTAATTTACCGGCTTATTCCACGGAATTCGAAACAAGCCTTTAGTAGAGCTGTATCCAGCTTGGGCAATTTCATCAGCAAAGTACGTAATGCCTACTTCTTCGGGTGAAACGCTCAAATGATGCTTCGCTGTGGAAAAGCCGATAATAAATGTGCCATGATCGGTAAACATTGGCGTATTCCACTTGATTTGCGGTTCCAAATTGGGGAATTTATTAACAACCCACGCCAAAATTTCTTCTGTTCGATCGCGGTGATCGGGGTTATCAATATCCGCTAAATATTTCGCAAAAACTTCCATATTTTTCTCCTTTACTCATTATTATCGCATGCAATTTATTTATCTCCGTTTCAATCTATTTAACCTAAAATACTACTAAGAAACCAATTGTAACATGATCCCCTTTACCTTTTTAAATACCCTCCGTTAATTTAATAAAAATAGCTGCCTAATTTGACACTTGTTCTTAATAAAGTTCTGGTTATTGGGAAATCAGTGATAATACAAAAAAATGAACTTACTCCGAAATTGAATTAGTTTACGAGTCAGAATTAACCAAAATGCAATATTAATGTATATCCTATACAATTCTAGAATTGCTGGTATCCGTATTATCTTTGTAAAAAGGATAATTTTCTCCTTATTTTATTAAAACGCCCTATAATGGAACAACAGAGTTGCTAAGCCGGTATAGCTCAACAATGCCGATTCTATCTCACATCATTCATTTTCCATTGTTAATCTCACATTTGAAGCTCGACGTGACTGTTCATTTAAATTCGGTATCTCCTCAAGGTTAAACAGTACGTGTTGTCCAGATGAAAGTGATTTAAAACCATCTATTTGAATAGAACTGAAGTGTACCCAAACGTCATCTTCACCTTCAACAGAAATCCATCCCCAACCTTCTTCTTCATAAAAAACTTTACAGACTCCTATTAAATCATACCTCATTTAGGATCCCCCTTTGTACACAAATTCCATACAATTACTATTCTAATTTAACTAAGCTGCAACCTTTAGTTTATTAAAATAAAGTTACTGGCAACCATTGTTAAACTATTGCGCCAGTTTGTTCAGTAACTTTATTATTCTTTGATTATTTCATATTCGCATAAAAATCTCTCAACACCAGGATATTTCTCACCAAGATTTGTTATCTTAAAACCAAATTTCCGATAAATTTCCACAGCATCTTCATCCGTTTCAGCAAAAAGCTTTCGAGGAGAATATTTGTAACAAATGAACTCAATCATTCTGCTTCCAATACGATTTCCTCTAACATTAGGTACAACGGCAATATGTGTTATTTCGAATTCATCCCGCCCTAAAATCTTTATTCCGATACAACCAACAATCTTTCTTTTATAGACAAATCCATACAATGTATGGTCTGAAAATCCAACGTATTTCTCATATGATTGGAAAATTCTCTCTTTGGAAGTGGCATAGGATAAAAGTTCACTTACCTCTGAAGTAATTGTTTTAGATATTATCCTGAGCACTATGAGTTCACCTTTTTCATAGTTTAGACAGTATTTAACTCCCCTTTTATTGAACTGAACTGCATTCACTTTTATTCAAATCCTTCTAACACCATAGTATAAATGATGCTTTTTATGTACAAAACATAAAAGAATAAAATCCATAGGAGGATTAGAATGAACCACGAACTGGATTATGACCGTGACTTTGACAACGAAGACGAATTATCTAAGAAATCACTAAAACATATCTTACAAATGTCACTAGAAAGAGAAAATGAAATGATGAAAACATACTTGATCACCGCTGAACGTATACATGACAATGAAGAACTACAAAACCGATTGCGAAATTTTGCTGAAGGCAATGCTAAACGTTCTTGACAATTGATGGATGAATTAAAAGATAATGTATAGGTTATTCACTTCAAGAAGCCAGGTTGCTGAATAAAAAAGTGGGATTTTATACAATCCTACTAACACCACCATTAGTTGAAAATTAGAATAGCTATTTATTTAATTTTGGGTAATATCATTTTCAACTCAATTAAGTCATTTATTACCATATCAGCCTGAGAAAGTTCATCTTCTTGTGCAAAATCAAAATTACATCCTATTAAAACTAAACCATTACCTCTAGCTGCAATAATATCAGATAGACGGTCTTCAACTACTGCTGCATTGGTAATATCATATTTTTTATAATACTCTGAACTAAGTCTGATTTATTCAACGATTCAATTTGTTGAATACTAAATGTTTCAGTAACCTAATTTTCGAATAATTTAAAACTGTTTAACAATTTTTTTATAAAATATAAGGGTTGTATTTTCGTTCAATTTCTTATTAACACCTGTTTTGATGTAGCCCATTTTTTCATACAGATAACAATTACGTTCTTCTTCTAAAATTGTAGCTAATTCCCAACTAGTAGCTTTAATAAACATTTTCTCAACTGAAATGATAGCTTTCTGCGCTATACCATTACCTTGGTATTCAGGAAGAATAAACATTGGACTTATCCAATGTACGCTCTCTTTCCAGACTACACAAATAGCACCTACAAGGATATTATCAGCTAATATTTTGTAAAACCCACCATTAAGGTTATTAATTCTTGTAAAAACTCTATCAATGGTTTCATTTGCTGGATTTGTATCATAATCCTTATATTTTTCTAACAGTGGCATAAAAACCTTAACTTGCATATCAAAAATAGATTGTGCATCATCATTTGTAGCTTTCTCTAAAATAACGTCCATAAGGTGCACCACCACATCATGTGTAAAATTTCATATGGTTTTTATCCTGTCTATAATAATCTAATCTATCTTGTAATGTACCTGTATGAAATTCGAACTTATGGCCATCTGGATCAGTGAAGTAAATAGATTTTTTATCCTTTTTATCTCTTGGGCGACCTGAAAGAATGTTCACATTTAGCTCCTTCAGTTTTTCGTACATTTTTACAAAGTCTGCTTCTTCTATTGAAAAGGCTATATGTGTGTATGAATGGCTTATCTCATTACGAGGAATGTCTTTTTCTTCATTAAGAGCAAGCCACATGCCATTTAGGTCAAAATAGGCAGTGCTTTTCCCTTTAACTAATAGCTTTGCATCAAAAACATTTTGATAAAACTCAATTGAATTTTCTAAATTAGAAACTGAAAACAAAAAATGATTCAGACCTTTAACAGTCACTACATCACCTCATTCCTGCAGAAATGCCCCCGTTAATTGAAAAAAATTCGATAATTTTGCTTAGCTTTTTCCCAAAGAAAAACCGTCAAATAGCCGTCCTCCATAAGGTTCCAATACATTATGAACTAAGTTTATAATTTTATTTTTGTTACCTGTCTTATAAAAAATATCGAAAGCCTCAACAAACTGTTCGGCAAACTCCTCATCATAGTGTTTTAGTGAACGTGCAATCCATTTAGAAGTACCAATCCATTTTCGGTTTATTCTCAAAACAAATTCGCTTACCAATTCAGCAAGGGTATTAGCTATAAATATTTCTTCTGCTCTATTAGAACATCCTATTAAATCGTCTAGTGCATCCGTAATAAAGTATCTCCTTATTTTTATAGTTTCTGCTGACCATTCTTTTGGACCCTTATCTAATAATTCTCTCGCCTCTTTTTTAATAGGCTCAATTATACCATCATCCTTTAAGATAATTCCCTCTGAAACCATTCTGGGCATAGAAGGTTTTGCTGCTTTGCAATCACTTTCAAAAAAAAACTTGTAAGACGTTAAGTTATGTAAAAAAAGTTCTATTGCCCAACCCAAATCAATAAGTGACTCTCGATAAGATGAACTAAGGTTTTTATCAAAAACTACAATATCAAGGTCCGAAGTTTCTGTTGCTTCATCACGGACTACACTTCCAGCTAAAATAGCGCCCTGACAATCTGGAAAGTTTTTAAAAACAAACTGTTTTGCAGCATCAATAGGTTTTAATTTCTTAATTTCCCCCATTACTTCACCTCTTATTTAGCAATATACTCCTTTAGTAATTAAGATGCATCCATGGAAATTCCTGCATTTTAATTGCTGATTTATTCAGCAATCTGACCCAATTCATACAGAAAAATATACTACAATAGCTATGAGCAATGCTTCACTGATATTACTGAATAGCGCCCGATTGTTGAAGATCAAAGGCTGTTGAAGCTGGCTCGTACTTAATGAACTCTAGCACCCGTTCGTTCAACAAGAATCATTGAAGTTCTATTCAATTGGTGTAAGTCTAAACATCCCATTCATATCAGGTGGTTCTTTAAATCCAAACTTTTCATATAAACCAGCACCTTCTTTAGTAGCAAATAACCCAATAAAAGCTGGTATCGGTGCATTTTCTTTTAAATAAATAAAAAGTTGGTTCATAAGTTTTTTTCCTACGCCTTTTTTCTGATGTTCTGGTGATACAACAATGTCTTGAAAATAAAAATACATTTTCCCATCACCAACAATTCGTGCCATCCCAACTACTTCCTCTTTGTAAACTACAATCACTGCAAAAACAGAATTTTCAATAGCCTCTTTTGCAATTTCAAAGTTCATATAATCCCAACCAACAGAGACGCACAATTTTCTATATTCTTCGTATGTAGGTAGACGGCTTATAACTTTATAGTCTTCAAGCATAATATCATCCTCACTTAAATTGTTTACTATTTTTTCTTCAATTGCTGTTGCAATTCCTTCTTCCACCAACCCGCACCGTTAGCACAAGAAGAAACTGCCCTTGAGTAATCGTGCCCGTTTGTGGAATAAAAAATAATGTCTAAACCTGGATTTTATCGTTAAATTCAAAAAATCCATTTTGAAAAAAGGTCGATCAAAATGGATTTTTATTTATTAAATTTAAGTTTTGTACTTATTTCATTTTCTACCTATAACCTTCCACAATTGCAACTTTTAATTGAATATCAATTGGTTTTGTTCAAACTTGCTTTACCAGCTTCGGCTTTTTTCCTCTTGTCGACTGCTTAAAAAACCCCTTTAACAAAGATATTATAATTTGACGCTTACCTATTTATTAATTACTGCTGCTCTGCATATTTTTTAAAATTATCTAAAATCGCTTGCCATCCTTGTTGTTGTAACTCAATTGAATTAATGGTTTCCGCATCAAAAGTTTCATTGATCTTGGTTTCGTTTTCCTGATCAATAAAGGTAATTTTAACTTTTCTTCCATCACTAATAGTATAAGAAATTACCTCATTTAATTTCACTTCATCATAAATCCCACTAAAATCAAAACCAAAACTTCCATCTTTAGCTTCCATTCTTGAAAGAAATTTCCCGCCAACCCTTAAATCATTTTCAGCAAATGGTGTATGCCATTCATCTGAAGCATTGTTCCATTTTGTTATATGTACTGGTTCTGTCCAATATTTCCATACTTTTTCCACTGGTGCTTTGACTGTTGTTTCTACTGTTATTTTCACATTATTACTCGATTCCATATTTACCTCCCCTTAGAACATTTGTTCTTATTTAAATTTTACCACTTTTAAATAAAAAGTGGTAGTTTAAAGAAAAAATTTTGCTTTTAATATATTCTAAAATTCTTTCCTAAAAAATATTTAAATAAACCGAAGAAAAACAGAATTGGTCTTATAAAAATATTATTTTAGATTAGACAAAGTTACAAAGATTTCTCCAAAATTTCAACAATATCCAGCGTTTTAACTTGTTCATCCACTTCTTTACTTTTTACTCCATCATTCATCATCGTTAAGCAGTATGGACAATTGCTTCCAATCGTTGTTGGATTTAATACAAGTGCTTGTTCGGTTCGCTCAATATTTACGCGCTTTCCTTGCGTTTCTTCCAGCCACATCATTCCACCGCCAGCTCCACAACACATAGCATCTTGCTTATTTCGCGCAATTTCTAATATATTGACACCTGGCACAGAATTTAGAATTTTTCTTGGTAGATCATAAATATCATTGTATCGGCCAATGTAGCAAGAATCATGATAAGCAACTGCTTCTTTTACTTCTTTTGTAGGATTGATTTTACCCTCTTCTAATAGTTTCCAAATAAATTCAGTGTGATGGTATACTTCTGCTTCTAAACCAAACTCTGGATATTCATGTTTAAATGTATTGTACGTATGTGGACAAATCGTTACGATTTTATTAACGTTATATGCCTGGAAGGTAGCAATATTTTCTTGGCACAATTGTTGAAACAAGAATTCGTTCCCCATACGGCGGGCAGTTTCTCCAGAGCTGCGTTCTTCATTTCCTAAAATGGCAAACTTAATGCCAGCGATATTCATAATTTTAGCAAAAGACTGAGCTATTTTTTGGCTGCGTTTATCGAAAGAACCCATTGATCCTACAAAGAAAAGATAATCAAAGTCTTCTACTTCGTCTACTGTAGGCACAGCAATATCCTCTCTGCCTTCTCTCCAATTAATGCGCTCCTTGCGGTTTAATCCCCAAGGATTACTTTGGCGTTCAAGATTTTGAAAGTAGCGAGAAGAGTCTTGCGGCACCTTTCCTTCCGTTAACACTAGAAAACGCCTCATATCAATAATCTTCTCTACATGTTCGTTTGCTACTGGACATGCGTCCTCACAGTTTCGGCAAGTTGTACATGCCCAAAGTTCTTCCTCTGTAATGACATCACCTACTAAATTAGGCATTTCTAATGAGGCTGCTGATTCCATGGATGTAGATTGTGTTGCTAATTGGTTAGCAGTTGAGTTGCCGAAAATAAAATTTGGCAGCCATGGCTGCTTGGAAGTAACAGCTGCTCCTTGATCTGTTAAATGATCACGCATTTTTACGATTAAATCCATTGGAGATAAAGTTTTTCCAGTCCCTGAAGCTGGACACATATTGGTACATCGTCCACATTCAACACATGCATATAAATCAATTAATTGGTTTTGCCTAAAATCTTCTATCTTGCCAACTCCATATGTTTCCAAAGACTCATCTTCAAAATCAATCGATGTTATCTGTCCAACCGGTTTTGTATCTCTTAAAAACACATTAACCGGTGCAAATAATAAATGAGCATGTTTAGATTGTGGAACATACACTAAAAATGACAGCAAGGTAAGTGTGTGTATCCACCAGAATAAATAGAATAAGACTCCTGCCGTTCCTTGGCCAATATTTTGAAAAACAAACGCGATGGCTGTTGAAATCGGAGCATAAACACCACCCATTTCCCCTAGCCATAAATGTTCAAATGCTAACGACCCGAAAACGGAAACCATTAGAACGGATAGAAAAATAAGAACTAGTCCAGATTTTAATCCTCTTTTTAGCCGTACTAACTTCTCAATATATCTTCTATAATAAGCATATAAAACAGCCAATAAAATAAGGAATACCGTAATTTCTTGGGTTATACTAAAAAATTTATGCGCTGCTCCTAAAGGAAGCTCAAATCCTTGTATAAAGCCTTTAATTATAAGTTCTAAAGCACCAAGCTGAAGGATAATAAAGCCATAAAACATCACAACATGCATTATCCCGCTCTTTTTATCCTTCAATAGCTTTTTTTGTCCAAAGACATTGACAATAAACTCATTTACACGGATTTTCGTATCTTTTTTTAGATTGCTTTTTTTCCCTAGTTTAATGAAAGTAATTCTACTATATACAATAGAAGCAAAAAGATAGAAGGCATATCCTGCAACGAGTAAGAATAGCAAAAAATTAATAAACGAAACCATGATTTTCCCCCTTTATGTTAATCTAAGCTTGCAAGAGGCGCTAAAGATCCACCAGCTTTTATTGGACTGTTTTCATGTTCCATAGCATCATTGGTTTTTCCCTTACCATATTACATCCAGTAAAGAAAAACCTATTAAGCATTCAATTGGAAACTAGCCTCCCTCCCTCTAGTTTTGAATTTTCTAAATTTATCAACTTTATACAAAGTTTATATTTTTTCACTATCCATAACTATGTGGAAAATGTACAAAAATTTGAACGGAACTACCTAGTAGTTCCGTGTATTTTCTACATATTAAACCTTTTGGAATTCCCACTTCCTTTATGTAGGAAAGAAAAGCATAAAACAAAGTTGCGTCATTGTAGTAGCTGATGAAGGTTCAATTATTTGCTTTATACGTACCAAAACTAAATCTAGTTGAATTTCTTCTTTACTTACGAGTACTAAATCGTCCAAATATTTTAATAAAATAGGAAATGCAAGCCCTTCCGATTGAATATTCTGCCTATTCTGATTAAAATAATAATTAACAAATACAAAGGTAAGACTTTTTTTATTTTTTCTTCCCTTTCTTCAGTGATTGATAACTATCCCTTGGGTGTTAGAAGAATCAACATAGTTTACCCATTCAGTTTATTGTGCTTGATATGGCTTTTCATTATTCTCTGTTTGTTTGGAGCCTTGTTTCTTACTAGTAAGAACATAAGAAATAAGAATTATTGCTGTAGTAGTTAATGTTGCTATTAACTGTATACGAGTTGTTTCCATAAATGCCATTGCTATAAGAAGACATACCATAGCAGCTATTGTAAAATACGTTAAATAAGGAAAGAACCACATTTTCACAATTAAAGCTTCAGGATTATTTCTTTCTAATCTTTTTCTCATACGAACATGTGAAATAGCAACAAATAAATAGACGATCAAAGCAATACAAGAAGTAGCGTTAATAAGTAATACATAAAGTTTATCAGGAGAAATCGTACTGGATAGCAGTGTTATAAGTGAAAATACAGTACTGCCAAGCACGGCCCAGATAGGTGCACCTTTTTTCGTTACACGTAGTAATGCTTTAGGAGCATCTCCTTTTTCAGCTAGTGAGAATAACATTCTAGAAGTAGTATAGATACCAGTATTTAATACAGAAAGAACAGAAACTAAAATAATAATATTCATGATTAACGAGGCACCTGGAATTTCTAGCATGTCCAATACGGAAACGAAAGGACTTTTAAGAATAGAGGAAGAATTCCAAGGAAGAAGTGTCACTAGGATTGTTACCGAACCAATATAAAATACAAGGATCCTCCATATAACACTATTAATCGCAGCCATAACAGCTTTTTTAGGATTTTGTGATTCTCCTGCAGCAATTGTTGCTATCTCAATACCTGGATAAGCAAAAATAACAACCGAAATAGCAATTAAAAGAGAATTAATACCTTTAGGCATTATACCGCCTCTATCAAGAAGGTTTGATACACCCGGCTTCTCGACTTGAGGGAAAAGTCCAAAAATCATCGCAACACCAATAATTAAAAATGAAACTATAGCTACAACTTTGATAATAGAAAACCAGTATTCGAATTCTCCAAATAATCTAGCAGAAAAAAAGTTGGTCAGTGTTAATAAAATAATGCAGAGTAAACTTAGTATTCCAACAGAAATGAATGGAACCCACTCGTGAATAATGATTGCGGCCATCATAGCTTCAATTGCAATGACTACAACCCAGTAAAACCAGTATAACCACCCAATTGTATATCCTGCCCATGGACCAATCTCATTATAAGCATAAGTAGAAAAAGAACCACTATTTGGATGTGCAGTAGACATTTCCCCTAACATGCGCATAATAAAAACCATAAACATTCCTACCAATGCATAAGTGAAAACAGCTCCGGGACCTGCAGAGTTAATGACTGTTCCACTGCCTAAAAACAAGCCTCCTCCTACTACACCTCCTATTGCCATCATAGTCATGTGTCTTTGCTTCAGATTTTTTTGCAACTCATTATTAGTATAGATAATAATCCACTCCTTATCTTTTATATTGTTCCTAAGAAATTATTATTCTATTGACCGCAGGCTATCAATTCCTTTCTTGATAGTTTCTAATTTTACTGTAGATATAGTATTTTTTTCGTCAATAGAAAGTATAATACTCATTCTACCTATAAATCAGTGAGTTTGTTAATAATTGTAATATCATCTAACATAGGAATAACCTTCAACTAACATTAGATTCTTTTATATATCCTTAAAATGCAATTAATAACCACCTCACTCCCTACAAACAATTTATTATCAAGTACTTTTGTTTAATCTTTTTATCCTTTCTTATTTCACAAACTAATATTCACCTCTATTCAATTGATATATCTGAATATTTAAATTTTATTATTAATAACTTATTAAAGTGCATAATGCTAGACTCAAAAGTAGACACAGATTGTTATAATAGAAATCCAAACTATAATGAGGTGTGTCTAAATGGCTAAAGGAAATGGAAAACGTTATGGTGAAACATTTAAAAGAGAAACAGGCGTAAATGCAAATAATTTGCATGGTTGGATCAAGAAATATAGTCATCAGCCGGAAATTAAAGCAGCACAAACATTTTCTAGTCCTGATACTGAAATAAGAGCTTTACAAAAACAGTTATGTGATCTTGAAGAGGAAAATGAAATCTTAAAAAAGGCGATGCACTACTTCGCAACTCGGTAAATTTTGAATTTATCTATGAAAATCGCTCCCTATACTGAGTTGAGAAGATATCCCTAGTTCTGGGAGTATCAAAAAGTGGCTACTTTAATTGGCTAAACCGGCCAAAAAGTGAACAACGAAAAAAGCAGGAAAAGCTATCCCAAGCCATACTACAAACGCGCCTAGAATTTAAGCAACGATATGGTTGTGTTAAAATTACCAAAACCTTGAATAAACGTGGTGTGAAGGTGAGTGAACGAACCGTTTCTCGTATCATGACAAATAAAATAATTGGAAGTGTTGTACCGCCAAAAAATTACAAAGCTATTACAAACTCTAGACATAAGCATCCAGTCAGTGAAAATGTATTAAAGTAAGTAAACCCAATCAGTCATGGGTAACAGATAGCACCTACATTCCAACAAATGAAGGCTGGTTGTATGTAGCGAGCGTAATAGATTTGTATTAACGTAAAATCGCCGGCTGGTCCAATGCTTACTGGATTTATTATTGAGTATACTAGTAGCTATAATAGTTATATAGGTTCGTGTTCCTTAGGTCGGAAGTTTGCCGCCGACTTCCTTCAGATTCCGCGTCGCCACGGACAGCCTTGGCTTAAGCTATCCCCTACTACTGCCTTCGAGGTTCGGGACTTACACCCTAGAGATTACACCCATGCCGTGCACACTAGATAAACAAATCTATTACCTATTAACTAGCTCTTCCTTTCTAAATATTACAAATTAAATTCTTAATGCACACTTTCTTTTTTGTTTATATTATTTAAATAGTTTACAATTTTCTCTCCTGCTTCTTGTAGAATATCTACTGAGGCTGCAAAGGAAAGTCTTACATATCCTTCTCCAAAATTTCCAAATGCATTTCCAGGGGCAAGAGCTACACCTGTTTTTTCTAATAACTCCAATGCAATTTCATTAGAGGTTTTTCCAGTATGTGAAATATTTATAAAAAGATAGAATGCTCCTTCCGGCTTTTCGATCTCTATATTTTCTGATTTAGAAAGAATATCCACAATCAAGTCTCTGCGACGATTAAATTCCTCACGCATTTTTACCACATCAGGCTCTGCTTCTTGAAGCGCTGTCAGTGCTGCCTTCTGTGTAAAGGATGGCAGGCAAGTAACATTATATTGATGAACCCTGACAAGTCCATTCAAAAGATTGGAAGGTGCGTGAAGATAGCCTATTCTCCAGCCAGTCATCGCATATGCTTTCGAGAAGCCATTAACTGTTATTGTTCGTTCTTTCATTCCAGGTAGTGACGCAATACTGCAATGTAGTTGATTATCATAAATAATTTTTTCATAAATTTCATCAGACACAACGATTAAATCATGCTTAATCGCAATTTCAGAAATAGCTAGCAGTGTCTCTTTATCTATAATCATTCCAGTTGGATTGCCAGGTGAATTAATAACCAGCATACGCGTTCTTTCCGTAATGGCTTTTTCTATATCTTCTGCTCTTAAAGAAAAGGCCCCTTTATCATATACAAGTGGAACTTCTACAGGAGTTGCGCCCGCTAATTTGGGGCATGATTCGTAATATCCCCAAGTTGGAGAAGGAATGATCACTTCATCTCCTGGATTCAAGATTCCCATCATAATGATAGAAATTGCTTCTGTAGCCCCTATAGTTAACAACACTTCATCACTAGTTGCTGGAATATGATTTACCTTTGTTAATTTTTCAGCAATTGCCGTTCTTAATTCAGGTACCCCATAATTGGATGTGTAATGAGTCTCTTCATTTAAAATTGCTTCTATTCCTTTGTCAGAAACAATTTTAGGTGTTGGAAAATCAGGTTCTCCTAATATCAAGTTATATACTTTTTTACCTGATGCACTTAACGTAGTCGCTTTTTCATAAATTTTTCGAACATTGGAAAATCCTACAGAGTCTAATCGATTAGCAACTGTTAACAATGTAAACACCTCAAATTGATTATTAGTTATCACATTTCCTTTTATCTCTATCTGTTTATTTTTACTCGCCTGACAAGTTAGGGAGCTCTATGAAGAGCCAGCCCTAGCAGATTCATTTAATCATATATATAGAAAAAGTTCCTTGCCTCTGAAAAATGATGAACAATATCTTTTTATAGAACGGCAGTTTCAAGGATTAATTGCTTTTTAGCAAAACGTTCAATGGATAGGGATGATAGATCAATTGTTTCGTATTTTCCTAATCGTATCAACTCAGCCAACCCTTTTCCTGCTGCTGGCGCTTGCTGGAATCCATGACCACTAAATCCTGTTATCATATAATATCCTTTCATATCAGGATGGCCCCCGATTATAGCATTATGGTCAATATGATTGAAATCATAAAGCCCTACCCAGCCGCGTTCTAACTTTAACTGTTCAAAAATTTGGCTTCTTTCTGCCAATACTGGCCAAATCTGCTCCTCGAAACCAGATTTTTCTGAAGTAAATTCAAAACCATCTGGATTACGATGAGGCATTCCTGACGAAATTTTCGCTCCTTCTTTTCGGAAATAGACTCCAGAAGGATCAAATGTTATGGATGGAAGTGTTTTCTCAAATTGTGTAGCAAGGTCAAAACTGTATATCTGATAACGAAGCGGGCGAACTGGGATTTCAATTCCAATTGTACTACTTATTACTCCTGCCCATGCACCGCAAGCATTTACAACGACTGGAGCTTGATACTCTTCACCAGACTCTACTTTAACACCCGTCACTTTCCCATTTTCCGACAGAATAGATTGTACAGGTTCATAAATACACTCTACCCCTAAACTTTTTGCTTGCTTCACATAGAATTGAAGGACAGTGTACGGATCCATAGTCCCTGCATCCCTATCTATCGCTCCTCCTGCCAAGTCATCTACATTTAACTCTGGGATAATCTTTTTAATGTCATTTACAGAAAGCACTTCTATATTTGCACCTAATTTATTTTGAAACTTGGCATTATCAATATATTTAGGCAACGTTTCATTCGTAGCTAAATATAAATAACCATCTTGCTTAAAATCTAATAAAGGTGTTTCTCCGTCAATTTCCATTTCTTTCTCAAACTTTTTATAAAATTCAAGACTGGTATGGGACAATTGAATGTTTACTTCTGTCGTAAAAGAAAGGCGGATTCCTCCTTCACTTCGAGGAGTGGATGAAAATTCATACATTTGATCTTTCTCAAAAATAGCAATACTACCGGTAAACCCATCTTTCCGAAGATTATAAGCTACACTAGAAGCCATAATTCCTCCACCAACGATAATCACATCATACTTTTTCATTCTATCAACGCCTTTCTCTATTTTTATTTGTTATTCCGCAGTAACTGATAGGGTATTTTTAAATGCTTCCGTTAATTTTGGCACTACTTCAAATAAATCTCCTACAATTCCATAATCAGCAACACTAAAAATAGGAGCTTCTGAATCCTTGTTTATAGCAATAATTACTTTTGAGTTAGACATTCCAGCAACGTGCTGAATTGCTCCAGAAATGCCGCATGCAATATATAAATCAGGTGTAACTATTTTTCCAGTTTGTCCTATTTGCATAGAGTAGTCACAATAGTCCGCATCACATGCTCCTCGTGTTGCACCTACTGCACCACCAAGTACACCCGCCAATTCATTTAAAATTTGAAAGCCATCAGCACTTTTAACACCGCGACCACCTGCAATAACTACCTTTGCTTCTGATAAATCAATTCCACCAGATGTCTTGCGAACAATCTCTTTAATCGTCATACTCGGTTCATTTAATTCAACCGAAAACGGGATAAACTCTGTACTGTTTCCTTCTGGTTTAGGCAGCTCAAAATTGTTAGGGCGAATCGTAGCAAATACAGTACCTTCTACAATAGCTTTCTTTTGAAAAGCCTTTCCACTGAATATTGGCCTTGTAAATACAATTTGATTATCTTCTACCGCAACATCTGTTGCATCAGAAATTAAGCCAAGTCCCATTCTTGCTGCTACCCGTGGAGCTAAATCTTTCCCTAATGCTGTATGTCCTAGAAAAATAACATCAGGCTCTGTTGCTTTAATTACTTGAATAAATGCTCGGAAATATGTATCCGACGTATATTCTTCTAACTTCTCATCAGCAACACCGTATACTTTATGTACTCCATATTCTTCTAATATAGGAGTATACTGTTCTACTGATTTTCCAAAAACAGCTACTACTATTTCTCCATCCTCTAAAACTTTTTTCGCTGCGGAAACAGCTTCTAATGTTACATTTCTTAATTGTCCATCACGGATTTCTGCCAATATTAATGTTTTTTTTGTCATTTCGGTAGCCTCCTAAACTATTTTATGGTCTTTATTTATAAGTTGAACGATTTCTAATACTTGCGAATCAATTGCCCCTTCAAGAATTCGGCCTTTTTCCTTTACAGCAGGAAGAAATTGATCAACGATCTTTGTTTTTGCTTTTACATCTGAAATGCCTAAATCACTAATTTGGATACGCTCAATAGGTTTCTTTTTTGCTTTCATAATACTTGGAAAAGATGGATAGCGCGGTTCATTAAGCCCTTGTTGGGCTGTGATTAATAATGGCATGGAAAACTCTAAAACAGCTGTATCACCTTCCACATCCCGATTCACTACGACGCTGTCGCCTTCAATTACCACCTTTGTTACTGCTGTTGTATAAGGTATTTCGAGTTCTTCTGCCAATCTTGGACCAATTTGACCAGTTCCGTTATCAATAGACATATTTCCAGCAAAGATAATGTCGAAAGAATTATCTTTAATAAATGATGCCAATAGCTTTGAAGTAATAAATTCATCTTTTTCCTCTAAGTCATCTTCAATAAGCACAGCTCGATCAGCGCCAAAGGCATAAGCAGTTCGAAGGATTTTCTCTGAATGGTCTGATCCAACTGTTACAACCGTCACTTCTCCTCCAGCTTCTTCTTTTAATCGAATCGCTTCTTCTAAAGCATATTCATCGTATGGATTTATAATAAATTCAATGCCATCTTCTACAATTTGGCCCTTTTCAATTACAACTTTCTCTTCCACATCAAACGTTGCTTTAACGATTACAATAATATTCATCGATTAAGCCTCCTCCTTAAGAAAAGTTACAAAAAAGCTATTGCAAACTTCTTTGGTTCATTTTATTTGAGTTAACTATAATTCATCTGCCTGATAAACTACTATGTGTAATTTACACAAAAAAAAGAATATTTCTTCAATTCTTATAGTTTAATTTTTACAATAGGCATTGTAATTTTGTTATAAATATTGGGATTCCCACCTATATTTTCAAGTTTCATGTAAGCTTTCCTATCAAAAACACTTTTAAACATGTTATGTTTTCTAACATATTTGTTGAGATATTGAAAAAAATAAAATACACTGTAAACAATATGACCAAAGTAAGAATAGGAATATACTTCTGTAGAATTTGAATAAAATTAGTAGATTGTCAGTTAATTCTTTATTAGCACAGTATGTAGAAAAATAGATTTTTATTGGAGGGTAATGTATGATTCTTGAAAAAATTGCACAGACAGTGGCTCAAGAAACAAGTAATATAATAGGCTATCCAGTCAGTATTTCTGATGACAAAGGATATCTTATAGGAACAAACGATCCTAGTCGGGTAGGGATTTTTGATAAGCTATTTTTTGAAGTAGTAAAGCAAAAGAAGATGATTCAGTGGGAAGCTATACATGTAAAGAATTTACTAAATATTTTTCCTGGATCAAGCGCACCTATCATTGTAAATAATAAAGCTATTGGCGCTATAGGTATTATTGGTAAAGCAGATGAAACAGAAAAATATATACAGTTAGTAAAAAACCATATCGAAATGCTTTGCTATCAACATTTAAAATCGGAAATAGCTGATTTAGAAACAAAAGCATTAGATACTTTAATGCAATATATCTTTCATTTTGACAGCAAAAATGACAATATAGAACGAATAACTGATTATGGAAAAATGATAGGATATAATTTAGAAATAGAAAGAGCCTGTATTATTATTGATATTGCTGCTTTATCAACTAACATACTAAATACCACTACCAATAAAATATCCTTACATCAACTTCATCAAGAATTACTAGAAAGTATCAAGTTTCACTTTGTTGAACATAATGAAGATCTCATTGGACAAGCAAACCTAGAGCAATTCTCTATATTTCTTGCAACAGGTTCCAAAGGAATGGATAAATCATTTATAAATAGAATTGACTACAAAATTAACAAAGTGAATCAATTTTTAGAAAAAAAATACGGTTTATCAGCAGTCGTTGCAATCGGAAACACTGCTAAGGGTACACAGGGGATGAAAGAATCCTATGATAACGCAATAAGAACATTGCAGGCTGGAAAGAAGACAGAAATACACCCAAAAATATACTATTATAATAGCTGGAATATCACTTTAGAAATTTTAACAAATGAACTGCCTCCCACATTATTAACACAGCTCAATAAAAATGTAGATCCTTTTATTAACCACTATAACTTTGAAACGTTAGCCTCCACTTTTATGGTTTATTGCAAAAGCAATATGAATTTAAGTGAAACTGCTCGAAATTTATTTATTCACCGCAACTCTTTAATCTATCGCCTTGAAAAAATAAAGGAATTGACTTCATTAAATATATCGAATTTTGAACACTGTATTCTTCTTTATATAGCGATTAAAAACAAAATACAAGAGAACCAGAATCTTCAGTCTGTTAGTTCCAACGCTAAATAATTATTTTACCAAATTCCCCTCTTATCATTCTATGGTTCTAAGAGGGGAATTTGGTATTTAAAAAAATCGCCAGTTGAGTATACACTTTGATACTCAATTGGCGATTTTTTATTATTCATTTAATTCTTTAAAGAATCTATTCCTCAAGATAAGAACAGCAATAATCTACAACTTCATGAACAATTAATTGGAAACTTTCATTGCTAGGTACATAGAAAACGCCGCTTCCGTTAATTTCTTTCCAATCTTCACCTTGCAGCTTGTAAGATAATTTCCCTGAAACAATGTCCATTTCTTCTTTACTAGAAGTAGAAAATTCATACTCGCCTGGCATCATAATGCCAAGTGTTTTCTTTGTTTGATCAGGGAAAATAATCGTTCTGCTTGTCACTTTTCCCTCAAAGTAGATATTTGCTTTTTTTACAAGTGTAACATTTTCAAATTGATTCAACTTAAAACACTTCCCTTGTTTAACTTATATTTAAAATACGTGTTCAAAAAGGTGACAAATTAGAAGCAAGAAGATCGAGGTGGCGTAGCTTTGAGCAACGGAACGTATGCAATTAGATACGTGAGTAGCGGAAAAGCAAGCCAACGAAGAGATTCGACGCTTATCATTTGGTGCCTTTTTGAACATCCTCTTAAAGAACTAGGTGAAGATTTCATCTCCACCTGCTCCCTCTTGTTATATATTAATCGAACATTAATGGACGAGCAATTTTATTAATTGCTGCTCCGTCAACCATCAATGTTTGACCGCTGACATATGTAGCTTCATCAGAACACATAAATAAACATGCATTCGCGATATCATCGACAGTACCAATTCGGCCAAATGGTTGGAATTCAAGTGTTTGTTTAAATGCTTCTTCTGGATCAGGAAGACTTGCAAAAGTCAGATCAAGTAAAGGAGTCTTAACTGTACTTGGGCAAACCGCATTTACACGAATGTTCTTAGGACCACAATCCAATGCCATTTGTCTTGTTAATGCAGTCATTCCTCCTTTTGATGCAGCATAAGCAGCTAAACGTGTAATTGTTTTTTCCGCATGCCATGAAGCAATATTGACTATTGCACCACCACCTCGTTTTTCCATTTCAGGAATAGAATATTTGGAGCATAGGAATGCACCAGTTAAATTCACACCAATAACTTTCTGCCACTCTTCTAGTGAAGTATCTACAGCTGATTTACGCACATTAATTGCCGCATTATTAATTAAAAGATCAATTCCTCCAAAACGTTCCACACCAGCTTTAACCACTGCAATTACATCTTCTTCGCTGCTAACATCTGTTTTCACAAAGATAGATTCAATTCCCTCTGAAGCCAGCTGGTCTACTAGCTTAGCACCTAATTCTTCATTTACATCTGCAAGGACAATTTTTGCACCATTTTTTCCAAATGTACGTGCAATTCCTTCCCCAATTCCTTGGCTGCCACCAGTTACAATTGCTACTTTGTCTTTTAATCTCATCATGTACTCCTCCTACTAGTCGTTTATATTTCTTATTAGAAAGGTCATTAAAAATAAAAAAAAGATGTGTTTTATTTCTTGATATCACTATACCTAGTATGATTGGTCCAAACTATATGTAAATTGTACAAAAATACGAATATTCTAATAATAATTTTTGTGTTATTTTTATCATGCCTTTTAATTGAGGTGCTCTCCATGAAGAGGTAATAGTAATTGTAACAGGGGTTCATGTAATTTAAAAAGAAGCAATGTCCAGTAAATTCATCTGCCATACTTTATTTTAAGTAACATTTAATTAATATAAGTTCTTCTATTTACTCCCTATTTCTCCAATGTCATTCCAGCCATAAACCAGCTCGTTTATTCTTTTACCGCTAATATTAATTACTTCACTTCCTACTTTTTTGCCGCCTAATGCTTCATAAAAATAGCAAGCGCTGTTTTCTTCTAAAACTTGTACGATCATACTGGTAATTCCGATCCCTTGTAAATATACTGCAACTGTTTCTACTAGTGATTTACCAAGCCCCATTCCTTGATAGCTTTTCAAAAGATAGATTGCATACAGTTCTCCATCAAAGTTTTTGTAGCTTCCACTTCTTTCTTTTCCCCCACAAGCAAAGCCAACTATTTGACCATCTTCTTTTTCCGCTACAAAAACATGTCCATTCGGTATTTCACTTACCCAAATTTTTTCACGTTCCTCGTAAGTCAACCCTTGCAAAAAAGCAGCTGGCACTATATTTTCATAGGTAGTCCTCCAGCTATCTACATGTACTTTGGCAATGCTTTTTGCGTCTTTTAACACAGCTTTTCTTATTTTCATAGAATCACCTCTTTATCATTCAGGCTGTTTTCGTATAGATTGTTGCGTTTAAATTCGCAGCCTGAATACACTTCGCTTTCCGTGGGCGAGTGTCGAGCCTTCCTCGTCACATACGCTCCTGCGGGGTCTCGTCTTTCTCGCATTCCCACAGGAGTCTACGTGTATTCAGTCTGCTGAGTACTTCTTCTCCCATTTTTTTACGTAAAAACAACAAACTTTGAGAAAACAGCCATCATTTAATACACCAATTAACAGGAATGTATGTAAAAAAGTCGTTTACATTAATACGTCCAAACATAAATTAATCTATACAAATATCAAATTCCGTTCTATTCTCTTGATCTTCTTTATCAACATCTTGATAAAAATAAAATGACAACCCAGAAATATCATCAGGTAATGGTGGAGAAATAATAAAATCTTGGGTGGTATGTCCTTGCGTCCCTCCTCCTCCTGATTTCCTGCAACGAAACTCCTCTCCTATATATAATTTTAAATGTGGAGGGTATTCATGATCGCTCTGATCACTTGTCGAATCCCAATCTATTGTCATATGTAAAACACTGGCGTTCGCATACTGCCGTATGAAGATAACCGTATAAATATATTTATTTATCTCCACCGACTTTAAGACAGGAATGTTTTTTCTAAACTTTTCTGGTTCTACTGAAGGTTTATAACGATCGACTTCAAAATCAGAAAATATTGTCTGCAGCATTTCCTCTGAAAGCTCGTATTTTTCTGCCCAGTCTACAATATTTTTTGGAGGCGGTACCAAATAACTTTTTTCTGTATAATCTATTCTTTGCTTTATTAATGCACATAATTGTTCATCCATTGCTGCCATTTTATCGTCGTATTGCTTTTTTGGCCCATTAAAAACGTTCATGATAATCTCCTCCTATTTTGTAGTTTAAAAATAACTTCTGATCCTGTTTCCTTTTCTTTTAAGTGATCACTATACTCTTTAAAAACGAATGTTAGACCTGATAAATCTTCTGGCAGAGGCGGTGTTATGTTGAAGATATAGCAGCGATGTCCATCTGAGCCACTGCCACGTACCATTTGGCAATCATATTTTTCATTAATAAACAATTCGAAGTTCATAAATGGAGCGAGTCCATCTGTACCTTTACTCGCATCGTCCAAATCTTGATTAAAATATAAAACACTTACATTTTTATATTGGAAAACATGGGTAATAAAATACATTACCTCTTCCATTTCAACTAATTTTAAAATAGGGATATGCTTTACAAACCCTTTTGGTTCAACAGGTTGCCTAATATGTTCCTCACTACTAATTGTTCCAAAAAATGCATTCAAAAAACATTCGTCCTTATCATACTTTTCCGCCCATTTTGCAATATAGGATGAAGATGGCACTCTTGATTTCTTATTGCAAATTTCCTTTCTTTTTTTTAAAAGAACACATAATTCTTCATCAATTTCAACGAGCCTTTCATCATCATAATTGCTTTTATGTCTCATTGGTTTCTCCTCCTTCTATATGGCAAGTACCTTCATATCCAAATATTTCTATAAATACTTACTTTCCCCTGCAAAAATGTTCTATAAAATGCAAAAGGGGTGCCTCAAGTGAGACAGCCCCTTCCTTTCGTCATCTATTGTTGCAATTTTTACTATGATTGTTGCAGTTTTTCTCTATATTGTTGCAGTTTCACGCAATTTTGTTGCAGTTTTTCCGAAATAGCTACTTTTCGACAAAATCCGCATCACTTTACATTAAACATGCCTTCTCTCAATCAACCGAATGCCTACGCCTAACATCAACGTTCCCATTAACAGCAATACTGCTGCTGGCAGGAGAATTTCTTGCATTGGAGCATCTTGTATAATTGCTTTTTTCAGCATCTCCATTCCATACGTAATGGGAATAAATTTGGATAAAAGCAATAGGAATTTGGAAGTTACTATTTCTAATGGCCAATAGGCGCCGCCAAGCATCGCAAAGCTTACAGTTATAAGCGGGATAAGCGAATTAAATTGACTCGCTGTTTTTACTAAACCGGTAAGTAAAATTGCCAATGCAACGATGGCAAACAAATAAGGGATGATCAGGAGAAAGACCCAATAGTACTTCCCATAGAAATCTACCCCAACACCGTATTTAAAAATGGTGAATATCAACATTATTTGAATATAGCCAACTGCAAAGCTAAACAGTAAATGACCTAAATAAAGCTGTGTTTTCGACGTAGAAGATAAAATAAACCGATCCCAAATACCATTTTGCTTATCTCGTAAAATTTCCACCACCGTATAAGCAATTGTATAGATGCTAAAAAATAGTGTAAATCCAAATAAAGATTGAAGCGCCTGATTATAAGTGGATTTTTTCTTCGACACATTACTGTCAAATGATACTGGCAAAATTGGATTTGCTTCATTATCTGCTAAAATTTTTTCTGCGTCTTGATGATTTTGTGCCAATTGTATCATTGCTGCCTTTTGCTGTTTATTTTGATAATATTTTTCTAAAAAGCGATTGATCACAATTACATTAGAACTTTCTGCAACACGATAAAGTGTATAATTATTTTCTCCCAACGCTATACCAGCTTCAGATGTACCTTCTTCTACTTTCTTTTTTGTTTCTTCTTCCGAAAACACCTTAAATGTGTAGCTTTCGCTTTTGTTTAAGTCCTTTACAATGCTGTGAATATCCTCTGTCCCGTTTGCACTATAAACAGGAACTTCTATTTTTGTAAAAGAAGATTTCCCCAGCAAAAAGGCAAACGCCATACACATAATGGTAGTTACAATAAGAGCACCAGGCTTGCGGATAAACTGTCTATATTTTCCCCAAAGTATCGCCTTCATGATGCAATCCCTCTTTTCCTAATAAAAGCAAGTGTTAATACGATTAATATTCCGGTAAATAATAATATTGCTTGAATTTGACTCCAAATATCACTAAAAGAGTAATCCTGAACTACTTTTAAATAAGCGGTTATTGCCGCACCACCTGGCGAGTATTGTGCCAATGTCTCCATAAAACCGCCAATAGCGCTAACATCAAAAAAGCTTCCGCCAATAAATGCGAGAATAGGAATAAATAAACTAGAGAAAATGTTGGCGATGTTTCTTGAATTTAATTTATAAGCAATGCTTGTTATAAATACAGCAAAGCTTGCAGTCATTGCATTTAAGGCTAATGTTATACATAAATAATTAATAATATTAGGAAAGTTCACCCCATAAATGAGTGCTGTTAAACCAAACAATACATTGAGCTGAACAAAAGATAGCAAAAATGTCGCTGCGAATATTCCAGCAAAATATGAAAAACGTGATACATTTGCGAGTAATGTCCGCTGATACATATACTCTTCTTTTTGTTGATAAGCAAATCCAGCTACAGTTGTAGCGACATAAAAAACAAACATGACACACATGCCAACTGCATAATAAGAAATGGCGTCTACCTCTTTTTTCTTTGTGATATTTTCAATAGTGCCTACCTTTGTCTGGGCTGCAGACAGCTGTGTGTAATCAACTTTTAATTGCTGTGCTGTTTGCGAATAGGTTAGCTCTTTCTGAAAACTTGATACAACATCTTGAATAACCGTCGCTTCTAAGGAAGTGTTGTCGCTTACTGCTAATTTCCACTTTTCAACTTCTCCATCTCCCTGCACGAGCTTTTGATAAAATTGTTCAGAAAACGTAGAAGGAATTTCTAAAACACCACTATATTTTTTTTGTTCTTTTGCTGTTAGTTTGCCTTCCTTTATGACTGTAACTTTTAACACTTTTTTTAATTCTTTATTTTCAGTTAGTTCCTTTAAAAAAATATCAACTGGATTAAAAGAATAAATAATAGCTGTTTTTTCCGCTTTTTCTTTTTCTGATAAAGATGATGTTTGAATTTCGTTTATCGCTTTTTCCTGTGCTTTTTTCGGATTATCTTGCAACAACACAGCAAGTTTTGCATTTATTGTTACTTCTTTATCATCTAATGCTCCTAATGCACTTCCTAAAATCGTAATAAGAATAAAAGGCATTAACAGCAGCACAATTAGTTCTCTTGGTCTTCTCCACATAATCAGCAATTCTTTTTTTATCAGCTGCCAAAACATAGTACCCCTCCTAATCCCTTAACTGCCGACCAGTAAGATGCAAAAATACATCCTCAAGGGTTGGTGTTTCAATATTTACGGAAAGCACGTTTGTTGCATTTTCTTCTGCTAGTTTAAAAATATCTTTCAGCAAGTTGATTTGCTTTGGAACAATGACTGTAATAATAGATTGCTGGATAGAGAGATTTTTTACATTGGCATGATTTTTTAATGCCTCTACAAATTCATGCTTCACCATTTCTACTTTAATATTTATCGCCGTTTCAGCAGACAGAATATTTTTTAATTCTTCTTTTGTTCCAGAGGCAATAATTTGACCATGATCCATAATATAAATGCGGTCACAAAGGAACTCTACCTCTTCCATATAATGACTTGTATAAAGGACAGTCATGTTTTGCTCTTTATTCAGCCTTTTTACCGTTTCTAAAATATAATTGCGAGACTGCGGGTCAATACCAACGGTCGGTTCATCCATGATGATAATCTTCGGCTCATGAATGAGGGCTACGCCAATATTTAATCTTCTTTTCATCCCGCCGGAAAAAGTTTTCACCAAGTCCTTTTCCCTATCCTTTAAACCGATAATGTCAAGGACTTCATCTACTCTTTGCTGCAGGCGGCTGTTTGGAATTCTGTGCATTTTTCCAAAAAAGATTAAATTTTCTCTTGCCGATAATTCCATATAAAGGGCAATTTCCTGGGGAACTACTCCTAAAATCTCCCGCAACTGTTGTGGAGATTTTAAAATACTTTTATTGTGCAATCGAATATCGCCGTTATTTGGTGCAACCAAAGAAGAAATCACCGATATCGTCGTCGATTTACCCGCACCATTTGGCCCTAATAATCCAACCGTTTCTCCGCTTTCTAAATATAAATTAATCGAGTCTACTACCTTTTTCTGTTTATATGCTTTGGACAACTCTATAATCTCTAACATTTTTATCATCCTTTCTACAACCTATCATAAAGATTTTTCTTTTTATCTCCTATACCTAAAGGTCATTTCTTTTGGGAAAATAATGACTTAGGTCATGGGGTAAGGTCATTTTTTATAAAAGGTGTTTTTCCTCCCCAAAAAACGTAACATATATATTGCATTACGTAATATATATGTTACACTATTGGTAGGAGGCGGTAATATTATGAAGAATATGGTGAAAATCGCACGTCTTCAAATGAATTTAACACAGCTGCAATTAGCTGAATTAACTGGTGTAACTAGACAGACGATCAGCTTAATTGAAAAAGGGAAATATAATCCCACCTTAAAACTATGTCTAGACATCTGTTACGCAGTCAACAAATCTTTAGATGAATTATTTTGGATCGATAAGGAGGAATTATAATGCAAATAATGAAAGACGAGCGCCTAAAATTAAAAAACTTACGGAATTTTCGAACTGCCTTTCTGTTTCAAACGATCTGTATCATAGGGATTTTAATTTATAATGGAGTGAAGCATGGGTTATATGCAGTAATGGATAATCCACTATACTTAGTGATTTTAAGTACATCGATTTTGCTTGGCTACTTAAATATTACGATATCTGTTGATGTATATGGCGATCATGTAAAAAAGCCGGGCCCTTATTACAAAACGATTTTCTACTCTTTAGCAATTGGCATTGTTTTTTACCTCATTACTGTACTAACACCAGATGGAACGAATAAAGCTGGCATGATTGTAGGCTCTGTATTGTTTGTATGTTTTTTATGCACCTTTACTTTTGCCTATTTTCTAAGGAAAAAACGCTATAATGAATTTAAGGATGAAGATGAGGAAATATGATAGGTACGAGACTCCCATTTTCTTGAAATAAAACAGGACAACACCTTTTAGTAAATGGTATAATTTTCAAAAAAGGGAGTGTTTAATATGGATGCAAATTTGATGGAATACGTAAATAAACGTATTGAAGAACTCACAGCATACAAGTCTGAAACCCTCCAATCATTAAAAAAAGTAACAAAAACAGTAGAGGAATTAAATGCAACAGAGGAAAAAGAGATATCTGAGAAGAAAATGACGTATTATTTCGCAACTGGTGCATTGGCAGAGTTACAAGAGCTAAAGAGAGTATTAAACAGTTAGAAGAGATGGCATACTTCAAGTATGCTTTTTTAAAGTAAAGGAGTAAATATACATTTAATAGAGTAGATTTTGGAGGAATGCTAGTGACAAACCCTGATGTTGTTCTTAAGCAATATAATCCCGATTGGGTTCGACAATTTGAATGGGAGAAAAAAAGAATTATAGAAGCAATCGGTGATAGAACTATTAAAATAGAGCATATCGGCAGCACTTCCATACAAGGATTAGGAGCAAAACCAATTATTGATATAATGGTAGCTGTTAAAAATTTAGAGGAAGTATCCAATCTAATTATTCCTTTAAAAAACATTGAATTTGAGTATGTTCCAAAACCTGAGTTTAAAGATAGAATGTTTTTTAGAAAAGGGTTATGGGGAAAGGGAACTTGCCATCTACATATATGTGAATTTAACAGCAGTGAATGGAATGACAAGCTATTATTTCGTGATTATTTAAGGCTGTATCCTGAAGCAGCAAAAGAATATTACCTATTAAAAAAACAACTAGCTTCTGAATATTCATTTGATAGACTGACATACACTCTGAAAAAAGAACCCTTTATTAAGCATATTATTGAAAAAGCTAAAAGAGAAAATGCTGATATATAAACACCTTTTTAGAATGACTGATAATAAAATTATTTAATATAGTGACTACGCATAGGTTATCATGTGTTTGTGTGCTTTGTTGCAATAAGAAATCAATAAGGAGTTTATAACAATGGATAATCAGAATAAATATTGGGATAAAGTCGCTAATGAAAAAGAATTTACTACCCCTTTTCAACCCGAACTATTTTTAAAATATGTGGATCAAAATGCTTCCATATTAGATTATGGGTGTGGCTATGGACGAACATTACTTGAATTAAGAGATTCAAACTTTAATCATTTACACGGTGTAGATTTTTCAGAGGAAATGATTAAAAGAGCTAAATCCAATGATTCAGAAATTGATTTTCAGGTTGTTCAAAGTGGAAAGCTTCCTTTTCCTGATCATACTTTTGATTCTGTTTTACTTTTTGCAGTTTTAACATGCGTCTATAAAGACGAAGAACAAAATGCTATTTTAGATGAAATTAAACGGGTATTAAAACCAGGGGGCATTATTTATATTAATGATTTTTTACTAAATGATGATGAAAGAAACAAAGCTCGTTACGAAAAAGGCTATGCTAAGTATCATACTTACGGAGTATTCGAATTAACGGATGGAGCCATTTTACGTCATCATGATAAAGAGCGTATAAAAGAATGGACGATCCCATTTGAAGAATTAGAATACAGGGAAGTAGAATATGTAACGATGAATGGTAATCGTTCTAATGGGTTGGTTTATATAGGTAGAGCAAAATAAATGTAATATCTAAAAGGAAAACCTTTGAATCTCAAGGATTTTCTTTTTTGAATCGCTAGGTATAATTACAAAAAAAGTTCAAAAAAAATAAATGAAAAGGGACGGGTGGTTAGGTTAAGTTTATCTCTTCAATACAAAAACAGTTCCGTTAGAGCTAATAACGAAACTGTTTTTAGAATTATCTATATTTTCTTATTGAACTAACCTGCCCCGTTAATAAAATGAATAAAGAGTTACTTTTTCTGATCAATGAGTGAATGTCTTTTATCAGCCGCACTTGCTATAAATAAGAAAGCAATACCAATAACAACAGCTTCTGTAATTATCGTAATCCAAATACCAATAGGGAACAAAAGTGACAATAAGAATAACAATAATCCAGTAAATAATATTAAAGTTAAGCCTATAGAAAATGCCACCTTTTCAGGTAATACTTTAATTTTATCTAACATTATTTACACCCTCTTTAAGTTCTTTAAATGACAAAAGTAATTTTCATCAATTCATAACTTTTATACCAGAATTACTATGAGATTCTTATTAAAGATACCTGCCTCGTTAGTTGAAGAACATCCTTAACTATATTTTAACATAAAACACAATAGATCCTTTGTTTAATCAATACCAAAATATTAAAAAAACAGGCTATTATATAAAATCATTCTTCACCGCAAATATTGCAAGCTGTGTCCGGTCTCTTAGTTCCAGCTTCGTTAATATTTGGGTAATATGATTTTTTACCGTTCCGACGGATAAAAACAGTTCGCTGGCAATTTCTTTATTTGTTTTGCCTAAGCCGATATTTTTGACAATGTCCCGCTCTCTTTCAGTTAGGGGAAATAGTTTTGCTGACTGCTTTTCTGTTTTATTTTCTTTTAAAAGCTTTGGCATTACTTTTGCTGCCACTTGTTCATCTATCGATATTCCGCCTGCTAAACAGCTTTTTATACTATGCAATAAATATTTGCTGTCTGTTGTTTTTAATAAAAAGCCATTTGCTCCTTCTTTAAATGCTTGAATAGCATATTCTTCGTCATTAAAAGTGGTAAGGATAAGGATTTTCACATGTGGAAACCTCTTTTTTATGTGCTGTGTTGCCTCCACCCCGTCCATAACAGGCATGCGAATATCCATTAAGATGATATCTACAGCATGCTGCTCTAACAGATTTAGTACTTCCTTTCCATTTTCCGCTTCTGCTACAACCTTTATTTCTTCATCTTGTTCAATGATCATTTTTAAGCCGTTTCTTACAATCTGTTGATCTTCCGCGATTAAGACCCTTATCATTCTTCTATCTCCTCTACCGGCATATTTCCTTGTAGAATAAATTGGTTGTCTGCTTGATAAACATCTAACTTACCACCAATTTCTTCTAATCTTTTTTTCATATTTTTTAAGCCAAATCCTTCATATATAGGATATTTATGTACGTATGTATTTTTTATCTCTATTGTTATATGACCAATTGGCGACACACCTAATGTAATAAAAACTTTTTTGGAACTGCTATATTTCATCGCATTCGTTAAGCCTTCTTGAATAACCCGATAAAGGATCGCATTTTGCCTATTGCTGATGCGCATGCCTAATACACCTTGTTTTGTTGTTAAGTGAACATGGACTGCATTTTCACTTTCCAGCTTTTTCACTAAATGAATAACAGATGAAATTCCTTGTATTTCTTCTGCTTGCAAGATGCGGACAGCTTTTCTTGTTTCTTCTAACGATTCAGAAGCCATATTTCGCAGCAGCGCAAAAGACTCGTTTTTTTCTTGAATGGATAATAGTTCAATTTGCATCAAAAGGGCGGTTAATTTATGTCCAACTGAGTCATGCATTTCTCTTACAATCATGTTTCGTTCTTCTATTCTCGCAGTATGTTCATTTTTAAATGCTTGGCGTTTCTGGATACGATATTCATTTAATAAAGATTCATATGTTTCTCTAATAGATGCATATTCATGACTATTTTCATTTAAACGAACAAACAGAATGATTACCATGGTCGCTGCACATACATATAAACTAATGGAAAAATGAAACAAAACAACACTGATAACAAAATGTATAATAACGGTACTTAAAAGGAGGATACGAAATGTTTTTACGGATAACATTTGACTGCTTTCCATTAAGATAAACAGCATGATCACGACTAAATAAAAAAACACTGCTCGATCAGTTACTAAAGATATAGTTTGAATCAGTATAAGGATAAGTATATAAATAAGTGTTTTTTTCTGTACAATCGGAATAAGAAAATACAGGCCAAGAATACAAGTGAAAAAGAATAGAAGTGTGATAAATGAAACGGTATGTATATAAGAAGCATACAGTGCTCCGGTCATGAAAAGTAATAATAATAGTAATTTTATATAGTAGGACTGCAATGTACGTTCTCTCCATTTCTATATATAAACTGATTTTAACGTATCAAATTGGATATAATTGGTCAATGATATTTTTCTAATAAGGGGTGAGGTGAATATTGTCGATTTTTGCAAAAAAATAGCTATATCTGAAAAATTGCAACAATATTCGGGAAAACTGCAACAATACCAGCAAAAAATGCAACAAAATCAAGAAAAACTGCAACCATTCTTTTAAACAAAGAAAAAGAGAAGGATTTTCTCCCCCTCCTTCTTAAAAACTCCACATTCCCATCGGAAGTGTCATACCTAAATACAGAACAAGCACCAAAGCGATAACAAATTGCGTCCATAATATCGTTGTTTTTCTGCCTTTTTTCGTTCGAACTAAAATCATTTCCAACGCAGCAATTACCCATAATCCAGCCAATGTTTTTAAAATATACATTGGTGGGAAGCTGCCTAAACGATACAGCCACCATATCCCCGTTCCAATGACGAATAAATAGATTAAACGAAGTATCATATGTACTATTTTACTGCCCTTTTCTTTTCCACTTTTATGTAATGCAAATGCAATCACAAACAGTATAAGAGCAAGCAGCCATGAAGTGATGTGAGCATGTGACAAAATTTTCTGCCTCCTTTCCTTTACATATCTTATTATAATGCAAAACACGTGATATTGCTTTTAATATTCCGCTGCCGTAAAATCACGATGGATTAAAGCCGCTTGTCTCCCTTATGTATATTATAAACTTTTAGATATTTTATTGAAAATGTTTCGTATTTCCTTCAAACAAAAGCAGACTAACCAATTAACCTTTAATCGGTTAGTCAAAAGATGGATTATCTGCCTTCCAATGCATCTAGCCGCTGAATTACTCTTTGGAGTCTGCGTTGAAGTTGGTTAATTTCTCTATCTTGCTGATCATTTTGCCGTTCTAACTGATCTACTCTGCGTTCAAGCTGAGTTGTTCTACGTTCCAGCTGATTTATTCTTCTTTCAAGCTGATTTACCCTGCGTTCAAGCTGCTGCCATTGGGGCTGTTGAAACAACTGCGATAGTTGTATTTGTCTGTTGGGATCGTATTGAGCATGCTGTACATATGAATTATAGTCGAACTGAACTTGTGGAATTTGATAATTTCCATAAGGATACATCTGGGCATCTCTCCTTTTAATACGTGTTCAAAAAGGTAACAAATTAGAAGCAAGAAGGTCGAGGCGGCGTAGCTTTGAGCAACGGAACGTATGCATTTAGATACGTGAGTAGCGGAAAAGCAAGCCAACGAAGAGATTCGCCGCTTATCATTTGATGCCTTTTTGAACATCCTCTTTTAGGTTAATCCCCTATAGATTATGTAGGCATTTGCAATGTGAAACGGCGCATACCCAGTGACTTCGATGTTTTAAATATAAAATTAGCCTCTTAAAATCAATTAGAAAAGATGTATAATATATTTGTAGCTTAAATTTAATCATTGTTACAAGGAGATTATCGTATGACAGTGAAACAAAAAACGCTCCCCTCATTATCTTCAAATTCAGTTCGTTTAGGGATTTTATTAGCAATAGTTGGAGGGTTTTTAGATGCCTACACATTCATCAGCAGAGACGGAGTGTTTGCCAATGCACAAACAGGAAATATCGTCCTATTCGCTGTAGAAGCAGCTAATGGGGAATGGAAAGATGCTATGCTTTATATCCCACCCATTATAGCTTTTATATTAGGTGTTTTAGTATCAGAAATAGTTAAGATTCCCCATATTAGACATTTATTGCACAGCTATAGACGGTCTATTCTTATATTAGAATGCATAGTTTTAATTATTGTCGGAATCTTGCCAACAAGTGTACCTAACTTAGTAGTAACAGTATGTATATCATTTGTATCCTCTTTACAGATTTCTACTTTTAATAAATTAGATAAGTGGGCCTATAATTCAACAATGACAACAGGAAATCTGCGAACTGCAGCCCAAGCTGCCTATTGTGCATTTATAGAACATAATCAGGAAGCGAAAAAACAATTTAATGAATTTTTTGGCATCATTGCTTCTTTTTTATTTGGTGCGTTGATGGGGACGTTTTCCACCACTTATATAGGGAATTCCTCTGTATGGATCGCTTCCGGATTTTTAGTTATTGCACTTATCTTGTATCATCGGGACAAAGGGTTTTTGAGAAGATCGATCATGTTGAAATAATCGGCTTCGTTTAGCTAAGACTTATGGGATTGAACCATGACGTTGATAAATTCCTTCGTTGCAGGTGTTGCTTCATTAAAAGAATGTGCAATGATGCCAATTTGACGAGTTATCCGTGGACTAATATCTTTTATGATTAAATGATGAGACACAGAAGAGAGTGTAAATTTTGAAATAATCCCTATACCTAAGTTATTTTGAACCATGCTAATTAAGGTTTCAGCGTTTTGAACCGTTAAGCTTTCTTTAAAATTAATATTATTTGTTTGGAATGTTTTTGAAATGGCAATTTCGTGCCCTCCTTTACAAAAAATAATATCATCCTGCTGTTCTTCCAAATTCACAATTTTTTCTTGATTTAATCTATGGTTAGAAGGAATTATCGCAACCATATAATCATCGTTGAGTATTTTATATTCATATGGCTCAAAAGGAGATGCAACGATACCTATATCAACCGTTCGATCCTCTACCCATTTCTTAATTTGATTCGAAGTCGCCTCTATTAATTCTATATTTACTAGCGGATATTTTTCTCTAAATAATGCAATGGCTTTAGGTAAAATATTTGTCGATGTAGCTGGAAAAGAACCAACCTTCACTTTGCCACTGAGAAGTTTATTTTCCCGATTTGCAACTTGATATATTTTGTTCTCGACGCCTTTCATTTGCCTAGCTAATATTAGAATTTCCTTTCCTACTTCAGTAAGCATTAATCCATTCTTTTTATCCCTAATAAACAATTTAATTTCCAGATAGTTTTCTAAACTTTTTACCGCTTTGCTAACTGCCGGCTGTGATATAAATAAATCATTGGCAGCTTCCGTAATGCTCATATTATCTGCGACTTTCATAAATATTTCTAAGTTGTTCATATTCATAACCATTTAGTTATCACCTCAATAAAAATTATGTATTTGAGTTATATTAAATAGTACCATACTATTTAATTACATTAAAAGAAGGGAGATTATATTATGTTTAAAGTTTTCATGGGTATCATTTCTGTTACGCTTATTTGGGGATATACATGGGTTACAATGAAAATTGCAATTAGCGACATTCCCCCTTTTTTATTTTCATCTTTACGTTTATTTATTGGGGCAGTTCCTTTATTTATCATTCTCATATTTCAACGGAAAAGACTTTTTATAGGGAAAGAAAATGTGAATAACTACCTTATCATGAGTCTATTCATGTCATTTGGATATATGGCAATATTGACATATGGAATGCAATTTGTAGATTCAGGAAAAACGTCTGTTTTAGTTTACACAATGCCTATATTTGTCACCATTATCAGCCACTTTAAATTAAATGAAAAGATGAACATATATAAAATGGTTGGATTAATAATTGGTCTATTAGGTCTTTTATTTATTTTAGGATTAGAAATAATTAATTTTGATTTAAAAGTAGTATTCGGAGAATGTTTAATATTAATTTCAGCCATTAGTTGGGGATTGGCGAATATTTTTAGCAAAATAAAATTTAAACATATAGATGTTATTCATATGAACGCCTGGCAGCTTATTATAGGAGCATTATTATTATTTATTTTCTCTTCCCTCTTAGAACCAAACCATTCAACAAATTGGTCCAGTCCATCACTTTTATCCTTACTGTTTAATGGTTTGTTTTCAACCTCCTTCACATTTGTCGTTTGGTTTTGGGTGCTAAAAAAAATAAATGCTTCAAAAGCATCCATGGCATTAATGTTTGTTCCCATACTAGGCATTATATTTGGATGGCTGCAGCTTGGGGAGAAGATAACCGTTAGTATTATGATTGGATCATTTTTGATATGCATTGGGATCTTTATGAATACGTACAATTTTACAAGTATTAGAAGAACAGGAGAACAGAAGAAGCAGCAGCTGAATCGCTAAATACAAAATGGAATTTAGTATTTACATGGGGAAGAGAAAGTACTACTCTCTCTTCCCTAGCTAATGACTGGTACGGTGGATTCAGTTAATTTGTTTAGTTTAAGTCAACCTTCACGTTCTCTAATTCAACAATACTCGAATTTAAGCTTATAGGCACTCTTAATATATAGTTATCCTTATTAAAATCATCCAAGTTGCTAATATCAAAAGTGCTTCTAAAGCGTAGATTATCTTTATCAATAGTTTTTACAGTGTGTTTTATATATCTCATTCCATATATATCTTTTTCTGATTCTTTGACTAGATTCACACTACCATGAACAAAATTAGATTTAATATTTGTAAAGCCCCAACCCTTTTCATCACCATTGTTCACTTGAATGTCAACAATACACCGGTTATCTTCCACGAGTATTTTTTCGATTTTTACAACGAAATTCTGCCGTTTAGCCTTCAGTTCCACGGGCATTTTCTTATTCAATTTAACAAATTGAGCTTCTTCACTTATTGCTACTTTTGGATGGATATCTAAATAGCTCGCTGCCCCAATTAACCCTTGAGGAATGATATCTCTCATTTTTTTAATGAATTGACCATTTATTTCAGAACTATCTAGATCACCACTTATGGAAGTATATAGCTTTTCTCCCTGATCGTTATATACATCTAACGTTACATCATCATAATTTTTTCTTTCAATAGGAAAAGCAGTTGTATAGTTAATCGCAGTCGATGCTTTTCCAAAAATAATGGAATTCAAATGAACTTTTCCCTCTCCATCTCCTTTTTGCAAAGCAGTTTCTTTATTTATTTGGACTGTTTCATATGGCAGCTGATTAATAGGTACATCAAATTTCCAGCTTCCTTCCTTCCCTCCAATACTTGTGAATTCAAGTGGAAAAGTAGTATTTGAAGGTAAAACTGCATAAGGATAGTTTAATTGAATATGTCCCATGTATCCGTGATCTGAAGGCTCCATATGAACCCATTCTTTACTGTCTGAAATCCAATCTTGCCCGCCAAATATTTCATAAAACCCTGGAACTGTACCATTTTCAGTCGGCTTTACATCTCCTTTTACTTCAAAAGTAACACCTACAACTACTCCATCATAATAAGACTCTTTCATGACAACATCAATGCCTTTACTGCTAGCTGTTTCGTTTAATGATGTGATTAATTTTTGCGAATGCAAACTTCGACCAATCGCGTCATTAAAAGCGGTATAAACATTCCCCAATAAAGGCACTTCCGCCATTACATGGGATATGGAAGGAGAAATAAAGCTGGATGCAGCAAAAATAATGGCTGCTGCAGCTGTTGACCACATAATTGTTTTTATCTTTTTGCTGCTTTTTGGCATAACAGCATCAGCTCGTTTAGTCCCTGCCTTAATAGCATATAAAACATCCTCTTTCGGTACTTCAATTTCCTCATATGCTTTTTGAAGTAATTTCTTTTCCATTATAATTCCTCCCTCCTAATAACTTTTTTAACCGTTCTTTTCCTCGACTCAAATATGTTTTCACTGTATTTTCTGGGATGTTCATAACTTTAGCGACTTCATTAATTGGGAGATCCTGAAAATAAAAAAGAATAATAGCATTTTTATAGTTTTCATTTAACTGATTGATTGCCTCCAATAAATCTAAACGCTCCTCGCCTTTTTCCTTTCCCTCCGAAGCCAACTCCATCATTTTGTCGATGGGAATTTCTTGTTTTTTCTTTTTTAACACATCATAGGAACAATGAATTAGAATTTTTGTTAACCAGGTTAAAAAGTAATGTTCATTTTTTAATTGAGCAATTGCTAACATTGCTTTAAAAGCTGTCTCTTGCACCACATCTAAAGCATCTTCACGATTTCCAACATATAAGTACGCCGATCGATACAATTGATCACTATGTATAACAAGAAGTTTTTCAAAAGCCTTTTTATTTCCCTTCATTGCCTTTTTAATAAGCTTTATTTCATTCATGTTTTAACCTCCTTTCGCTTATTAGAGCGAATGCCTGGTGAAAAAGTTTCAAATTTTTTTAATTTCATTATTTCTGATTAGTTTACTACATAAGTCTTCTAATGAGACTCTCATATAAATTGAATATTAGCGATGATGCTTCATTTTTTTGAAATACTGTAAGTTAGTGCATTAAAATAATTAATAACCATCCAACCTACATAATTTGGCATGAAATGTCGGATGGAACTACTCTATAGCTGCTATTCTATTGATGAAGGAGGTCATATGATGGATTTGCTTAAGAACATGAATGGGGCAATACAATATATAGAAGAAAACCTGACGAACGATATTAACTTTAAAGAAGTGGCAAGGATCGCTGTCTGCTCTGAATATCATTTTAAAAGGATGTTTTCCTTCCTTGCAGGCATTTCACTATCCGAATATATCCGCCGCAGACGACTTACGCTTGCTGCATTTGAGCTTAAAGATAGGAACATAAAAGTGATTGATATTGCGATAAAATATGGATACAACTCAGCAGATTCTTTCGCAAGAGCTTTTCAACATTTGCATGGCTTAACACCTTCAGAAGCAAGAAATAACAGCCATTCACTCAAAGCATACCCACGAATGACGTTCCAGTTATCGATTAAAGGAGGCAGTGAAATGAACTATCGAATAGAAGAAAAAGAGGCGTTTCGTATCATTGGAATAAAGCAAAGAGTACCGATTATTTTCAATGGGGTTAATCCAGAGATTGCTTCAATGTGGAAAAGCTTAGATGATGAAACAATCCATCACCTGAAACAACTTTCTAATGTTGAGCCTATCGGACTGCTTAGTGCATCCACGAACTTTTCTGAAGGCCGAATGGAAGAAAAAGGAGAACTTGATCACTATATTGGTGTTGCAACAACAAAGGAATGTCCGGAACACCTTACACTGCTTGAAGTTCCTGCCTCTACATGGGCAGTATTCGAGGCGGTTGGGCCATTTCCTGATACGCTGCAAAATGTTTGGGGACGCATTTATTCGGAGTGGTTTCCATCTTCCAATTATGAACAAAGTGAAGGTCCTGAAATCTTGTGGAATCAAGATAAAGACGTAACTTCATCGACTTTTAAAAGTGAAATATGGATACCGATTGTAAAAAGATAAGAGTGAAAAATGAGAAAAGATCCATGGAGATGTTTCTGTGCCTCCATGGATCTTTCTTTATCATTAAAAAACTCTCCCTTTGACATTTCATTTAACGCTTAACAAAAAGAACGATAATAATCACAAACACAATCCCAATCATTATAAAAGGACCAACACCAGAACTATACACAATATAGATTTTAATGTGGCGTATCGCATTCACAATAAGAAATATTAATAAGAAAATACAAGACAACATGATTAGAGGCATATTTTTATTTCGATTCAAGTTGACCAGCCCCTTCATAGAATCTTATGTACAGATAACCATTACAGGAACCAACTATACAATTAATGTAATAATTTGCAGGATAACAGCTACTATCGTTTTTTGTCCACGCAATATAACACTATGTTCATCCTATCTTGTATTATTCATCTATCTTCATAAGCTTTCTCAAAGACAAAAACTGGTTCTTTTTCCTTTGTTTTGTCCTTCATAAGTCGTCTCAAAGACAAAACTTGACTCTTTTTCCCTTGTTTTGTCCTTCATAAGCTTTCTCAAGGACAAAACTGGTTCTTTTTCCTTTATTTTGTCCTTCATAAGCTTTCTCAAGGACAAAACTGGTTCTTTTTCCTTTATTTTGTCCTTCATTAGCTATCTCAAAGACAAAACTTAGTTCTTTTCCTTTATTTTGTCCACGATTAGAAAAGACCAAATCAAATTGATTTGGTCCGCTAATAAATAAAAATGTCACCAACCCCTACTCGCACCGCCGCCTCCTGAAGATCCACCTCCACCACCTTGTGGACCTCCGCCACCCCCGCCTCTTCCGCCACCGCGGGAAAGGATGGAAAGAATCATGTAAGAGAATGCTCCTCCAAAAAATTTAATATCGATAAACAACACAATTATCACGATTATAATAATGAGCCACATTGGAAAATCATTCGTTTCAGCTGGCTTTTCCGCTTTCAATTGCTGATCATCTATGCCGTATTCGGCGTATACTTCCTTCACGAGCACTTTATATGTTTCTGTTATTGCTTTATTTGGCTCCTGATTTTTTAAATAAGGCAATGTATATTCATCTAAAATTCTTCCGGCTTTTCCATCGGGAATTCTTCCTTCCAACCCATAGCCTACTTCTATTCTTACCTTCTTATCTTCCGTTGCCAGTACAAGCAAAACACCATTGTTTTTTTGTTTATTGCCAATTCCATATTGGCGAAAAGCTTCATTTGCAAATTCTTCTATTGTTTTTTCTTCTGTTGTTTGTACGGTTAAAATAGCTACTTGTGCCGTTGTTTGTTCTTCCAGCGATCGCCCGATATGGTTTAATTCCTGCTTTTCTGCCTTGCTTAATAGATTCGCAAAATCTTGAACATATATGTCGCCTATTGGTTTTGGAATTTCGTTGCTTGCTGCTAATACATTTCCACTAATGCAGCAAAAAAAGACGATGGAAAGAAAAGCGGAAAATAACTTAGAAGTCATTATCCATTGCCTCCAAAATCGACTTTTGGTGTTTTTTCTGCTTCTGGATTCGCCTTAAAGTATTCCTTTTCATCAAAGCCAGTTATTCTTGCCATAATGACACCTGGGAATCTTTTCACTTTTTTATTATAAGATGCAACTTGTTCATTATAATCTTTTCTCGCAACAGCAATTCTGTTTTCTGTTCCTGATAATTCATCCATTAACTGCGTAAACTGTTGATCTGCTTTCAAATTCGGATAGTTTTCAACAACAACTAATAACCGGCTTAAGGCGTTCGATAAGTCAGCATTTGCCGTTGCTTCTTCTTGAGGAGAATCTGCTCCAGCCAATCTTGCACGGGCATCCGAAATAGAGGCAATGACTTCTTTTTCATGGGAAGCATACCCTTTCACCGTACTCACAAGATTCGGAATTAAATCTAGTCTTCTTTGAAGCTGGTTTTCGATTTGGGCATACGACTGATCTACATTCTCTTCTGCATTTACAAACCCGTTATAACTCGACATAATGATAATTACTAACACAACAAGTATTACGAGAGCAATGACCATTCCACTAAATTTTTTCTTCAAGTTGAACACTCCCATTCCTTTCTCTATTTGCTTTATATGTAATGAGATAAAAATATAGACTACCTTTTTCTGCTTATTAAATATTTATCATTATTCCCCTTTTTTACTATTCCCACACAACTGTCTTTTTCTTTCTTCTATTTCATCGTGCAAATTTTCTATTAAACCTCTTTCATAAACGCTCTTTTCGTATAGATTGTTGTTATTTACCCCGCAGCCTGAATACACTTCGCTTTCCGCGGACGAGTGCCGATCCTCCTCGTCGCTATGCTCCTGTGGGGTCTCGTCTTTCTCGCTTTTCCTGCAGGAGTCTACGTGTATTCAGACTGCTCAGTGCTTCAGTCATGTTTATTATTTTATTCAAAAACAACAAACTTTTAGAAAACAACTTTCATAAAATACCTTCTTTTTGTAATAGTCCAAGCTTTTCATTGAATAAGCTTAACTTGAGAACATAATTTGATTTAGGCGAATGTATCACCACTCTAGATGCTCAACATAGTATGTAGAAGAATCTTATGTAAAGGATGTTGATCATGCCAGCTATTGTTGGAGTGGCTCAAGTAATTTCCGTTGGGAGCAGTTCTATTTTTAATATTGGAGACGTCTATAAAATGATGCCCATCTCTAACGCCAAAACGTTTTCCGGATCTGGTTCTTTTAATACGGGAGATGGATTAAATATAACCAATTATCAAAGCTCAACCAATACATTTGATAATGATGGAGTCGATCAAGGCAACTATTTGAACGCTTAATAAGGATGTTTAAATAGTCACCAAATAATAAGCGGCGAATCTCTTCGTTGGCTTGCTTCTAATTTGTTCCCTTTTTGAACACATATTAATAAAAGAATTAAAGGTGATGTGGATGAATTATTTTATACAACAGTCAATTACGATCAATACGATTAAAATTGGCGGGATAACGAACTCTTCTGTTTTTCAAGTAGGCAGTGCAGGGATTATTAAGCCAGCTTCTTATTTATATAATACAGGAGGTTTTACCGAGGCAGCTCCTGAATATCCTGGAGAAGTTGAACCCGGGGCCGAACAAGGTTTAATGTATGCACCTTCTGTTCCTTTACAAGCACCGTAACAAAGGAGGTCTCCTTTATGTCCCAAGATTTTTACCAATACAGTGAAAAGATGCGTTCCTACTTACAATACCTTGAAGGAAGGATAAAGAAGTTAGAACAAACCGTTGCTGCATTAACGAATGAGCTAACATTGATAAAAGAAAAACCTTCTGTTCATATTGATCGGATTGATTATAGCTTTGATCAGTTAAAAGTTGAAACGTTAGAAGGAACATTAAACATTGGCCTCAACCCTGCAGATTTAGAGAAAATTGAAGAGTTAACTGTTAATCAAAAAGGTTCCTATTATCCATCACCTGATCCGAAACAAGTACTGACCCGTTCCATGGAAATAGAAGAAGCCATGCATCAATTTATTCAATTGGAATTGCCTGAAATTATTATCAATAAACAGAAAGAACTTGGGCTGGAAGCGGATGAAGCGTATATCACTTTTATTCAAGAAGATATTACAAAACAATTGCAAACGAGAATAACCTATTATCTTCAACAGCAGCAACGATCAAATGAAGAAGATCCAAAGATATTTTCTGAAAAAATTATTGCCTCATTAAAGGAAGAGATGATCAATGGGGTTCATTTATTTTTAAGTAATATTCCAGAAAACATGAAGGGGAGATAAGACGAATGAACTTTCAAGTTTATAATCGAGATTTACAAGTTGGAGAGATTCGAATTGTCGGGGTTTCCAGTTCGTCCATCTGTTTAATTGGCGATACACAAACGATTCAACTTGCTTCCACTTTTGATACTCCTGCTGAATCGTTAATTATCGGTCCATTTGTTCCGTTGTTCCCGAAAGGATAATTATGTTAGAAAGAACTTCTGTTGTCGATCATATAAACTTAAACATTCTTTCTTTTTCTTCTTTTTTTGAGATCGGGGATGCCTCCTACTTTCAGGCATCTTCTCGGGCATTAGCAGTACAAAGGCAAAAAAAACTATTTTACGGGATAGAAGGCTCGTTTAATGACTACCCCGTTTTTTTTGAACCAATCCCACTTCCACCTATACAGGAAGATATTCAATGTCAATTTGAAAATAAGAAGCCTATTATTAAAGTAAAACATATTAATATTATTGCTGTATCTGCTTCTTCTTTATTGCAAATTGGCAATTGTGCGAATATATATGCAGAAACAAGAATCAAACATATTAGGCAGCTATCAAATCCACAAGCAGAGCCAGATGGGGATTCCCTAATAAAACTGCAAGCTGCTAATGGGCAGCTTAATTAACTTTTTTACAAGGAGGAATTATTTTGCCAGCTATAGTAGGTCCGGTACAAATTGTGAATGTTACAGATGGAGTAGTACAGTTTGGAGACTCCCTATTTATTTCACCAAAAGGAAATTCGAAAGCTACATTAGGGTCTGGAACATCTAACACAGGAGCATTCATCATTACAAATAATGGTATAAGTGCAAGCAATTATATTGATACTAGTCTTCTTGATCAGCCGAATGTTGCCAATAACTAATTGGAAAAAGGGGCAGAGCTACACCTGCCATATAATGTGCGGATAAAATTTACCTGCTATGTAACTTGCTTTTTATCCTTATATTAAGAAGAAATAACTTCGTTTACACCTCCGTTACGTATTTAGGGCTTACTTCTCAACTAAGAGAAGTAAGCCCTATTTGGCGTGGATTAGTAGACTTCAGTATTTGATTTAAGCAAGATAGAATTATATATTTATCGTACTAAATTATTAAGAATCTCCATCTAGTTATCTAGTTTGGTCAACTTTTGTTATGAATAAGAGCCAACAGTACTTTTAATTATTTCTTCACCATAATGGTATGAAGTTTTTTAGATAATATATACACAACATGAATTAACAAATATAAAACCAATAAAAAAGCTGAAACATACAAGTAACCTTTGCCTTTGATTATGATGTCATTAAATACAAGAGTATAAACAATAACATATAGATAAAAAAATGCAAACATTAAAAGTGTTTCAGATATATATCCCCAAAATCCTTTTTTTAAATTTAATATTTTAGAAAATATAGTATCTACTATTCCAGTTACTACCACTGTAACAGCGAAGAATTGAAAGATGATTTTTATAGTTGAAAATGTACTTAATGCATCTATATATACATCTGACGTTAATGACACTGTATATATTACTAAGTAAAAAAACAAAAAAGGTACCAAAATGATAGCTAAACACATTAAAGACACAGTTGTGATTGCAAAAATATGATCTGTAAGAG
This sequence comes from Niallia sp. 01092, assembly GCF_052318935.1. NCBI lineage: Bacteria > Bacillati > Bacillota > Bacilli > Caryophanales > Bacillaceae > Niallia > Niallia sp. 01092. The sequence continues at coordinate 44,924 of NZ_JBQRKO010000011.1, read as the reverse complement.
AATGTTTTTTCTTTTTACTCATAATTACAAACGAACTCCTTTTAACCTTTTTTTTACAATATCTTCACTTACAAAAAAAGAATATTTGGTAATATGTTACTTGTGTTTAACATACTATAATATTTAGGAGGTTTCAAGATGACTAGACAAAATTTAATAAAGGGAGTTGTTTTAACGACTTCTCTAGCAGTTCTAGGCAGTAGTTTTGCACCAGTTTCATCTGCTTTTGCAGCTGAAACTAATCAACCTATTACTAGTACAAGTACTGAAGTTCAAACAGGTATTGAAACACCAGAATCTTTAATTGAGTACATAGAAGAGGAAAAAGCTATACAGGAAGAAATTTTAGAAGAAGACCTTTCAACTGAAGAGTTTTTAAGTGCAGAAGTACCTTCTGATGTTCAAGATACAAAAGATTTTATTCAATATGCTACGACTACAGATGAATTTCAAGTTTATATAGGTGAAGAAGTTGATCCGAATCAAGGTGAAACTGCTGAAGCGTCAGGTGTAATTGGTGGTACTTTAAAAGGTATTAAAGCCTTTGGATGGATTTGTAGAGTAGGTGGGAAAACATTAAAATATGCTATTAAACCTCTCTCTCCTTCAAAAGCCAAGTTAGTAGATCATTATGCTAGAAAAATAGCTTATGCAACTGAAAGACTTGAAAGTGGTACGAAAGGAGCTTTAATAAAAGCTTTAGAAAAAGCTGGAGTTCCTGGAAAATCCGCTCAATCATTGGCGGAAATTATTTTATGGTTAATATAAAAATAGGTAAAGATGCTATCTTTTTAAAGTCATCTTTTTTACAATGGCTCTTTTCGTATAGTATAGGTTGTTGTTAATTAAACCGCAGCCTGAATACACTTCGCTTTCCGCGGACGAGTGCCGAGCCTCCTCGTCGCTATGCTCCTGTGGGGCCCGAGTCTTTCTCGTTTTCCCGCAGGAGTCTACGTGTATTCAGGCTGCTCCGTTTCTTTTTTTACTCACAAACAACAAACTTTTAGAAAACAGCCTTTACAATAAAGAGGTGAAACACTATAAAAACAAGAATTTTCAACATAATACTGCCTATCGTTCTAATATTATCTTTAATTGTTATCCTTTATATAATTGTAAAAGACACTTCAAAAAACGAATCTGTAGTTCATTTGCAAGGAAAGTCTAATAAAATAGAAGAAAGCCAAAAAGAAACTTGGGGATTTAAAGATACGGTGATTAATTCTAATGCAACAAATAATAGAGTCAAAATAGCGATATTGGACAGTGGGATTAATAAACAACACCCTGATTTAAAAGGACAAATTTATAAAGAGTTTAATGCTGTAAATTCTCAAGAACCAGCTGCAGATCATTTTAATCATGGAACATCTATAGCTGGTATTATCGCTGCAAAAGATAATGTAATTGGTATTAAAGGTATTTCTCCTAAATCAGAAATATATTCTGTTAAAGTTTTAGATGATAATGGAAAGGGATCTATTGACACTATTATTAAAGGAATTGAATGGTCTATTAATGAAAAAGTTGACATTATAAATATAAGTTTTGGGATGAAAAATAATAATCAAACATTACATAATGTTATTAATAAAGCCGTTAACAATGGAATAATAGTTGTAGCATCTAGTGGAAATAACTACATTGGCGATATTGATTATCCAGCTAAATACAGTAATGTCATTTCAGTTGGTTCTGTAGATCGAAACCATAAGCGAGTCAAATTCTCACCTAAAGGCAAAATTGATATTGTAGCCCCGGGAAGAGAAATTCTTTCTACCAATAACTTCAATGGTTATTCAACATTTGAAGGCACATCCTATTCAACTGCTTATGTAACAGGTTTAATCTCATTATACATTTCCCAGAGTCCTAATAAAAATTTAAAACCAGAAGCTGTATTTAAGCTGTTGAAAAATAAATCTTTAGATCTAGGAACTAAAGGGAAAGATGACGTATACGGATATGGTCTGCTGCAATACAAGTAACTTATGAAGTTAAGGTACTAAAAATCTATTAAACTTGTACATATGGATACTACTAGGAGTACTGCCACATCACCGTCCCTCTAAAAAAATGCTGCCCAACATTTTCGATTGTTGTAGCAGCATTTTCTTATTTTCCTTCCATTTTTAATATATGGGCTCCATCAAAGAGAAATAAATATTTTTCTGTGATTTTTCGTTTCAGCATTTTTTCTAACGCTTCTGTATATAGTTGTATTTGCTTTTGATATCTTGCTTCTAATACTGGTTTTGCTTCTTCATATCCACCTTTAAATTTTCCGGTAATCGTATCTGTTTTATAATCAAGCAGAACGGAACCTTCGTCATCCTCAAAGTAAACATCGATGATGCCTTGAACAAGGATAGGCTCATCTTCTTCGGTCCAATCTGGATATACTTCGCTTGCCCGGTAGGAAATATTAAACGGAATCTCTCGCACTAGTTTCGTTGCACGAAGCATTCTTTGGCCAATTGTTGATGCAAAAAACGATACAATCGCCGTCGGATCGATTGCTTCTGCCTGCTCTACTGTTAATAATTCCTTTTTTGTCATCTCTCCCAACAGCTCGGCAATCGATTGTTCCGTGATTTCTGTTTGCAGCGGAATATGCTGCATCACCATATGCATCGCTGTTCCTTTTTCAGCAGGACTTAATTTTTTTTCTTGCATAAACCTCGGTCTGTTCCATATCGGTTTGCTCCATTTTTTAACAATCTCTGTTCCACTTTCTTCCTCTTGTCGTTCCCTCTGTCTTTTCAACTCCGAAACAGATTGTTTGGCACGATACACCGTGCTGTCTATATGGGCATACTTCCATGCAAAGGTTTGCTCAAGCTGATCCTTATAAGGCGATGTGCTCGCTACTTTTTGACCGCTCGTTACTTTTTCCAACCAGTTTTCTTGCTCTTCCTCTTGATTTATGGTAAAACTGAGCACCTCTTCTTTTGAAACAATCTTTACTTCCCAAGAAGAAGAATGTCCTGCTATTTGGTCATACTCCCTCCAGTTGTCTAAGTGCAGCAGGCTGCATTCTTTATGCCTTACTAATGCTGGACCAATCCAATCTAAATACGAATTGGCAGATGCTCGGTCAAATTCATTTAACAGCCAGTTCCCATGCCCTGTTGCTTGCGCCCATTTTTGCTTCGCTTTTTCCGTATCTTTTACCGTGCCAATTAATAGTAACTTTTCTTTTGCACGAGTTAACGCTACATACAATACGCGCATTTCTTCCGCCAATAGCTCCATTTTCTGCTTTTTCTTAAAAGCAATTTGCGCAAGAGAAGAGTAGGATATACGATTTTTTATATTTATATATTTTGTTGCAAATCCCAACTCTTTGTCCAACAAAAACGATTTTTTTAAATCCATCGTATTAAAATTTCTGCCGATTCCAGCTAAAAATACAACTGGAAATTCCAAGCCTTTACTGCTGTGAATCGTCATAATGCGGATAACATCTTCCTGTTCCGTTAATGCCCTTGCAGCACCTAAATCATTGCCTCTATCTCTCATTCTTTCGATAAAGCGCAAAAATCGAAACAGGCCGCGAAAAGAGGTTTCTTCATATTGTCGTGCCCGGTCATATAGTGCACGCAAATTCGCTTGGCGCTGGTTTCCACCCGGCAATCCTCCAACAAAATCGTAAAAATGCGTGTCGCGATATACTTTCCAAATCAGTTCAGATAGTGCACCTTGCCTTGCCTGCGTGCGCCAATCTCCTAGAAGATCGAAAAATGGTTTTATTTTATCATATAAAGCTTCCTCTTTATTAGCTGGTTGATGAAGATAGCTTTGCGCTGCTTCATAAAAAGAACCTTGTTTTTTCGAAATTCTAATTGTACTTAGTTCTTCCTCATTAAGCCCAACAACGGGTGAGCGTAAAACAGACGCCAATGGAATATCTTGATACGGATTATCGATTACTTTTAAAAGGGACATCATAATCGTTACTTCCGTTGATTCAAAATATCCTGTCGTTAAATTAGCATAGGTCGGAATATTATATTGCTTTAACTCTTCCATTATTTGCGGTGCCCATGTCATCGACCGAAGCAAAATGACCATATCTTTATACATAATCGGCCGGTACGTTTTCGTTTTAGGGTCATATACTCCGTGTTTTTTTTCTAACAGCTCGTTTACCTGCTTAGCAATCACCCTTGCTTCTAACTGCGATTGCTCCAGATCCTGTGCGTCATATTCTTCATTACCTTCTTGATCTTCTGCAACTTCCGCTTTTTGATTAATGAGCAGCACTTCAATTGGATAGGAAGTTTCTTCTGGATAAGCAGCTCCCTTCACAAGCTCGGCGCTTTCATCGTATTCGATTTCGCCGACTTTTTCGCCCATTATTTGTTTAAATAAAAAATTAGTGCCGTGGAGTACCTCTTTCCTGCTTCTGAAGTTTTTCGCTAAATCAATTTTAAAGCCTGCATCATCGCGCTCCTGAAAACGAAGATATTTAGATAAAAATAAATTAGGTTCTGCCAACCGAAATCGATAGATCGACTGCTTAACATCGCCGACCATGAATAGATTACCGGTTGCTTCATCCTCTTTCGTTACTAGCTGAAGAATCGATTCTTGCACTAAATTCACATCTTGGTACTCATCTATTAACACTTCTTTAAACTGCTCCCGATACTCTAGTGCGGCAGGAGATGGCATTAATAAACTTTCTCTTTTTGCAGATGGATCATTTAATATTTCCAGACAATAATGCTCTAAATCTGCAAAATCGACTAAGCTTTTTTCTGCTTTTGCTGTTTGAAAACGATCAGAAAACGCTTGAACAAGTCCAACAAGTGTTTCGACATACTGCTTCATTTCTTTCATATCTTTTAAAAAGCTTTGCGGCATTCTCGAAAATAATTCGCTTTGCATTTCCTGAAGAATTTTTTTTGCCCGCTCTCTTACTCGTTGTCCTTCTTCAATTAAAGAGGGATCATATTCATCCCCTTTACAAGGTTTCGCTCGGGAAAACTTTAATGATTGCATCGCTTCATACAAAGTCTGCCAGCCATCCTGTTTCGCCTGAATCAACACTTCTATCAGTACGAGATCATCAGAAAAATTTACTGCCCTTGGTGCAGGACCACCCGGAAGCTTCGTCAGCTCTAGGCCGTACTGTAACAGCTGCTTTGCTCCTTCTAATTGAAGCTCTATATCCATCAGCAGCTCTTTTGCAAAAGGCAATTCCTCCACTTTGTAGTCTTCTTCGATTTCATACATGTTAATCACTGATGTTAAGTAATGACTCGGTGACGGATTTGCCCGGGAAAAATCATATACTTCCTGAATAATTCTTTGCAAAGCATCATCGCTACGGTCGCTTGTAAATGCATCAACAAGGTCAAAAAAAGCATCATTTCCGCTTTTTCCATATTCTTCTTCAAATAAATTTTCTAAGCATTCATCCCGAAGCAACTGTGCTTCTGTTTCATCCGCAATTCGAAAACCTGGATCAAGATCGATGACATAATAATATTTTCTAATTACTTCTAAACAAAAAGAATGAATCGTAGATATATGTGCTTTATTTAGCAGCGCCAATTGTTTTTTTAAATGCATAGAGCTTGGATTAGCATTAATTTCTTTTTCCAACACTTCTCCAATTCGATGCTTCATCTCCGCTGCTGACGCATTCGTAAAGGTAACGACTAATAATTCATTAACATTTATAGGCGTTTCTGCTACAATTTTCCGAATCATTCTTTCTACTAAAACGGCGGTTTTTCCCGATCCAGCTGCTGCTGCAACTAATATATCCTGTCCGCTTGACATAATGGCATTCCACTGATCATCTGTCCATGTCACATCACTTGGTTTTACAGGAATTTTAGCCCTTTTCATGCCTGTTCGCCTCCTTCTTCATTAATTCAAGCGCTTCTTCTTTTGAGTAGGTTGCCAATTGTCGAAATTGGTTGGACTCCATTGCTTCATCAAACTGGCATACAGGTTTAAATGAACAAAAAGTACAAGGCGTTTTTTCCTTTAATTTATATGGGGAAATGTCGACCGTTCCACCCGTGATTTTGTTGCCAGCTTCTACATACTTATGACGAACAAATTGTTGTAAATAGTGGAATTCTTCTTTCGATGCCACTTTTGAACGTTTTGTTAATGTTCCATCTGTTTTCATTCCAGCTGGGACAATGGCAGAATCTCCTTTTTCTAGGCTTGCATCCATCAAACGAATGACATTTTCTTCTCCGAGCATTAAACCATTCATTTTGAACTTTTTTAATAACTCTTCTTCGATTTCTTCTAATGTTAATATCTTTTTGCTTGTCAGCATCGGATTATGAACATGGAAATAAAGCACTCCAGCCGGATTCGCTTTTTTATCGACAAGCAATTGGCTGTTTGTAACGATTAAATCTAAATACGTAAGCATTTGCAGGGATAGCCCATAATACACTTCATTCATATTTAATTCATGTGCACTTGACTTATAATCGATGACACGCAAAAATACTTCGTTATCGACTTCGCCTTTGTCGACACGGTCAATTCTGCCAACTAAGTCCATTTTATTTCCGTTTTTTAATGGAAAAGAAAGAGAAGGAAGCTTCCCTTTTGGACCAAACTCCAATTCTAAATCAATTGGTGCAAAGCCGCTGAATTTCGCATGCTCACTTAAAATATACGAAGCCTTGCTGATGATTTGTTCGAGCTTTCTTTTAATATAATGATGTCGGTTTGTACTTAATAAAATTTCATTTTGCAGCTTTGGAGCCAGCATATCTACTGCATCCTTCGCCAAGCTTTCACATTGTTCTCTTGTTAAATCAGACCATAATAATTTTTCATGCAGAACGGTTTCGGCAATAAATTTTAAGGCAGCATGAAATAAATCGCCAATGGCCGGCGCCTCTAACCGAAATACTTGCCGCTCCCGAAGTTTTAAACCGTGATTGGCAAAATGAGAAAATGGACAGGACTGAAACAACTCCATTCTTGATACACTTGCCGTTATCGCTTCTCCATATAGCTCTGTACTTGTGTTTTCTGCTAATGTTTTCGTTGTATTTTGATACGTTAAACTAGAAAAAACCTTTGTTGCTGTATCTTTCCATTGGTGATTATCCATGTAGGCATTATAAACATCCCACCAAAAATCATAAATGTGATAATTTCGTTTCTTTAATTGCAGCTGTCCGGTTAAATAAGATAAACTTGTTTTCCATTGGACAGCATAATCCAACTGCCCTGCTTCTGCCAATTCTTTTGGATCTGCCATAAAATACAACGTATCGGCCTGCGGAAAAAGCTCTCTTATTCTTTTTACATAAACAGATGCTAATAATGACTTTCCTTCATCATTTGCTAATGGATACGTTAAATAAAGCCGATCTGATGGTGTTGTAAATGCTTTATAAGCGAGAAATTCTTCATCTAATAATTTTCTTTTACTTGTTGAGGCAATTTTCATGCCACTATTAATCAAACTTTCCCTATCACTATCAGCAAAGATCCCTTCATCAGCAAATTTAGACGGAAATACCCCCTCATTTAAGCCAATCACAAAAGCGACCTTTATATTGTCTAAACGGGATTTCTCCAAATCTGCAATCAACACTTGGTCGATGGCCGGTGGAACTAGTGAAAATCTAAGGGTATCGAGTCCAGCATCCAAAATGGCAGCAAACTGCTTGTTCGTTAATGGATCCTCTCCAAGCATTTCTACAAACTGGTCCAGTAAATCAACCACACTATTCCATGCTTGATCATGCTCACTCGCTTTCACTAACTCTCCCTTTTGCTCTAAATCCACCTTCCATTGCTCTAATTTTGTGGGCACTTCCAGTTCTTCTAAAAATAAATATAATGCTTCACATTTAGACCGACCTGACTTTGCTCGCTTTAATCTATTTCCTAACCGGTTTAATGGCGCAGTTAATAAAAGTCGTGTTTCATTTAACTCATTTTCTATTTTTCTTTCCTGATCTGTCTGTACACCTTGCTCCCAATCCAATCCGTAAAACCTTCTATATTTCCACCGTTCCTTTTTTGTCCACTTATCGCCTTTGATTCCGTAAGCTAAACAATAGTTTTCTAGATGATCGACCTTTTCCCGCAAGGCATCTTTTGCTTCATGCAAAGGAAACAACAATTCTGTTTTCATTGCCCGGAATACTGGCTCATATCTCCAGTTTGTCTCGAAAATCTCTAAAGTGGAACGAATCAATTCTATTAAAGGATGAAAATGCATCGTTCTTTTTTGGTCAATAAAAAAAGGAATTTGATAGTCTGTGAAAATAGTTTCTATTATATTTTGATATTCAGACATATTGCGTGAGAGCAAACTAAAATCCCGATAACGATAACCCTTTTGACGAATCAGCTTTAAGATTTCCCTCGCAATTCCTTCCACTTCCGCCCTCGGATTTACACTTTCTGCAAAATGAACAGCACCTTCCTCTTTATATGCTACGGATGGTCTGCTATCAAAATAAGCCTCTAAATGATGTAAAGATTTCTCGCTGCTTCTTTTTACCTCTTTAAGGACTATTTCTTCTACTTCAATCCCGAATTGTTTTGCCATCATATAAATCGTCTGAAACGTTTCTCCGCACATCCGAAATAAATCCAGTTCATTTGGTATTTCATCTTTATAAGGTTTATCTAAAGTAAATGTAATCGTTACATTTCTGCAAGTAGTCATTAATTGTTGAATAATTAAATATTCTTGTGGTGTAAAGCTGTAAAAACCGTCAATATACACTTCTGCCTTTTGTAAATAATCAGAAGCTGCTATATTTTCTGCGAGCAATCGAAAATAATCTTCACCATCAATATATTTTCCAATCACATGCTGCTCGAATTTTTCATAAATCAGCTCTAAGTCATGAAGCTTGTCCTCAAGCACTTTATGGAAACCTTCCTGATTGGATAACTCTTGCTGTTTAGCTGTTAATTCTTCCGGTGTTACACAATATCTTCTAAATTCTGTTACAAGCTGCTCTACTTGAGCTATAAAGCCATTTTTGTCTGCTACTTTTTTAAATAATGTTAAGTTCTCTTTATTTTCTTCAATAATTTTTCGAATTAGCATGCTGATGCCAACGCTATTTATGTGATAACGGCTAATTCCGCCTGTTTCTTGTAAAATTCTCCATGCCAGCCTTGTAAAACTGTATGTTTGTGCACGGAACATTCCTTCAACTTCAGCACTTGTAACTAAGCGTTGATCCGATAGAAAAGTCATTTGATCTGGCACTAAATAAATAATAGGATTGCCTTCTGGGTTTGCTAACAGCTTCTCACGAATTCCTTCTATACAACGAGTCGTTTTCCCACTACCAGCGCGACCAACTAATAAATGTACGGACATACTAACTCCTCTCCCATAACTTTTATACTTATTTATATTATATCATATCATACAAACGTACGTTCTATATCAATAAAAGACGTCCGTCTTATAGAAGAATGGCTATACAAAAAAAGAACCCGACTGAGTTCTTTCTTTTAGGCTGTTTTCGTATAGATTGTTGCGTTTAAACTCGCAGCCTGAATACACTTCGTCCGTTTAGCGAGCGTCGAGCCTCCTCGTCGTATACGCTCTGCTTAAGTCTCGTCTTTCTCGCTTCCCACAGGAGTCTACGTGTATTCAGTCTGCTGAGTACTTCTTCTCCCATTTTTTATGTAAAAAACAATAAACTTTGAGAAAACAGCTTTTCTTTTAAAAGGAAACTTGAAATTCATCCAACGGCCAATACCTCATGCTTACTTTTCCCACCACTTGATCGATTGGAATAAAGCCAAAATGCCTGCTGTCCCAGCTGCCTAAACGATTGTCCCCTAATACAAACAACATGTCTTTAGGAACCATTTTTTTGCCTGTGATTTCCTTTAGAGTGAAATCACCTGTCAATCTCCCTGCAGACACTTGACTTCGATAAGGATCTAAATAAGTCTCCTTATACATTTTCCCATTTATATATAAATGATCATCTTTGTATTCCATTTTATCTCCTGGAAGACCAATCACTCTTTTTACATAATCTTCTTGCTTATTTGCGTGAAAGACTATGACATCAAAATGCTTAAAATTACCAATTTTATAACCCATTTTATTAACAACTAATTTATTTCCATCCTGTAATGTAGGCATCATAGATTCGCCTTCTACTTCATAGTTGGAGAAGAAAAATGCACGAATAATGATAAAGATGATCCCCCCGATAGCAAGCGCCTTCAGCCATTCTATGCTTTCCTTCTTAAATGTTTCTTTCAAAAACGATCTCCTCCAAACCAATAAACTAATCCTGAATTTAAGTATGTGTTCAAAAGGCAACAAATTAGAAGCAAGAAGGTCGAGGCGGCGTAGCTTTGAGCAACAGCCTTCCACAGGATGTGGTGACTTCAACGTTGCTTACAGGACGTGAGCGTTTTTAGTTGAAGTTCCTTTCTAATTAGATACGTGAGTAGCGGAAAAGCAAGCCAACGAAGAGATTCGCCGCTTATCATTTGGTGCCTTTTTGAACTTCCTCTTTAAGCCTTTTCTCGTTCCTTTTCTTTTTCCTCACTAGCATGATTCATTTTTAGTTCCACTCGTTTTCCCACATACCAAAGTATAAATATCCCAATTGCTACCGGGATTGTACGCAATGGCTGTGCAATCATCGATTGTAAATCATATCCAATAAAACTAATGGTAAAAATCATCACTAGTTTTCCCGCAATGATTGCAAGAACATATTGACCGATTCCAATTCTAGATAATCCTGCGACAATATTGACAAGTGCAGATGGTGTAAAAGGAAAACATAAAAGAATAAACAATGGACCAAAACCATGCTTTTCAATCCAAACCATTAGCTTTTGCACCTTCTGATGATTTCGAATAAAACGCAACAGTCGTTTTTGACCATATTTTCTTACTAATAAGAATACTAATAATGCTCCTCCACATGTACCAATCCAAGAATAAAGAAAACCGAGCCAAAAACCAAATGCATTAACATTCGCCATAATAAATAAAAACAGTGGCAGAAACGGAATAAACGCTTCAAGCATTGGCAATAAAATTCCCGGAAATGGTCCAAAAGAACGATAGCTGTCAATTAACTGCATAATATTTTCAAGTGTAAACCATTGCTTAATTGTTTCTATATCCATAAATAAAAACTCCTTGCCACTCTTTACATAATCATTTGTGTATACTGGAATGCAAAAAATGCGTTCACTCTGCTAGAAATGCTTCTATCGCTTGTCTGTTTTGCTCTAAATCAACACTTAATACAGCCGCACCATTTACTGTTGTATTTTGAAATGTGCCATCTACAGGTATTCTTAACGATTCAACCTCTACATCCCTTTTTGTAATTAACTTATTTCCTACAACTATTAAATCTTTCGTATCCATGTCTGTGTTAATATAAGGCATCATAACACCTACAAGCTTTGGAAATTTGGCAACAGTTTGTACACTTGAAACCTGTGATGCTAGTGCTTTTAATGTTTTTTGCTGTCTTTCTACCCTTCCGAAGTCTGAGATGGCGTCATGGCGGAAGCGAACATATCCAAGCAATTGCTTTCCATTCAAGTTTTGCAAACCTGGTTCTAACGTAACACCTATATTTTTCGACATTTTCTTTTCTACATCTATCTCTACTCCATCTGGAAAAGCTTCATTAATCAATTCTTCAAATCCCTTAAAATTAACAATGGCATAATACTGCAAATCAATATTTAAATTTTCTTTTATCGTCTTTCTTAACAATTCGGGACCTTCTATACTAAATGCAGAGTTAATGCGACCTTGTCCATGTCCAGGAATATTTACATACATATCCCTCATTAAAGAAATAATTTTATATGTACCTTTGTCTGGATGATATTGTGCAATCATGATTGTGTCTGTTCGCGAATGTTTGTCTCCTTCACGTGCATCACTTCCTAACAAAAGGATATTCGTTCCACCATACTGGTCTTTTTCCCCATTAAATTCATAGTTGACCTTTTTACCGGCTCCATTCGCCATCGATTGCTTAACACCTTGTTTATATTGAAAATAACTATATGCTGCTGTCACCATTAAGAAGAAAATAACAAGTACAAAGAACACTCTCCCTTTTCTCAGCCTTCTTTTTTTACGCTTGCTTTTCTTATATTCTACTCTCTCCATCCCCATTTTTTTCCTTTCTTAATTCTTATTCTATTTATATAAGATCATTTATTGACCGAGTATATTTTTCATCCTGTTATAAACAATTCTTACCTTTACTTAACGTAAATACACTTTTTTTCTTCTCGAAAACCAAATTTATTTCTATTCGCATAAAAATAAATTGAATAGTTCTTTTTACTATCATATCAGAAAATACTCTTGACATCATTTTTTCTTCCTTTCCTTTAATAAAAAGGGCTGTCTAAAAGCCCTTAAAAATTGAAAAATCCACAGGAAAATAATTTTCCACGTGGATTTTTTTGTTTATATATTTGCATCCTTGTCACTTAAGGAAAGGGAGTGTCAGAAATACTCTTTAAACCAATTATTAATATAGTTTAACCTACTGATGCGCAGTGTTGGTTTTCCGCTTCTTGACAACTCATGGTTTGACTCAGGAAAACGAATAAATTTAGTTATTTTCTTTTGCCTTTTTAGCGCAATAAATAATTGTTCTGCCTGCTCAATTGGACAACGATAATCTTTTTCTCCATGCAAAATTAATAGCGGTGTTTCCATTTGATCGATATAGGCAAGGGGTGAATGTTTCCATAATGTTTCAATATCATTTAAATCTGCTTTTATTTGCCATTCGGAAAAATAATAGCCAATATCACTTACCCCATAAAAACTAATCCAATTTGAAATAGAACGTTGTGTGACAGCTGCTTTGAAACGATTCGTTTTCCCTATAATCCAATTTGTCATAAAGCCGCCATAACTTCCACCCGTCACTCCTAAACGTGTTTCGTCAATAAAATCATAGTTTGCTACTACATAATCTACTGCAGCCATCACATCTTCATAATCTTTTCCGCCATAATCACCTCTAACGGCATCAACAAACTGCTGACCATATCCATGACTTCCTCGTGGATTCATATATAAAACAGCATAGCCATTAGCAGTCAATGTTTGAAACTCATGAAAATAAGTGTTTGCATACATTGCATGGGGGCCACCATGAATTTCAAGGACAAGAGGATACTTTTCTCCCTCTTTAAAACCAACTGGCTTCATGAGCCATCCATTTAATTGCCAACCATCATTTGCATGGAACTGGATAGGTTCTGTATCAGCAAGGCTATATTCTTCTAAAAATTCACTATTAACATCTGTTAATTGTGTTAGTTCACCAGTTTCTAAGTTTAATAAAAATAAGTCTCCCGGATAGGTTGGTTTGCTGATTGCAACAACTGCTTGCTTTAAGCTTCCGCCTGTCGAAAGTCCATATACATGCTGGTTATCCATTAAAGACGGATAAACAGCGCCTGACACATTTCCAAAATAGACGATTGTATTTCCATGATCGCTGGCTATAAATGTAAAGCTCTCATTATCCGCCCCCCATAATATACCTGGCGTCACACTTCCTTGTTGGAAATCACCAACTACCGAATCTCCAACCTGTACATCCCATTCAGCTGTTAAGCATTGTAACTCGTCTATTTCTACATCGTATAGCCATAATTTAGACAATGTTGCATTCTCATACTCTCTTTCGTTGCCAATCAACCCGATTTTTTGACTATTTGGCGACCATGTTGCATCTTTAAAATACCCTGTACCACTCGTTATTTTTTTCCACACTTTTGTTTCCACTTCGTATAAATACACATCAGAAACAAAACTGAAGTCTTTTTCTTTACTTAAATTCGCAGAAACCGCTAAATATTTCCCATTCGGTGACCAGCTTTGTAACAAATAATCATTTTCTCCAGATGTAATTTCCTTTACCTCACCTGAATGAATATCTACAACAGCTATATGCTGAAAGCTTCCATCCCAAAATCCTGTACCGTCTGATTTGTATTTCATTTTGTCCACTTCTAAAGGAACGAATTTTTTTTCTGCTTCTTTTTTACTTTCTTTATCTTGTATACTATCATTTTTGCCAATTGTTGTTTGGAAGGCAATCTCCCTGCCGTTTGGTGACCAAACAGGATTTGTTGCACCATTCTTCACAAAAGTGAGTTGTTTCGCTTCCCCACCATTGCGGTTTAATATATACAGCTGGTTTTTTCCTGTCCGATTGGAAACAAAAACAATTTGTTTCCCGTCTGGCGACCATTTTGGTGAGTGGTTTCGAGCTTCACCAAATGTCCACTGAACTGCTTCTTCTTTTTTTTCTATATTTTTATAATAAATATTTGAATAATATGCATCCTTTTCTTCCGAGATAGATGTCACAACAAACAAACATTCTTTCCCATCAGCAGTTACTTGTGGATCAACAACTGATTTTAGATGATATAAATTCTCTGCAGCAATTTTCTTTTTTTCGCTCATCCCATTCTTCCTTCCATATGTATGTTACCTATTATTTCGACAATTGAAATAATATCCCTTCACATCTCTTGAATTTTCTTTTAAAAATAGGCTGTTTTCGTATAAATTGTTGCTTTTAAACGCGCAGCCTGCATACACTTCGCTTTCCGTGGGCGAGCGTCGAGCCTCCTCGTCGCATACGCTCCTGTGGGGTCTCGTCTTTCTCGCATTCCCACAGGAGTCTACGTGTATTCAGTCTGCTGAGTACTTCTGCTCCCATTTTACGTATAAAACAACAAACTTTGAGAAAACAGCCTAAAAATATCACTATACTAATGTTGCATACAAAACTCCCATGAAGACTCGTGCCTTGTCTCCACCATCTAACAAGAAAAAGGCAGATTCTAACCTAATAAAGGCGGCGTGAGAGGAAACTGGATGCCGGTTCCAATTACCACATATTGCCTACTTGAAAGAGAAAAAGAATTCATGTATCATATAAACAGAACATTTGTTCTGAATGTGATAAAAAGGAGTTGATTGATGTTATGACTCGCATCCCTGAAAAAGAAAGACATATTATGGAACAAGCAATTTATCTGCCAATGCTTTTAACTATACTTAATCGCGATCTTCTTGTTATAGAAAACAGCAGCTTTAAATTAAAACAGCCCTATATTGAACTTGTAGAAATCACGATGAAGACGATACAAACGGAGTTAAAAAAAACGAAGGCTTATATGAAAAATCACAATATGAAGATTCAAGAAACGAAACGGGATGATGCTTTTACGATGTTTTTATTCTTATACAATGGATATGAAGAATACCATAATTATTTTAATCCCCGCCTACGAAATAAGGTACAAGAATTATTGCAATTCTATTTATATAAACGATATACCATGGATACGATGCCAGAGATTATTACTTAATAAAGCTTATCTTTCTCAGATTTTTTGTAGTCATTTTCATTATTTTCGTAAAGAAATAATGTCTTTTGTATTTTATTCTGATTATAATTGATTACATTTTGCAAAGAGTTTGCTCTCATCATTTGATTATTAAGTGAATGCATCGAGATGCTAACGGATATTTGTTGTTGATTTCTAAAGATGACAAGAGTTTTTAATGGCGCAATTTTCTTCTTAGCTAAAATGTTATGTAAGGAAATCCAAACACAAGAAGAATTTGATGGCGAATGTGTAGGAAAAAAATAAATCGAATGGAGGGAGTCAATAACAATTGGTAGTTTATAATTATAGTTCATTAAGGCCCGAGTAGCATCCCTTCTTCCATCGTATGAAGAACCTAAAAACATACAACTTCTTTTTACAATGGTAGTAGGACATAAGATACAAAAAAATATATTCGGTCCTTCATATATTTTTGAATAAATTTTACCTTCCTGTGTAATAAAAGGCTCAATGGCAAGCGTATGAAAGTTGATTTCATACATTATTAAAATGTCTTTTAAATCCTCCATATTAAAGTCAACTCCTTTTTTTAATATGCAAACATAATAGCACTAAACTCCCAATAAATGTGTAATAGCACTAAATTTTCTCAATTTATTCATACTTTATTATTATTTTCTAAATATTTTTAAAATTAAATTGATATTTTTTTCATTCTTCCATATAATATTAAAAAGGTATCAGGGGTGAGTTTTATGAATGAAAAGTCGTACACTGAGTTAACGAAGTTAAGTACTATGAAAAAAAGCAAAGCAAAAGAAACTTATGTGATGGACCTCTACATTGATATGCTGCTTTCAGAAATCCAATTAAACATGGAAAAAGCAAGTTTAATGACCCTCATTGATAAAGCCATCGACGAACGCAACAAAGAAAAATTTAGTGAATTAAGCTTCCAGTTCAATCAATTATGTAAGCGCTTTGGATAATAAGAAAAACGGAAGCGCCCTGCTTAAACCTCTTGTCTCAAAAAGTGCTCTTTACTTTTAGAGACAAGAGGTTATCTTCACAGGAGCTAGACAGTTATCTAACTTTCAAAATTTTATGCTTTCTTATCTTCTAAAAAAGAAGGTGCCCTTTTACCAAGTGATTGATAACTTGATAAAAGGACACCTTCTTTTTTATAGGCTACCCTGAAAATAAGCTTTGTTAAAAGGGGTTTTCCGAAGCTTATCGCTCGCTTTCCGCGGGGCGAGCGCCGAGCCTCCTCGTCACTTTGCTCCTGCGGGGTCTCGCCTGTCTCGCTAATCCCGCAGGAGTCGAGCGAACGCTTCTCCAAACCAACATCATTCTTAGCTCTAACTCCTTCTATCTTCACGCTGAATGAACACTACTTATTTTCATCCCACATGGTGCGAATTTTGGGTGTCTCTGTTAAACGATAATGTTTTTTATAGGAAGGGAATCTACTAGACTCCTGCGGAAAAACGGGCTGGCAAGACCCCGCCGGAAAGGGAGTGGATTCCCTACCTTTTGAAAATCAACCATGGAATTTAACAGAGCCTTTTTATAAGCAAAATAACCAAATATTATTTGCTGCTGTTTTTTTGTAAAATACTCGCTTCTTCTAAAGTAGTAATTCTTTCTAGCATGGTTGGGTGATTATAACGAAATACTTTTACTAAAAACGGAGGATTCACTTCACTTAATCCAGACTTCGTTAACTTTTGAAAAGTTGATATACCTGCATCCGTATCTTTTGTTAAAGAAATAGCATATTGATCTGCTCTTTTTTCCTCGTATCTTGATATAGTGTTGGTGACAGGGCTTACTAAAAAAAAGAGCAGCGAAATTAATGCCAGCATTAATGGCAAAGAATGTATCTGTTCTACTTTCCTTATTTTTAAAGCTTTTCCCCATTTTTCTACAATGATGTGCATGAGTTTATAAATAACATATAAACCAATAAAAGATAAGCTTAAGGAAAGAGCAATTCCTATATAAATATGTTTTTCCACATAATGCGCCATTTCATGTGCCATCACAAACAGGATTTCTTTATCTTTTAATTTCGTTAATGTTGTATCCCAGAGAACAATTCTAGCATTGCTGCCAATCCCTGTAACATAAGCATTTAATGCATTTGTTTTATCAGACATATTTACTTCAAAAACATGTTCTGCCGGTATATTAGACTGTTTTGCCAAAGCTAGTATTTTTGTTTCGAGCTCCTTATTTTTTAAAGGCGTAAAATCATTATATAGCGGATCAATTACCACCGGCTGAATAAACATAATAAATAAAGTAAATGGAACAGAAAGCAGCCAGGCATATAACCACCAGCGTTTCGTACTTTTATTCATCAGCCAATAAAGAACCAATACAATAATAAATAAAAACCCAAAGTTCACCCAAAAATCAATCAACTCATCTTTTATCCAGGAGGTAAAGCTTTGCGTCGAAATGTTATATGTCTTTGCTAATGTATAACTACAGTAACTTAACGGAAAGCTTACAATAAATGCCGTTACACTCAGCCAAAATAAATAAATTCCCTTTTGCAGAAATGGAAATTTAACTGAAGCCTCTCCCCATTTTTGAAAAGATTTGGACAATCCAAACAATAAAATAAATATATAAAGAACCCAATCAAACGGAGTAGATATAAAGAATAGAAAGTTGCGTATTTTCGAGTACTCTTCACTAAGCGTGAGTTCTCTGCTATTTAAAAAAGTCGCTGGATCTGCTGCTGATCCCTGATATTCAAATGGCAGCGTGATGTGAGAATGGTAAAAAAGGTACCAATAAAAAAATAAACCGTACACCACATAAAATAAAGCGGTATAAAACCCAATTTTTCTAGCCATTCTTTCCCTCCTAACCTGAACAACCTCTATTAATTATTAGTCCAAAATTTTCTGTTTAGAACTAGAAATTGTCAAAATGCCAAGAAAGAACATCAGAACAAAAGCGCAAGCGTGTTGAACAGCTCTGAAGCTAGACAATTGTCAGACTTCAGAATTACATTAAGCTGATCACAACTCGTAACAATATCTAAAGCACTCCTTCTAGCTAGTAATCCAACCAATGGACAAAAAAAATTACTTAATAAATAAGATGCAAAAAGTCTTCTCTCGATACATTACCAAAATAATGTTTGATAGGTGTTTCCTCTAATGCCTTTTCTAACTCTGTCCGATCATAACGAATTCCAACTAACCTATTTTCTATATCTGCAACATTCCCGGCACCAAAGAAATCCCCATAAATTTTACAGTTTTTTATTACTCCTCGTGTTACCTCAAAACGTACATCAATTTGTCCAATAGGAAAACGATGAGAGTGCTGCAAATTAAATTTAGGAGATTTCCCATAGTTCCAATCCCAAATTTGGTAGCGTTCTTTAGAAAGGGCATAGATTTTTTCCCAATCCTCATCTGTCAATATATATTCTTGAATATTTTCTTCTCCTTCAAAAATATGAATTAAGATTAACTTACGAAATTCTTCAATAGTAATTTTTCTAGTAAGAAATTCCGTAATATTAGCCACACGGCCTCTTACTGATTTAATACCTTTTGATTCAATTTTGTCTTTTTTTACTTTCAGCGCAGAAACAATATGATCCATCTTTGAGTCAAAAAGCAGTGTGCCATGACTAAACATTCTCCCTCTTGTTGCAAATTGAGCGTTCCCTGATATTTTTTTTCCTTCAACAAGCAAATCATTACGGCCGCTTAATTCTGCATTGACCCCCATGCTTTGTAAAGCGTTTACTACAGGTTCTGTAAACTTTCTAAAGTTATGAAAACTGTCGCCATCATCTTTTGTAATAAAACTAAAATTTAAATTACCTAAATCATGATAAACCGCTCCACCGCCTGATAACCTTCTTACTACATGGATTCCATTGGCTTCCACATATTCTGTATTAATTTCTTCAATCGTATTTTGATTTTTTCCGATGATAATAGACGGTTCATTAATATAAAATAGTAGATAACTCTCATTAATATCTAAATTTTTTACTGCATATTCTTCTATCGCTAAATTAATACGTGGATCCGTGATTCCTTTATTATCTATAAAAAGCATTTTGGCACCCCTCTTATCCATGTTTCAAGTCTCTTAGCTCTAATAGTAACATAACTCTATTAATAGAGGTTGTTCAAAAAGTACGGGAACCATTTCTGTCGAATCTCTTCGTTACGTCGTTCCTTCAGTTCTCATGTAATAAACTGCCTATGTTCCGGGCTCCGCCCCAATGTCATCAAGCTAAATTTCAAAAAACAGGAAAATAAGCATCTAATTAGGAAGTAAGGGTTTCCGTTCTGTTCTCCAAGGCTTTCCACGGGGCGAGCGCCGAGCCTCCTCGTCGCTTTGCTCCTGTGGGGTCTCGTCTGTCTCGCTAATCCCGTAGGAGTCGAGCGGACGCCTCTCCAAACAAATTGGGTATTTCTTTTACATAAAGGGTATCTAATTCCATGATATTTCATAGTTTGAAGTTTATGGAATCTTAAGTTGATGACATCGGGCTCCGATCTTCTCCGCTCTGATTAACTCCTATTCAAATACACTTATCGGAATATTCTTACTTTTTTTACTATAACGGATTTTATAATGCTGCTTCACTTTATTACGATTATTTCATAAAATCGACAATATTTATAAGAAAAGCGGAAGCGCCTTGAACAGCTCTGAAGAAAAATGTTCACATGACTCAAAAAGTGCTTTTTACTTTTAGAGGCATGGGGTTATTTTTCACAAGGGCTAGGCGCTGAAGCTAGACACCCGTCAGATTTCAGTAAATTTATGCTTTCTTATTTCGTCAAAAAGAGCCAGACCTGTATAAAAAAGTCTGACCCTTTAACAAATAGTTTATTCTAGTCCACAGCAAGCTCCCCATATTTACGTCTAAAAGATACGACAAAGTAAGAAATAGTGCCAATAATAAATACAATTGGATAAATGGCAAGAATAGAAGCATTATGCCACATAAACGTGAAATCTCCGCTTGAAATAACCGCTTTTAAGCCTGCAACTGAATAAGACATTGGCAATATGGCATGCACATGCTGCAAGGTATTAGGAATTAATTCAAGTGGGAATGTACCAGCACTTGTTGTTAATTGAAAAATTAATAAAAGTATAACAAGAAACCGGCCTGGATTTCCGAGTAATGTCACACAAAATTGAATAATCGAGAAAAACACCATACTAACAATAATTGTAAATAAAATAAACAGCGGAACACTTTGCACTTCTATTCCCAATACTTCTAGTAAAACAAAGGAGGCAACAAGCGCCTGTAAAGTTCCAACTACTATCAATATTACGGTTTTACTTAAAAACCAGTTTATTCCGTTTTTTGGTATTCCTTCTGGTTCGTTAAAGGAGAATACAATCGATAGCATTAAAGCACCGACAAATAATCCTAAAGAGATAAAATATGGAGCTAATCCAGTACCATAGTTTGGCACATCCGTTAACTTTTCATCACTGACTTTTACTGGTTCTGCCATCATATTATACGTTTTATCATCAGAATGAATAGAACTTGCATCATTCGCTCCATCGGTAAGTTTGCCAGAAAGTTCTTTACTGCCATCCAACAAAGAACTCGTGCCTTGTGATAATTCTTTTGAACCATTTTTTAATTGGTTAGTTCCATTTGATAAAGCATTAGATCCCGTTTCCAAGGTATTCATGCCTGTTAATAGAGACTGCATCCCACCCACAAGATCTTTTGAACCTACCGTTGCTTTTGAAAATTCTGATGTGTACTTGTTCATGCCAGCAACAAATTGTTTCTGTCCTGCCACTTGCTGCTGTGAGCCGTCTTTCAGCTGAGCGCTGCCATCTGCCAATTGGTTAACACCAGTCTGCAGTTTTTCATGTCCTTGATTCAGCTCTGTTAGTCCGGAAGATAGGCTTTCCCCACCAGCAGCCAACTGATTGGCACCTTGAGCAAGCTCCTCTGTATTATTTGAAATAGATGCACTTCCATCAACAAGCCCTTGAATAGCTGCCATTAATTCATTTTGTTTATCTTCTGGCAATCCTTGCAATAAAGGCAGCATCGATTGAATCGTTTCCTGCAGCTGTTTTGTACCAGCATTTAACTGTTTTGCTCCTTCTGCTAACTCCGCTGATTTACTGCTCCAATTTTTCAAGTTTTCTGAAAGAGAATCCGAGCCTTGTTTTAATGAATTTGTTCCACCTATTAGCGACGGAATACTGCCTTTTAATGTATTTATCCCCTCATTTGTTTGAGAAATGCCATTTAAAATAGCTTGATCTCCATCTTGTAATTTTGTGGAAGCATTAGCAAGGTTCTGTTGACCATTTTGCAGCTGGCCTAAGCCTCCTGCTAAGTTTTCAGCACCATTTAAGAGTTTTTTTGCACCTGAATTTGCAGAAGAAACCCCTTGGTTAAACTCAATAGATTTTTCAGCAAGTGTGGCAAGATTATCATAAACCTCTTTAGAACCAGCATTTACTTTTGATGTTCCTTGTTCTAATTCTTTGGCACCTGTACTTGCATTTTTAAGTCCATCTGCCATTTCACCAATATGATCAAAAACGGACTTAGCGTATGTCTTTGTTATTTCTTTACTTACACTCTCCTTTATTCTTTCCATCGCTGAATTTCCAATTTGTGAGGAAATAAAATTATATCCTGGATTAGAAACATAAACTAAATCTAATTTTTTCGGATCATCATCTAAAAGTGTTGTCGCGTTTTTAGAAAAATCTTTTGGAATTTCAATAAGCATGTAGTACTTTTGATTTTTTAAATTTTGATAGCCTTCTTTTTTATTCACAAATGTAAAGGCAAATTCATCATTCTCTTTTAAATTTTCCACTAAATCCTTCCCAAGCTCCAGCTTCTCGTTATTCATTTCTGCGCCGCTGTCTTCATTTACTACAGCAACTGGAAGCTTTTCTAAATTACCGTATGGATCCCAAAATGCCCATAAATAAACGCCTGAATAAAGAATTGGAATAAAAATAATAGCCATAATAGAGATAAGCTTCATTCTATTTTTAAGAATCGAAGATAGTTCTGCTTTTAATAAACTTTGTTTCATTTCCTTCCACTCCGTTTCTATTGACCGAATTGGTCGAATAGTCATTTTTATTTATTAAAAGAGGATTATCTTAAACGGACAATCCTTTCAATAACGTATTTTCAAATAGCACTGCAATTTCTTCTGCATCAAGAGGGGAATGATTCCTCTCCCAATCAAAAATAAGCGCCACATATAATTTAAAGATCATAAAAGCGATTACCTCAGTATCACACTGTTTTAATTCTCCTTTATCAATCGCTTCCTGAACACGCATTTTAATATACTGAATAACAGCATTTCCCAGTCGCTCTAATACTTCTTTTACTTCCAATGTCCCCATCTCATTTTGCTCCTGAAAAAGCTTGATAGTCAGCTGATGTTGTCTGCGAAACTCCAGCATTTTTATTACGGCAGTATGCATATTTTCTATAAAACGATGCTCTGGATGAAAAGATTCATCTGCCGCTTCTTTCATTTCTTGTATCAATCCTGTAATAATTTCGGAAAAAAGCTCTTCCTTATTTTTAAAAAAAGTATAAATGGTACCCTTACCAACATTTGCGATTTTAGCAACTTGATCCATCGTTGTCGCTTTATAGCCAAACATCGTAAAAGATTTAGCTGCTGCATCAATAATTTGCTTCCTGCGATCCACCGCCAAAAAAATCACCTCCGAAAATAGAAAAGTGGAAAATACCTATTGTCTCATTCCTATTATGCTTAATAAATGTATTTTTAAAAAATGACCAAAATACCATTTCAGTCATTTAGTACAAATAAAAATATACTATATCCTTTTCTCTCTTGCAAGAAGAAAAGGCGGCATTCAATAAATTTAGAAAATGTTAGATACAAACATCATAAATCCAACAATAAAATGCCCAAAAGATTTCTATATAAAATCCCTTGGGCATTGTTCATTGCTTTATTGTTCGCACTTCTAAAGTAAAGCTGTTAATTAGCATGTACTGTTAATTTATTGAAAACAACGGTAGAAAGCACCTTAATAAATTCCGGCTGGGCATTTGGCATTGCTGGTCTGTAATATTTAGCACCAACCTCTTTTGCTGCCGCCAAGCATTCATAGTCATTATCATAAAGAACCTCTAAATGGTCGGATACAAATCCAGCAGGTACATATACAAAAGCTTTATATCCGTGTTTTTTATGCAAATCTTTTGTTAAATCCTGAACATCAGGTCCAAGCCATGGATCTGGTGTATTCCCTGCACTTTGCCAGCCAATATAATAAGCAGATACACCAGCTTCTTTTGCAATAAGATCTGCCGTTTCTTTTAACTGATTTGGATAAGGATCCCCAGATTGAAGAATTTTCTCTGGCAAACTATGTGCCGACACAATTAAAGCAGCGTTTTCTCTTTCCTCCATTGGCATGTTGCGATAAACTTCTTTTACTTTTTCCGCCCAGTAATGAATAAATTTCGGCTCCTTATACCAGCTTTCAATACTATGAATCGTAAGTCCACCTAATTTATCTGCCATTTCTTTCGCACGGCCGTTGTAAGATTTAATGCTGAATGTCGAGAAATGAGGAGCAAGCACAATGCTGACTGCTTCTGTAATACCGTCTTCATGCATACTTGTAACAGCGTCCTCCACAAAAGGCTCTATATGTTTTAACCCTAAATACATTTTAAATTCGATTTCATCTTGCATCTCATTTAAATAGGATTCTAAGCTTTTGGCTTGTTCCAACGTAATTTTAGCTAAAGGAGAAATACCACCGATTGCTTCATAACGGCTTTTCAAATCATTTAGCATCTCATCGGTAGGTCTTCTGCCGTGGCGAATATGTGTATAATATCTTTCTATATCTTCCTCCTTATACGGAGTACCATATGCCATCACTAAAAGCCCAACTTGTTTTTTGCTCATATTATCACTCTTTCAGTAGTCAGTTTATACTTATTTCTTCTTTATAGCTTCTGCTGAATATTCATGTACAAATGCAGTTAATCTTTTTAAAACTGCAGGATTCACATCAGGGAATACACCATGTCCTAAATTAAAAATAAATCCTTTTTGTTGTATCCCTTGATCTATAATATCCTTGGC
The DNA here is from genome assembly GCF_052318935.1 of Niallia sp. 01092. NCBI lineage: Bacteria > Bacillati > Bacillota > Bacilli > Caryophanales > Bacillaceae > Niallia > Niallia sp. 01092. The sequence goes on along the minus strand of NZ_JBQRKO010000011.1, from coordinate 20,403 downwards.
TCTTTCTTCAATTACTTCCCAAGGTGCCAAAAGAACAGCAGGATCTAAATTCCCTTGTACCGCTTTTGTTATTCCTTTTTCCTTTGCTTCTTTAATGGATAAACGCCAATCTAACCCAACAACGTCTAAAGGCAAGTCATTCCATTCCAGCGCTAAGTGACTTGCACCTACTCCATGCATGATTAAAGGAACTTGCTCTTCTTTTAATGCTGAAAAAATCTTTGCCATAATTGGTTTAATAAAAATGCGGTAATCTTCGACATTTAATGCACCAACCCATGAATCAAAAATTTGAATAGCATTCGCTCCGGCTTTAATTTGTGCTTTTGCATAAGTGACTACCATATCGCCCAGTTTTTCCATAAGAGCAAACCATGCTTCTGGTTCAGCATACATAAATGCTTTTGTTTTATGATAGTTTTTCGACGGACCTCCCTCAATCATATAACTCGCAAGTGTAAATGGAGCTCCCGAAAAACCTATCAAAGGTACCGTAAGCTGTTCTGTTGTTAATAGTTTTATTGTATCCAATACGTAAGCAATATCCTTCTCTGGCTGCAGCACCCCTAATTTCTCTACATCTTGAAAAGATTTTATCGGGTTCGCAATAACAGGTCCGATTCCTGATTGTATTTCGACATCGACGCCAATTGCAGGCAGTGGTGTCATAATATCTTTATACAAGACGGCTGCGTCCACATCATATTGATCAACAGGAAGCTTTGTAACGTAGGCGCAAAGCTCTGGCTGATGGGTAATTTCAAAAAGGGAGTATTTTTCCTTAATTGCTCGATATTCTGGCTGAGACCGTCCAGCTTGACGCATATACCAAACAGGAACAAATTCAGTTTCTTCTCCCTTGGCTGCTTTTAAAAATGTATGTTGAAATTTTTTGCTCATATTTAATATGTCCACCTTTCCGATGCATATAGTGATATTGTATTATATAAAATCTGAAATAAAAAACAAGAACATTGTAATCATTACTAAATTATAATATTTATAAATAAAATTGCAAATAAAAAAGAATGTCTTATGGATGAGACACCCTGTAAAAACGTTTACTATTATACAAAATTGTATAGTTAAAAGATATATCAACTATATATCCTTTCTACTATCGTTGTATAGATAACCTTCAATTTTGTCACAAAATAGACGCATTTATCTGTTGAAACTTTATGAAAAAAGGATAAATATACATTTATAGCAAGATAAGACACTTTTTTCACAAAAACTACTTATACTACTAATAATAAAGGAGGTATATTTTATGCAAATTTTTATTGCAAATGGAACGTACGATTTTTTAGAAAAAAAATATGAAAAATACTTCTCTGCAGAAAACATGCTGCTTATGCAAAGCACAAATCAAGATCAAGCAACATTAGTACATGAATCTGATGGCAAAAGCTTTTTCAAGACGCCAAGAAAATTCGATATTTTATATTCATTTGGACAATTAGAAAATAAGGGATATGTAGTAATCAATCATTTTTCTTTAGAAGATATATCAAAACCGATTTTTGAACATAAAACAGTCCAAAAGTTAGAAATAAGCAGCAAACCGTATGCAGCCGTCCGTTTTCTGCGTTCAGTAAAAGGAGATGCTTATCTAGTATTATCATTATGGAGAGACCCGGATTCCTTCAAACAATGGGAAAGTTTCGCTTCTCCCCAAACATTCCCAATTGCAGGTCCGATTCCAGATGAGTGGAAAATTCAACAAAACAATATGTTCTATAGCAAATCATATGTAACCTACCATATCATCCCAGAAGAGAAAAAATAATAACAAAATTAAGGCTAATCAAAAGTCGCCTTCGATTAGCCTTAAAGTTTTGAACTATTTTTCTTTAAGGCTGTTTTCTCAAAGTTAGTTGTTTTTTACATAATACATTTGGAAAAGTGTTTCTTAGCAGCCTGCATACACGTAGACTCCTGTGGGAATGCGAGAAAGACGAGACCCCGCAGGAGCGTATGCGACGAGGAGGCTCGACGCTCGCCCACGGAAAGAGAAGTGTATTCAGGCTGCGAGTTTAAAAACAACAATCTATACGAAAACAACCTTTTTTAAAAAGAATGTTCCGAAGCAGATTAATTCTCTTTCTTGAAAGATTTTACCACTCCGTTCCTATTGGCATACACCGCTGCCTGTGTACGATCTGATACGTCCAACTTCGCAAGAATATTGCTTACATGCGTTTTCACTGTTTTAACCCCGATATATAATTCTTCACTAATTGTTTGATTGGTCATGCCTTCCCCGATGCACATAAGCACTTCTAGTTCTCTTTCAGTTAGATCATCATGAGGTTTTTTTTCTGAAGGACGAAGCTTTTTTAACATTACATTGGCTACTTTCGGCTCAATCACCGTTTCACCGGCAAACGCTTTATGAATAGCATCTACTACTTCCCGAGCGGTTGCTGTTTTCAGCAAATAACTAAATGCACCCGCTTCAATTGCTGGTATTACTTGTGTTTCATCATAAAAGCTTGTAATAATAATGACCTTACATTGGGGGAAATTTTTTAAAATCGCCTTCGTTGCCTCGATGCCATTTCCTTTTTCCATTAATAAGTCCATTAATACTACATCAGGCTTTTCCTCTGCTACAACCTCTATTGCATGATAGCCACCATTTGCCTCTCCTACCGCTTTTATAGTAGGTTCGGTTGCTAAATACGAAACAATTCCCTTTCTTACCATTTCATGATCATCTACGACAACCACTTTAATCATTCTTATCACCCCTTTATCGGTATACGGATGTCTATATACGTTCCCTCTCCGACTTTTGATCGAATTTCTATCATCCCACCAATTTCTTCACAGCGTTCCCGCATTGTTTTTAATCCATAGGAAGCTTTTCTTTCAACCGTTGGGTCAAACCCCATTCCATCATCATTTATATGTAAATAAGCATATGCATCTTTCTCCTCTAATGTCATCTTCACTTTTTTTGCATGTGAATGACGGAGAACATTGGATAATGCTTCTTGAACAATCCGAAACAAGTGCTCCTGTACTGCAGATGATAAAGACTCAATTTCATCAATACTTGCAGTAAAATGTAAATGTGTTTTTTCTTTTAGTTCTTGGATCAATTTGATTATTCCGTCGCATAAACTGTCATTGCTTAATTCAATTGGGCGCAAATGCAGCAATAATGCACGCATTTCTCCTTGTGCTTTTCCTGCAATCTCTACAATTTCCTTTAATTGTATTTTTGCCTGCTCTGGATTGGTGTCAAAAATTCTATAGGCAGCCGATGACATCATATTTAATGCAAAAAGCTGTTGACTGACAACATCATGCAAATCTCTTGCCAAACGCTGTCTTTCTTCCATGACAGCTGCTGTATGCGCTGTTTTTGCGAGTGTTGTTTTTTCATTCGCAAGCCTTTGCAATGATTGGACTAATTCTTGTAAATAAGTAGCAAGCTGGTTCAATTCTTCACTTATATGTCCAATCATTTCTTTATTGGACACATCCATTCTTTCTGCAAATTTGCCTCTTCTTAATGTAGATACAAACAATAATACATCTCCTAACTGGTTGCTTAAAACTCCACTTTCCTTCAAAGCAAAATACAAACCAACTAGCAACGTAACAAGCAGACTGTTGATAAAAAGCCAAAATGACGTTTTTGTCGTAAAAACTGGATTATTATAAAAATACAAATAGACTTGCGTCCCAATAAATAGAAGCAATGAACTAATGATGCTTGTCATAAAAAAACTTTGAAAATACCAATAGCGAATTCCTTTTGTTTTCTTCACAACACACCTCTATACTCTTTCAATTCGAATATCACCAATTTTTAAATAGATTTGCAGATTGATTTTTTTCACTGCTTGATCATAATCAGGAGATTTATAGGCTAATCTGTTCTTTATCCCATCTTTAGAGGAATGGAAAATTCGCAGATCCCCTATTTTCACTTCACCTTCAATATTTACAGGCAAGTCATCTGGAATTAATATTTTTATATCGCCGATCCAACCATTTATTTCAATCGTTGTTTCTTTTTCCGGAATATAGGCTTTGCTGAAATCAATAAAATAATCACCGATGCTATTATATAATTCCATCGGTTCCACTGCCCAATTATCATGATTCAGCTTAACATCTCCAATGGAAAAATCCTTTGATAATCTGACTTCTTTTTTTGTATATCCAAATAGAAATCTTATTGCACTAAATATAATAATAAGAGGCCATAGTTTCCAAAACTCAACAAATTGAAAGCTAATCACATGCAATCGATCAAGCACTAAAAAGCTCGAAAAGATAATAATGAATAAAGAAAAGAAATAATTACTTGTTCTATTTATTATATTGCCGGCAAAAGAAATCAATCCGTACACTAATAACAGAAATGGATAAGATACGACAAAAAGCTGTTTTATTTCCAAGGAAATGACACCAATATTTACGAGCAATATAGCTACTCCAACTGCTAATAAGCAGATGGCAAACATAATTTGATATAATGATTTGCTACGCAAATTCTTTCTCCTTTCCTCTTCCTCACCTTTTTTATTCAACATAAAAATTCAACTATTTTCTTATTTTAGTTTACTATTTTTTCAGCTCTGTTTGTTCATTCCATAGATGATTTTTTATCCATCTTGAGAAGGAGTTATCCGCTATTCATACTATCTTCATTTTTTAAAGAGAAATTGTTTTTCCCTATCACCAAATACAACTCCATTCATACGCTGTATTAATCCGAATCGTGGCAAATGCCTATACGTTTTCTTAAGCGGATTAGAAGGGAGTAATATAATATGGGTATAGAATTAACAGCACTTCACTGGATATATGTTTTATTTATACTTTTTATTATCGGATTTATGGTGATGAAGCGTGATACTACTTTCATTTGTATAGTTGGAATATTTTTATTGGCAATTACAGCTACTGGATCATTAAGCAGTTCGATAAGCAGTATTTTCACCAGCTTTATCTTTGCTATTACCGAATTGCTGCCTACTATATTAGTTATTTCCATTATTGTTGCAATGAGCAAAATATTAACACAAACAGGAATTAATGATGTCATGATATCCCCTTTTGCGAAATTAATCCGGTCACCAGGATTAGCTTATTGGATTATCGGCATCCTGATGATGCTTATTTCCTTCTTTTTCTGGCCATCACCAGCTGTTGCCTTAATCGGAGCTGTTCTGCTGCCCGTTGCCGTAAGAGTTGGATTGCCAGCAATTGGAGTAGGGAAAGCCAGCAAAAGAATCTTTAGAATTATTTTTTACATATTTCTTATTATAAAAATTCTAAAAAACATCAGTTCTATACGCACCTTAGCCCCAAAAAATTGTACTGGGGATATAACCACGGACTTTTAAATCATACCGCCCATGAGGTTGAAAAGTGAAACATCTTTAACAACATTTAATAAAATGGCGTTAAATCAACGTTTTAAGACTTTTATAATGTAACATCTTGAACGAAAAATTACGCCCATTTCTTAGATGGCGTTAGCAAAATGTTAGCATTTCGTTAACTGATAACTATTTATGATAAGGTTCACCGTAATTATTTAAGAGGAAAAAAGCATGGAGAAAATGATTTTCTCCATGCTTTTTTCTAGATACTAAGTTTTATCAAACAGATTGAATCTTAGTATACAATCCATTACTTGCTTTTCATTTCTGTATGGATGGAATTAAGTTTTTGGTTAGTTTCTTTTTTTATCTTTTCCCTTTTCTCTAATTCACTATTTTCTTTAAGAATTAATACTATTGATTCTTTTAAAGAATCATAATTTGCTAAACACTCTTTTTCTGTAAGTTGGTGTAAACCTTTACTAAGTATTCCATAAATAAATGTCTTATTTTCATTTAAATAATCTGGAATTAACCCTAGTTCATGCAATTGTTGTACCTTCTCTTGCATTTTTTTCTTTTCAAATTCTTCTTTTATAAGTAACCCTTCGGATTAGCTGTTTCAGCTTTATTAAAAATTAACCTTTCAAAGATTCTTCTTAAATAAAGGTAACCCGCCACTCCGTAATTGTGAGTTTTTAATATTGTAGCAGTTCTAAAATCTTTCTTGGATTTGATGTCTTTACCAAAAATGTCATCTAAACCGTTAAATTTTTCAAAGTCCATTATAGAAGGATATTGCCCTGTTTTGATTAAGTAACCATCTTCTGTTATTTGAAAAATAACATACATTTTATGTTGATGTTTAGATGTACAATGGAAAGTTATTTGAGCAGTATTAGTTTCACCAAATACTTTTTCAAAAAAAACTTTCGCACGACTCTTTAATTTTTCATTTACGTACTGCTCATGTGCCTCATTTTCGTCCGCAGACCTAATATTTGTTCCTACTGTTAATATATCATCATCTGGATCAATGTCGTAAAGCTTCTCATGTTTAGAGCTTACAATATAGGTATCTCTTTTACACATAGGACAATAATGATAAATATTATGTTCCTTTAAGAAGATGGTCTTTAAAAATTTAAAATCCTTTCCTTCAACAAATTCCGTGTGATTAAGGATTGTGGGGCCGAATTCTTCATTATAGTCTAAAACTTCAAGTTCTTCCCTTGTTTCAACTGCTAAATCATACTTAATATTTGTATACATAGGAAAATTAAAAAGTAATGAGGCTCCCTTGCCAACAAAATCAGTAATTTTCACTTCCAAGTCAAAACCTTCTTTCTAAAAAAGTTTATGTAATCACATCATAGACTTAATGTATGCATAGGCTATTATGAAATAATGAAAATAGTAATATCATATTTTAACACTTCCTCTTGACTGATTATTTCCCATTTATTCAAAAAGTCAAAGTAAGAAGGTTTTTCTGTTAAAATCGCAACATTATTTTTGCTTCTTGTAATGGCTACATAAAACTGAGCTATTACTGAATTCGACATTTTGTGTCTACCATTTATAATGTGATATTCCATTTCTTTTGTGGGAAGTATTAAAACATTATCAAAGCTTAACCCCTTTGATTTGCCAAAAGTTATTGATTCAAAGTTACATTCTTCATCGAGGAAGGATCTGAACTTTCTAAGCGCTCTTATATCATAGTAGGAGTACTGTTGGCTTATAATGTTTAAAAACAAGGATATATTATCCATACTGACCAGAAATGTTCCCGCATCTTCCTTCTCAACTTTCTTTGCTGATTGCATATTAAGGTCACTATACAAGATGTTTGCTAAATCACAAACTATCTGTGGACAACGGTGGCATACTTCTAAGGTTTCTAGATTATCGTGCTTTAACACTTCCGTAAAGAAATTAAAGATATTAACCCCTCTATATTTGCTAAGAAAAGGTCCAAAGTTTGTTGAATATGTTGCTTGTCTGTGGTCTCCTACAACTACAAGATTTAGGCTAGACCGGTAAATAGCCTCGATTATTTTTAAATCGTATCCTCCCATGTCTTGAATCTCATCTATAAGAATCGTGGAATTTTTCGAGTCTATCAATGATTGCTCCAACAGAAGCTTCTAATATTACATAGCAAAATTGAGCCAGCCTTTCATAATATAGTCTTCCTTGGAAGTCGTAATAATACCTCCAATTAGTAGCTGTTACACCTTTTAACCGTGGTATCTCCCCTAACGAACAAAAATTAATCCCTTCTATTTCCGGTCCTCCCATAACCTTTCGATATGGCCTAGCACCCTCATTAAGCAAAAACTCTGTCCATGTCTTACATTTTATGTTCGAGGGTATAACTCCTACTGAGTCCATAAGATCATACTTCATAGAGTTTAAATTTGCATTCGTATATGTAAGGTACAGTACTTTTCCTTCGTTATAGTTTCTTACTGCTTCTCCTATTAATAACGTAGTCTTTCCTGTTCCAGCAGCAGCCTTAATGATTCTCTTATTGGATGGCATAACTTATGTACTCCGGAAAATTTAAATGTATTTCGTTGTTCAAAAATACTTTTAATGCCCAATCAGTTTTGTTTTTAAGCATAAATTCTAGCAACTCTTCTTCAGACTTATCATGTTTTCCTAGTATTGTTTTTAATTGCCACTATCACACTTTAAGACCTGTGGTTCTAATGTATTCAGCTCATTATTTATGCTAAAACACACTTTAATGGCACCTTCCATGTAGTCCTTATATTTATTAATTATATTCTTTTCAAAATCATGATCGTTATCTGTAACTACTACAGTATTTATATTTAGCAACTTTGCTATGTCTAGAAATCTTTTAAAAGAAAGCCCGTTAACTGATATGACATCTATCCCATCATCTAACGGAAGTTTATTATATTTTTGATAATAGGCTTTTTGAATAATTAAATCGTCTGCTGGTCCCTCTACCAATATTACCCTTTTAGATAAAATAAATCTTAAAGGGTCATAGTTCGGTAGTTTTTGGAAATAATCCCTTGTGTCCTTTGGCAACTGATTTAACTTCCCACTTCTATTATCACCAAAAAGGATAACAGTTTCCATTGCCATTTTATTTAATACATACGAACTATGGGTAGTAATAAGTAATTGTTGATCAGAATATTCGGATGTGATTTTATCTAATAAAATTCTCATGTTTGAAAATGAAAGATGACTCTTCGGTTCCTCTATTAATATTAAACTTCTTTCAGGCTTTCTGTTTCCAATAGAAAGTGTTATCTTTATAACATTTTGTTCACCTTTACCAATATAATCGAAAGGGATATCGTCTAAGAAAGCAGCAATTGCTGATTCCCAAGTAGCCTTTTGAGTCACATCTAGAGATATTGATAAGTTCCTTGTGTCGTCTAACATGAGATTTTTCTTCTCATTCATTATAGAGGATATATTTGGATTCCCACCGAATTTTTCTTTATAGCTTCGGTAGAGTACCGCTAAATTAGCTTTTTGTTTTTCATCTAGGACATCTGAGATTATCTTCATAATATACTTTTGAGAACTAGCAGCTAGGCTTGTAGTCGTAGAGTCAATTAAATGGGATTTTATTGGAATCGATCTTGTAGTTATCGTCGCTCCCGCGAAACTTTTCCATTCTACTGTATAGTACTCAGTAGGGATATGTATAAAATTTTCATTTTCAATATATTGCTGATATTCTTCCCGATAATGCTCATTAAATTTAATAGAAAATACGAATCCCGGCACATTAATATTTTCGCTATTCTCTATACCTATTAATTTTCATTAAGGTCAGAATCTTCCGACTCGGAGAAGTATAATTCTATTTTTGTTTCTGGAAGAGTTTTCTTATTATCAACTTTTACTTCTTCTATGAAATGGTTTACTATTTTCCTGTTAAATATATAGGGTGATAATTCATAAAAGATTGGTTTACCATTGATTGTTCTTGTTAAGGCCAAGTGGATAGCTTCCAATAGCGTTGATTTTCCAACCCCATTATTTCCTATCATTACAGAAAAGTTATTATTAAACTCTAAGGTAAAGTCTTCAAATTTTTTGTAATTATAAATTTTTAACTTCTTTAATAACATTTACTTTTACCCCCATTTATCGAGTTATTAAGCGGCAATTATCAGTTTAACTTCATGTGTTTCTAACTTTTTTTGCCAATATCCATTGAAAGAAATATTCTTCGCTTTGAACTTCAGGCAATGTATACCGTAGTGCCTTGTTACCTAAAGGTAGGTACTTCTCAAGGGAGTAAAGTCCCTGTCTTTTTAGAATTGAAAAACCAGCACCTTCAATTATTTTTACCAAATCAGTCTGGGGATAAAACTTGCAAGTTTCTTGAAATTCCGACAACTTTTTGAACATCTAGAATAACAACGTGGAAACTATTGTAAGTAATTTAGAAGAATAATACAATTAAACATGAGAGCAAATAAAATTTTTAGGAGGTTAATATGAAAAAGTCAACAAAACGTAAGTTGGGGCAATTAGGATTAGCATTAGGTATCGGAGTGGGTGTTTTGGGTTCACCTCTAGTTTCTCATGCAACAGATAATTTTGATAATGATTATTTATTCCATATTCTTTCATACCAGTTGAATACAAGAGAATATGAAGAAAGTGCATATAGGCAAACTACTAGTATTGATAATCCATGGAAAGTACAAATGACTTGGTCTGAGGAATCAGATTCGTCAAATACAATTACTCGTTTTTGGTTAGAAAAAGAAAACGAGACTAATGTATCTGCGCCGGTAGACAAATTGGAGGGAGATCCTGCCTCATATGTAAAACCATACTCTACAGCAAATCAGACAACTGTTTACTTAACAGCAGAAAATAATAATTACAATCTGGATCAGTATCTAGTAGAAGGAATTTGGGATGAGGAAACATGGTAAATAGAAAGTGAGTGAGAAAAAGGTTGGCTCTCGCTCTGTTCTTACTTCTTTTATTCCATAAGTTGTGAATGATTCATTATTTCATTCTTACTTATAATTTTATTGTGCTTGATTAGGAGGATATATGTGAAAAGTTCTTTTTTACGAATTTATAAAAACAGAAAAAGTATGATTTTCTTTTGGATCATTATTTTTGTACCGTTAATTGAAGTGTGTTTTTTGTATATAAATAAGATAAAATGGGGAACAGATTATCATCCGGCCATTGCTTTTTTTCTTTCTGGATCGGGAGGGCATATAACTCAAATTTTACTTTTTTGGTTTCTGCCAATATATTTTTTAATAATATGCTCAGATGATTATATTCAAGATGTAAAGTATGGATATAATGCGATTATAATTTCAAAAGTGGGGAAAAAAATTTACATAAGGAATAAGTTTATTATGTCTTTTTTAGTTCCATTTATTACAATGCTTACAGCTTTAGTTTTAAATTTAATTCTTTCTTATATTCTTTTTGCTGGGGGAACGTTTTCGTTTGGATTATTTGAAATGAGTTTTGGTGATGATTTATTACATGAATTTAGCTTAAATAATCCTTTTTTAACTGCTCTTTCTTTTTTATTAAATGTAAGTATTTTTTCTGGATTAGCTGGAGCATTGGGAGCAAGTGTCAGTATGATTTTTAAAAACAGTAAATACTCTTACCCTGCTGCATTTTTTATATGGTTTACCTTAATTATTCTTAATAATTCACTCATGAATTTATTTCAGCCTTTTACAGAATACGGGTTTGATGATATTATTCCTGCTGAAATACAGTATTTACTTTTATTAGTCTTGTTACCAATTTTCACATTTTTATATAGGGTAAAAACGGATGAAATATAAATTAAAAAAATACGTTATTTCAGTTTTGATTGTACTGCTGTTTTTCTCTATTATATGGTATATGCAAAACGATACATTTATTTCCAGTTCAAATGACAATATACTGTTAATTATGAATGGAAGTTTACAAGGCTATAGTTCACTAAGGGTATTAACCATCTTATCCTTAGTATTTTTACTATTTATGAATATTCTTGCAATAAAAGAGGAAACTTCCTATCTTACTCGAAAATCAGATAGAGTAAAATTATTTCACGGCCATATAGCCAATATCTTCTTTTCCTCCTTACTTTTTGTTGGATCATTTTTAATAGTAAATGTAGTATTTACTTTTATTTTTATTGGAAATGATATAATGTTAGATCATAATTTTTACATAATCACCTTCTTAAATGGTGTTGCCATGGTATTTTTATATTGGTGGATAGGAATATTAGATAAAATCCTTGAGGACTGGTTTCATTCAAAAAATATTGCTATTGTCATAACATTTATTTTAGTTGCTTTAAGTTATTTTATTGAAACTCCGTTTTGGGTCCCTATCGAGGATATACGTATATATGAAATGTTATTAAGTGACGTGTGGGACTTCACTATTTTAAGTTTTATCTATATTCGCCAGCTAGGATTAGCTATTATTTTATATATTGTAGGTAAAATAATATTTAATGAAAAGGACTTCATATTTTATGAAAGGTAGAAGCCTATTTTTTATCATTTTAATTGCTTTTACATTGCAATGTTGGATGTATGGGCCAATTATAGCTAAATGGTATCCTGAGATTCCTGATGGTTTAAACTTTTTCATGGGGATACCTCTATTAGCTGATTACAGGTTGTTAATGTTTTGGTATCTCTCATTTGTAAGTATCAGTTTTTATTTTTCAGGAAATGTAAAAGAAGTACTTAATGGGTACGGACAATATTTAATGGTACGGAATTACAATAGGGTAAAGTGGATAATATTGCGTTATTTTTGGGTTGCTATTAAATTGATGGCATTAATCTTCATACAAAGTGTTGTTTCATACTATATTACCTTTTTTTTCTATAGTAATTCAGAGTTTATAGTTAATATATTAATATTAAAAGCTATTCTGATGTATTATATTACTTTCCTTTTTCTATTAATCTTACAGTTATATTTAGAATTATATTTTAGTCCCCAGATAGCATTTTTAAGCATTAACACATACGTTGTAGGAGCCATTATTGGAGCTGATCTAATGTTTAAATACAATATAAAGGGATTTTTTATATATTTATTAATTCCAAACTATGCAATGGGGTCTCGTCTGAATATTTTTTCTAACAGTTTAGTTATTATTCACTATATCCCTGCACTAATAACAATAATCACTTTAATAGGAATAGTTTTGATATTTTCAGTAAAAAGAATAAAATCAATTGATTTTTTATAGGGGGCAAATGATGACAAATATAAGTGTTCAGAATTTATTTAAAGTAATTAAAAGGCGACAAGTACTGACTAATATTAATTATAACTTTAGAGACGGACAGATTTATGGTATATATGGTAGGAATGGATCTGGTAAAACAATGTTGCTAAGAGCGCTTTCAGGATTGATTCATCCAACAAACGGTTCAATTTACATTGGTGATAAAAAATTACATGAGGATATTTCCTTTCCTTCTAGCATAGGAGTAATTATTGAAAATACTGATTTATTACCTCAGTTTGATGCTTATACCAATTTAAAAATACTAAGTAAAATTAAAAAAGTGGCTACAGATGAGGATATAAAAGCCGCAATAAATAGAGTAGGGCTTGATAGTAACAGTAAGTTAAAAGTAAAAAAATTTTCGTTAGGGATGAAACAAAGATTAAGTATTGCACAAGCTATCTTTGAAAAACCAAGTATTATTTTATTAGATGAACCCACTAATGCACTTGATGAAAACGGAATAGAACTTGTACGTAAAATGTTATTAGAAGAAAGAGAAAGGGGAGCACTTATAATTATTGCTAGTCACAACAAAGAAGATTTAGAAATTCTCGCTGACCATAGAATTCAGATGGTAGAAGGAACAATCATTACTGACTAAATTTATTAACTTTTCTCTTTTTAGTTTTAATGGGAGTCTACGTGTATTCAGTCTGCTGAGTACTTCTACTCTCATTTTTTTGTATGAAAAAGGCTATTTTGTAAGCAAGGCAAATTATCTATTTTATCCAATAATAATTTGCACTATACAAAAATGGAACAATTATTCCTTTTTCATGTTAGATGGTGGAGACGAGGGACGAGTCTCCATGGGAGTTTTACGTGAAAAACAACAAACTTTGAGAAAACAGCCTATTAAAAAAAACAGATAAAATCCTTCCTATCATGAAATCCATACATCAAAATAATACTTTTTGGTGTATATTTCCTATTACTTTGCATAATAAGCATCGTTTATTATAATTGTCAATTTAGACTTCTCCCCACTAAACAAAATTATTCCCTATCATTTAATTTATCGTGATATAATATAAAAATAAATATTCTGAACTTTCTACGGGGTGAATTGGATGATCGAAACTCTTTTTCAAGATTTAGAAAGCGGTTATGAGGAGATGGTATCCATTAGAAGATACCTCCATCAATATCCAGAGCTTTCTTACGCGGAACATAAAACAGCGCAATACATCATTTCTTATTATGAAAAATTAGGGATAGAAGTAAAAGGGAATATAGGAGGAAACGGAGTAATCGCAAAAGTATATGGCGGCAAACCAGGAAAAACTGTTGCGCTCCGAGCCGATTTTGATGCATTACCAATCCAAGATGAAAAAGATGTCCCTTATCAATCAAAAGTCGCTGGTGTTATGCATGCATGCGGACATGATGGACATACTGCGACTTTATTAATGTTAGCTAAAGTATTAGAAAAAAATAAAGAGTCTTTATCTGGAACGTTTGTATTTATTCATCAACATGCAGAAGAGATGTCGCCCGGCGGTGCTAAACCAATGATTGAAGCAGGCTGCTTAGAAGGAGTCGATGTTATATTCGGCACACATTTATGGGCAACGATTCCAACTGGTACAGTTGCTTACCGCAGCGGTCCAATGATGGCGGCGGCAGACGGTTTTAAAATAACGATCCAAGGCCAAGGCGGACATGGTGCCCAGCCTCATAAAACAAAAGATTCGATTGTTACGGCCTCGCAATTAGTTGTAAATCTTCAACAAATAGTCAGCAGAAAAGTTAATCCAATTGATTCTGCGGTATTAACGATTGGCACCTTTCAATCTGGTACAGCCAATAATGTCATTGCAGATACTGCTGTTTTAACTGGTACCGTTCGTACATATAAGGAAGAAGCTCAAAACCTTATTGTAGAGGAAATGGAACGAGTAATTAAAGGTACATGCTACACAGCAAACAGTACGTATACTTTTCAATATGAAAAAGGCTATCCTGCTGTCGTGAATCATCCTAGCGAAACACAGTATCTTGCTGAATGTGCTGCAGCCATTTCTGGTGTCGATGCATTGGAATGCGATCCTGATTTAACTGGTGAAGATTTTTCTTATTATCTGAACCATATAAAAGGGACCTTCTTCTTTACAGGTGCCAAACCAGATACAGATGGTCCAACGTATCCACATCATCATCCAAAATTTGATATAAATGAAAAATCGATGTTAATTGCTGCCAAAACACTATGTTCTGCAGCCGTACAATATCACAGTGCATTTTCTGAGGATGCAGCGTTATCTGCCATCAAATAATTGGTACTTCCATCTATTGAGGTTATTCCCCCTCAACAGATGGAAGTTTTTTTAAATCTCTTATCCGATACACATTTTTTGCTACTTCCCCTAATTGATCAATTAAATTATAATTGGCATACGCTCCAACAGCCGCCCCAATTCCTGGAACAAGCTGAAGCATTTTAACAAAATCGATATAATCTCGATACTCTTGCTGCAATTCTTTCCAATCAAGCTGCAGCACTTCTGACTTCCGCTCCTCCCAATTTTCAACAATATCAAAAATCACTTTTCTTTTCTCTTCACTTGAAAAAGCTAGCTGAAAAATATAAAGCAAAAATACTCGTTCTTCATATTGATCTGTATCATATCCATATAAAGAAGCTGCCTCCATTAGGAACTTCATCTTAATAGACAATAACAAAGGAAAATCCGCTAATCCTAAAAGGATGCCTCCTGCACCAGTGCCGGCACCTTCTACACTTGCAGTTTTTTTGTAAATATCGATTTTTTTATCCATTAATTCATCTTTTTCTATTAAAGTAAGATTCAGATGCTGATTTTTTTTCGTTAATTTATTTGATCCCGCTAAAGTGGTGTTTATCATTTGCTTTATGGCTTCTGTAATCACTTCATGTATTTTAGCAGGAATAATCGCATTCATTTTATTTTGGGCTTTTTTTGACATTCGATTGAACATAGATGATCGTTTTAACACCTTTCGTTTCCATTCAGAAACTTCTATGTAAACTTTTTTTTCATATGCATTCATGCTTATTCCGTTGCCAATACCTTATAAAAATCTATAAAATATGTTTATTTCCCTGTTCTTCGTGTCCGATTTTGCCAAAGCTACTCTCGTTTGATATGACACTCCTAGGGCGTAAATTCGGATACAACGAATCCTACATATTAGCAATAACGTTTAGGTGTTAATTTGCTAATTAATAATGTGATAAGTTGATAGACGCGTTCAAATCCCTATCTACCATAAGACCACAATCACATTGATATATTCGGTCAGATAGCTTTAGGTCTTCTTTAATAGCCCCACAACATGAACACATTTTAGAAGATGGATACCATTTATCAGCTTCAACAAATTCAATGCCATGTTTCTCACATTTATACTGGATTTGTCGTTTGAATTCATATAGCTTTTGTTTTGCGATGGCTTTTGACAAATGTTTGTTCTTCATCATTCCTTTGATGCTTAAGGTTTCTATTACAATTCGATATGGTTTGGTTCTCACGATATCGTTTGTAGTTTGATGAAGATGATTGGCTCTAATATTTGTCAATCTTCTATATAGTCGTTGAATCTGTTTCTCGATTTTTATAATATTGCTTGTTTTGACGAAACGGACTCCCTCCTTGTTCATTTGATATTTTCGAGAAACTTGACGCTGCAACCGACGAAGGCGTTTCTCTGCCTTTTTTACTACTTTTGTCTTGTTAATGTTTTTAAACTTTCTACCATCTGAACATATCGCTAGTTCTTTCACACCAACATCAATTCCTAGCGAAACATCTGATAATTCCGTTGATTGCATTTCTTCTTCAATCCCAACAGACAGGTACCAGTACTTACCATCAAAGCTTATTCTTGGATTAGAGTACTTTACGCCCATCAGCAAATGTTCAGACGTTTTAATCCAACCAACTTTTTCAATTAACACCTTATTCTTTTTGATTTTTAGCTTGATAGGGTCATTGTAAAAAGACGGTTTTGATTTCTTTCTGCTTTTGAAACGTGGTTTGTTTGCTTGTTTCTTAAAGAATTTCTTATACGCATCACAAGCATCTTTGATAGCTTGCTTTGTGATATTATTCGATACCTTATACAACCAAGCATATTCTTTCGTTTGTTTCAAAGCAGTCAATTCTTTACGAAGATCATTATTAGAAATAAATTTGCCACCGTTTTTGTAGTTTCCTTCTTGCTTTCCCAATGTCCAGTTATATGCCCAGCGAGCTGTTCCTGCTGATTTCCAAAGCTGATGTTCCTGTTCTTTCGTTGGTTTTATCCTTATTTTCTTTGCAAGGATCACTTTCCATCAACTTCTTCATCTGTCACATGTTGTAGTTTAAAAGTATTTTGTTTATTCCAATTTCTTAATGTTTGTGTTGTTTTTCCTATCCATTCAGCAAATGCACTTATTGAATAATATCTCATTAATATCACCTCTTAGTTTTATTATAAAAATAAAGATAATAATAAAATAAGAAGTTTTTATGAACCTTTATAAACTACTTTTACTTTAAATTGTCCTTTCCCTCACTTATTATTGTATACATACGCAAAACAAACCATTATGTTCCCGAATTTTTTACTGTGAAAGTATCTGAATGAATAGAATACGTTTTTTTTATTTAAAGCGAGTGTTGTCGACAGCCTAAAAACGCCTTTCCTATACTAGGAAAGACGCTTCTTATTCAAATAAAAATTAACAAATAAATACGTAAAAACAAAGCTTGCGGATATAGAATATACAGCAATTAATACCTCACCTTTAAAAAATAGAGCTAGCGATAACAACATTCCCTGCAGCAATAAAACAGTAGAAATAAGGTTTTTAAACGATTTAATCTTTAACGTAGTTGGCAGCGGATATAAATCTATCCAAATTTTGTCTTGATACGCATTCCATAACGGAATAAGCTGCAAACCAGTTAAAAACAAAAATAATATCACAAGCAGCACCTGTCCTAGCCCAAATGATAAGAAAAATAACGTCAATGCCCCTATTACAGTTAATCTTATTGTTAATCCTAAATAGTCGCCAGATCGAAAATATGTTCTCCAAAATAAATGTGTAAACGTTTTATTTCCATCAAACTTAATCAGGCGGACAAATAAATCCAATAACTTCCTTCTTTTTATACGATTCTTTAACTTAGGAACATCTGTAAACATATTGGCAAATAGGTAAAAGGATGCTAATCGTTTTTCATCTTGGGCAATTAAATACTCCCACTTTACCCCTTTCATTTTTGTTGCATATTGAAAATAAATCCATAAAAATACAAGCAGTAAGAACGGGATAATAATAAAAATGGGATTCGAATTTATAAATAAAAAATATAATAAAACTGCATTCACACAAAATCGAATGATACTGTCTATGTAATGATAAGTTGTATTAATAAAATATTGAATGTGCCAGCGAATGACCAAATTTAATCCTTTGCTTCCAAATAAAACAACAAGAAAATACCAAAATGAATGGAATTTTTGATTGTTCATTTGTGCATACATTGGCATTAAAATGCCTAGTCCAATAATTAATAAATAAGCTTGAATGATAAAACTAACCATCATGCATTTCTTAAAATAACTCGTCATTTTTGTTTCAATAGGAATTAAAAATATTTTATCTGCCTCTTTTAAATAAGTATAAGTAGGACTTTTTGTGACAAGCAGCGCTAATAGGATGCTCATAATCATTCCAGCTGGAAAATTTTCAGGCAAATGCTGCAGCCAGGCTTGATAATAATAAGCGGCTGTCCCTAATAAAAACACGAAAACGAGGACAAGATGTCCATTAAATATATATTTTAAGTACTGTATATATTCTTTTGCTGTTTGACCAATTCGATCTTTCCATAGCTGCTTTTCATTAAACTCAAACATAATCTTCTTCCTTTGTTAATTGAATATATAGATCATCAAGGGTCGCATTCGGCATATTAAATTCTTTGCGCAGCTCATCCATTGTACCGGCACATTTTATGTTTCCTTCATGAAGAATGATAATTCGGTCACAATATCTTTCTGCCGTTGCTAAAATATGTGTAGACATTAAAATCCCTGCACCATCCTCTTTCATCTTTTTCATCAAATCTAACAAGGACTGAATGCCTAATGGATCTAATCCAACAAATGGTTCATCCACAATATAAAGGGAAGGCTGTACTAAAAAAGCGCACATAATCATTACTTTTTGCTTCATTCCTTTAGAAAAATGTGCTGGAAACCATTTTAGCCTTTTTTCCATCCGAAATTCTTTTAACAATATATTCAATCGTTCTTTATACTGTTGTTCCGTTAAGCCGTAAGCCATTGCTGTTATTTTCAAATGCTCTTCTAACGTTAATTCATCATAAAGAATAGGTGTTTCAGGTACAAAGGTAAATTTTTTCCGATAAGCTTCCTTATTTTTTTCAAAAGAAAGTCCATCTATCGTGATTTCGCCTTTTTGCGGTTCCATTAATCCAATAATATGACGGATAGTTGTACTTTTCCCTGCACCATTTAAACCAATTAATCCGACTATTTCATTTGCATTGATCGAAAAGGATATATCCTTTAATACAGGATTTCTTGTATATCCTCCCGTAACATTTTTTATTTCTAATAGCGTCATTAGACGTAACCTCCAGATAATAAGTAGTTATAGTGTAACAACAATCTTAATGAAATAAAAATAATTCCTCATCTTTTTTATTTATTTTGTATATATTCTTTTCACTTGGACATTCTATTTATTGAAGGGGAGCACCATTAAATATTATTGAAACAAAAACTTCAATAATGAGGTGTTTGCTAAAGATTATTCTAATAATCCTATTAGTGTATTATTCAAAAAGAAGGACAAAAAAAGCCCAGAAGTTCAAGAAAGTTTAGTTTAAGCCACCAAAGCGTATGCTATTCATACGTGAAGAGCTAAAAACTATGCTGACAAGAAAATCTACAGCTATTTTTCCCAGACTTTTTAAAAAAACACTATATATGTAAACTTCATTCGTTCCTGTAAGAAAAGCGAAAGCGCCCTTGCTTATCGACGGAAAAAGCTGAGTTCCACAGGATGTGGATCACACAATCGTTGCCACACGACGTGGCGCTTTTAGATTGTGTACCTTACACAGATAAAGGAAACACGAAGAGCGCAAGCGTCGATGTTGACTTATCGTAGACGAGGTGAGGGAAGCATTGAAGTCGATAGGGCGCTGGAGCTAGACAGTTATCTAACTTCAGATGTAAATTCTGGATTAGATAAATAAGGGGATGGTTACCTTGCACAGAGTGATAAGTGTAACATAAAGATCAGTAACACCATATGTTGCTTAACGCAATAATGTCATTTCCACTTTGAAATGAGGTGTTTGTCGCAGACTATCATCCAATCTTTATACGTTAAACTAACATATAAAGCAATAAGGGGATGGTTCGCTTGAACAATGATCACGATTTCTCATCGAAAACAAATCATTATTAAATGAGGTGTTTGTCAAAGAGAATAACCTTAGAACGTTTTGATAGAAGTTCCCCTTCAATTAGGCAGGATTCCATTTGGATCCTGCCTTCTTTGGTGTAAGAAAAGTGTTTTTTACATCAAAAATGGGAGAAGAGTACTTAGCAGCCTGCATACACGTAGACTCCTGTGGGAATGCGAGAAAGACGAGACCCCGCAGGAGCGAATGCGACGAGTTATCATGAACAAAACTAGCTCCTTACTCGTAAATTCGTAGATTAATTTGGTAATAC
>NZ_JBQRKO010000010.1:0-190965 GCF_052318935.1 Niallia sp. 01092 | reverse complement strand
ATCTGCCATTCCATGGAATGGCAGATTTTATCAACGTACTTCTTTTCATCTAAAGGGTGTATTTAAAAGCAAACTAGTAAAAAATGATTATTCTTCGTTATAACGAGATAAGCTTTGAATGGATTGAATCATTATATCAAGCTTTGCTTCAATCCGATTTAATAAGGAAAAACTTACCACGATCGGAAATCCAACTTGACTTATAAATGATATCATGTCATTCAATGTCGCCACTCTCCTTTAAAGAGGATGATAGAAATAAAATGGAGCATAATTCTATCATTCTATATGATATTAGATTTCATAGTCTGTTACATTACGTTCCAGTAATCGTATACCTTTTGCTGCGACAAGTTCGCCGTTTTCATTTGCAAAGATATTAGCTGCAATAATTGTTTGCATGGCAGATAATACTTGCTCTGTATTAATTGGTTCAACTGGTCCATCTAAAGAGATTTTCGATGTTTTCCCGTTTCCTGTTAAAAAAGTCAATTCTAATGTCTTTGCCATCCAAAAATCCTCCTTTACTATTTTATTTTTTTAGGCTGTTTTCGTATAGAATGTTGCTTTTAAACTCGCAGCCTGAATACACTTCGTCCGTTGAGCGAGCGTCGAGCCTCCTCGTCGCATACACTCCTGCGGGGTCTCGTCTTTCTCGCATTCCCACAGGAGTCTACGTGTATTCAGTCTGCTGAGTATTTCTTCTCTCATTTTTTTACGTATAAAACAACAAACTTTGAGAAAACAGCCTTATTTTATTACATCGAAGCTTGCATTTTTAACAGCAGAATAAAGAGGTAATGCTACAATGGAAGCGATCGCATCAACCACTTGCATCATTTCATCTGGGGTAGCAGTTTCTTTCACATTACGAAATGATTTGGAAACAAGATTTGCTTCACCATTTTCTTTTACACCATTCTGAAAAACTAATTTAAGCATTGATTCATTAAACATTGCTTGTGCCATGTCTTTCACCTCCTCTCACCCTTTATATAGAGCGGACGTGAAGAAAAAGACAGGATAAAAATGAAGAAACTAGCATAAGTTTTCACTCACTACTAGATATGGAAATGAGACTTTGAAATAACAGTGTTTCAATGCATTCTTTCTTTTATATGAAGGAAGATACCTACTACTATTTATGTAGAAAAATATTAATGAAAAAATAAGAGGGATTTGCTAAAGGTTTTATTAAATGAAGTTACTTAATTCCATTACCAATCTTTTGAAAAATGGGATTATTTATCTAAAAAAGAATTGAAGCTATATGGCATTATAGTTATACCATATAGCCTTCCCTTAATATTTTATGTTAATTTAACTGCTTGTATAGTTTCCGATACTGTAGATACATGCTAATTCTCCACGGTACAATCATACTAAAAGCTAAAATCCAAAACATCCCACTTAACTGGCCAACATCAATGGAGCTGCTTAAGCTTATTTTTGCAATAATCCTTATTGCTAGCAACCCAAATAAAATAAACACAAATGCACGTGATTTTTTTAAATAAATATCTTTATCTTTAATTTCAAAATTCGATGTTTTGATTAATAGAAGAGAAAATAACATTCCTATTATCATTGCTTCTATGACTTCTTTCCCTGAAACTGTAAAATAAGGAAATAAGAACATCAAAGCCCCGGTACTCATAAAAATAGGGGGTAATATTATTTTTTTTGCTGATACCGGTTTTTTGGCTGCTTTCATACGAATGAACATAAAAAATAATCCCATAAAAACAGCAATCACTGACGAAAGAATAGCTGATGACATATTTAATCCCCTTTTTCTTGTACACTTTCTATTTCTTTTTAACTTGATGATCAGGTTAATCAACGAATCACTAATGAATGATAAGTATACCATTTTTTATTATATAAAAAAATAAAAAGAATATGATTTAGTTCAATCATACCCTTAAATGTTGATTACCTTAACACCCTGTTTATTGCATCAATTACTCTATTTTCATCGAATGGTTTAACAATAAAATCTTTTGCTCCCGCCTCGATTGCTTCAACGACCATTTTTTGCTGTCCCATCGCAGAACACATGATTACCTTTGCATCGGAAAACTCTTTTCGTATTTCCTTTACTGCTTCCAACCCACTCATCTCAGGCATTGTAATATCCATTGTGACTATATCAGGATCCAACTCACGATACAAACGGATTGCTTCTTTCCCATTCTCTCCTTCACCAACTACTTCATAATTAGCTTTTGTTAAAATATTAGAGAGAGTCATTCTCATAAATTTTGCATCATCCACAATTAATATTCTTGCCATCGTTATTTCCCCCTCAACATACCACGGAAGTTCAAACTAATTCCTTTTTACTATTTTACTATATAAATAGTGCATTATTAACTATTTTGGAATGTTATTTCAGTTCTATTATTTATTCTATTATTCTTTTATGTGAAATACAACCTATTATTTACAGTTTAATCAAAAATTAAAAGCCCGTAAACCCTCGAAAAAGCGGGTTCAAAATCGATGTAATTCGCTTCATTCCATTAAAGAATAAAATAACTCCTACCACTATCATCAATACTCCTCCTAGTTTCATAA
The DNA here is from genome assembly GCF_052318935.1 of Niallia sp. 01092. Classification (NCBI taxonomy): domain Bacteria; kingdom Bacillati; phylum Bacillota; class Bacilli; order Caryophanales; family Bacillaceae; genus Niallia; species Niallia sp. 01092. Next base: position 188,385 of record NZ_JBQRKO010000010.1, on the reverse strand, counting down.
AAAAGAGACTATGTTGTTGAACTGATTTTATACTTCCGATAAAAAAGGAAAGCAATAAAAACGGAATGGAAAAACCGACAATATAAGCTCCCATATAGTATAAACTAGCACTAGGATTCATCCCTGCTAGAGACAATACTGCTCCTAAGATAGGACCGGTACATGGAGTCCAACCGGCTGCAAAACTCATCCCAATAAAGATAGAGCCAATTAATCCAGTAGGACGATTTTTAAATATATAGCGATGTTCTTTCATTAAAAAGGATGGGTGAAAAATCCCCATAATTAATAAACCAAATAATACAATAATTATGCTGCCTATTCTTCTAATTAGCTCTCGATATTCGTAAAATAATTGGCCAATAATCGAAGAACTGTATCCAAGGGCGATAAAAATAATAGAGAATCCAAATAAAAAAAATATTGTATGCAGTAAACTATTTCTTTGCAGCAAGATCTTTTCGTGCTTAAGCTCTCCAATTGACATTCCAGTAATATATGATAAAAAAGCAGGATAAAGAGGCAGGCAGCATGGTGAAATAAAACTTAAAAAACCTGCTCCCACTGCTAAAAACACATTTATATCCGTCATGATATCCCCCTTGCACCATCTTTCTTACTACTCAATATATGATATTTACATATAATTATGTAGACAACATATTTTTTGCATTTAATTCCAAATGTAGTTATAATAAATTACATCGTAATCGCACACTTACAAAGTAATGCTGTATAAATACAAAAAATACGTAATAAATATTCAAAAAATTAAATAGAAGTGTATTGAAATGATCACAAGTAATATAGGTCAAATTAATTGTTAGACTATTTAACTAACTACACTTTTTACACAACTTTTAAACTATACTCTTTATGTAGAAGTCTTAGTATACTTTATTTAATAACAAAAAACTATTAATAAACATCTGCTCACGCTGGAAAGGATAACAACCATGTCAAAACAGCAATTACTTTACCTAATTGAACAAAAGAGGGTCGAACTAGTAGAGATTGCGATGAAACATGGTTTTTCATCCTATAATGCTATTACTTGTAGCCAAGAGCTTGATCGACTTTTAAACAAATATCATGAAAAAATAAAAAAAGCGGAAGGGCGTTGGAGCTAGACACTCGTCAGACTTCAGAAAAACTTATCTTTCTTATCCAACGAAATAAACTTGTTTAATTTTCCACAAAAAAATCAATCACCTTCAAAATCATAACAATAGAACGACTGCTTCTTAAAATTCAAAAAAGGTTAGTAAAGCCATCTTTTTGAATTCCCCCGTTTTCACATTCTTTTTATTTTGTTAATCAAAATTTCCTATCAATAGTCTAAAAATGGTAAGACGTTTGTTGCATTTACTTTCTTTTATTCTCTTCAAATACCTAACTAATTATGAAAGAAAGCTTCCTTGCTAATTTATATAAATATTTAACGTTAATATATTGAACATTGACACAAGAAAACCACCCTTCCTTGGTTTCGTTTCCAATAGAAAAAGTGGTTTCGGATTCTTTTGATAAAAGTTAAAGTTTGTGTTCAAAAAGGTAACAAATTAGAAGCAAGAAGGTCGAGGCGGCGTAGCTTTGAGCAACTGACTTCCACAGGATGTGGTGACTTCAACGTTGCTCACAGGACATGAGCGTTTTTAGTTGAAGATCCCTTTATTTAGGATACGCGAGTAGCGGAAAAGCTAGTCAACGAAGAGATTCGTAGCTTATCATTTGATGACTTATTGAACATCCTCTTAAACGACCACCTGCTAAAGCAGGTGAATTTGGACATAAATGTCGACGACTAAAGTCGCTAACTAAGACTGAAGTCTTCTAAAAGATCCTAAGCTAAAGCCAACTAAATGAGACTAAACTCATTCTTCAATCCTAAATATATCGTTCTTTTCTTCATTGAACTGGTTGGCAATATAATTTCTTATCGTTTCTTCATCCACTGTTCCAATTGTGGCACAAAAATAGCTCCTTGCCCATAAGTGTTGACCCCAATATTTCTTTTTTAACTCTGGGAATTGATCTTGAAGAAGCCTTGATGATCTCCCTTTTAGGTACTGCATGATTTTACTTGGGGCAATGCTCGGTGGACATGATAACAACAAGTGGATGTGATCTTTTCCAACACTTCCTTGCAAGATTGTAATTCCTCTCGCTTCACATCCCTGCCTTATTAATTCCCTTACTCTTACTGCTATAGCCCCCTGTAATACCTTATTTCTATACTTTGTCACCAATATTACATGAAACTTTATATCATATACTGCATGGCTATTTTTTCGATACCCGTCCATACTTTCACCTCACATTTAGTATGGACACAGAAGTGAAAGGCTAAAAGCTTATACCGTCTAAAGACGGTGGAGTTAGACCACTCATTTGTAAATTAAAACTAAAAAAGCACCTCATTAAGAAGTGCTTATGAAAACAAAAAATGTCTATTCAATTAATGATTCATTAACTGTTTTCACTTTAAAGTAATCTAAATGAACCGTATCATTTGTCCATATTCTCAATTCATCCGAACTTAGCTGCGGAAATATTAAATTGCTTAATACATAAGCTCCATCATTAACAAAAATTTCAACTGTACTTCTATCTACAAAAATGTCAAGTTTAATTTTACCGTTTAAAGGGAATACATTTTTCACAATTCTTGGTTCAATAAAATGCGGATCATCTATAATTAGTCCACTCTGAGAACGATTAAATACAAGTTCATTAGTTTCTGGATCATATGTGATATCAGTATGCGCACCATTTCCGTCTCGTACAGAAATACCAAAGAGACCATTTGTCAGGTCATCTATGTGAAAAGAAGACTCGATTGAATAAGAAGTTACTCCATCTAATATTTTTGGTTGTTGACTTGTAATAACTTGATCACCCCAGAAAGACTTATCATCAAAATTATCACGTATACCCCAAACGGGAGTTTGAAATAATTTCAATCCATCAGTGGTATTTTTTAATCTAAGTTCTCTTACAATAGTTGTATTACCAATATAGCCATCATAAGGAAGCTTTCTTGTGTATTCCCAGTTAGTCATCCACGCAATGTAATACCGAAAGTTTTTGTTTGCGAATGGGGTTTCCCAAGTTACTCCTGTGTAACAATCTGTGCCATGATCTAACCATTGAACATCAGTTCCTTCATCTTTAATAAAAGATGTACCATCAAAATCACCAATAAAGTAAGCAGAGCCACTTGTATGCCCATAATTAAAGCCATTCGCACCTGTCATTAATACCCATTTTCTATGGTTAGGATTATCGTCTACATTGATTTCAAACAAATCAGGACATTCAATGATTCCTATATCTTGTCTTACAAATGAAGAAGCATATGTCCAGTCTTTTAAATTTGTTGAGGTATAAAATCTAATCTTATCATTTTCTGCCATGAGGATTACCCATTTTTTAGTTGGCTCATGCCAAATAACTTTAGGGTCACGAAAATCTGCATTACCTGTAGGGTTATGCTGTACAAGACCGTAATAACTAAATGAATTACCTTCATCTAGGCTGTACCAAAGATGAGTTGTTTGACCAGGCATTGTAACTAACGCAACAATAGCCCCTGCTCCAAAGCCTGCTGTATTATTTGTGTCAATTACTGCAGATCCTGCCCATGGATCACCTGCTGGATTGCCATCATATTTATGCATCGCAACAGGTTGTCTTTTCCAATGCACTAGATCAGTTGAAGTAGCATGCGCCCATTCTGTCCCAATTCCATCCCAAGAGTAGTCTTCATTATAAAGATAATAAAGATGATGAACTCCGTTGATGTAGATTGGTCTTTGAATATCACCCATCCACTCTGTTTGAGGGGTCAGATGATACTGCGGGCGGTAAGAATCTTCTGCAAATACTTGTGTTAATCCTGATGAAATTAATAATCCGAAAGTTAATATACATAACAATATTTTACCTGAATTTTTATACGCTGTTTTTACTTTATCTTCTGTAAATCTCTTTTTCATTCTCTACTCTCTTTCTTATTCACTTAGTACTATTATCATTTTGTTTATCTTATTTTTAGTTTTTCAGCCATGCGACGCTACTCTCCGCCTAACCATTCGATACACACCACTAGGAAAAGGATCAGCAGCATTAATTGGTGGCATCCATAATTCATCTTCACCTATTGTTGAAGATCCCATTGTCGCAACATATAAGGATTTACTTGAAGCAAGTCTGTCGCTTTAATATTGATATGATTCACTCCTAGGTGGTTTGATTCGTTCTTCTTTTCAGATAAATAGTATCAGTATGTCCAAGATTTAAAGATTACTTGCAAGTTTCTTAGGTCTTTGACATCATATCCAACTATATCTTATAAATAAAAAATAACGAACATAAATATTCCCAAAAAAGGAAATTAGTATAAAGTATCTATTATTAAAACAAGTTTTTTATTCGCTAAATAAATCATCTTTCCTTTATTGTTTATTTCTATGAAGTTTTTTGTATTAAAAAAGGACTCCCACCTGTGTGAGAATCCTCTTAAAATTGATATTTAGTTATGTCCCCATATTGTCCTATACACCAGCAAAAGATTATTTAGGATCCTTAAAAATAATCCTATAGGTTATTTTTTTCCTACTCTCTTCAGGTTCAAATTCAAAGTCTTCTGTCCTATCTAAACCAACAAGGTTCCATTTTTTCAAAACCAGGACCTATATTAGTGTTCATTTCAAACTTCAAAATATCTGGGTAGCTATAGATATATCGTTCATTGGTTTTAGGATTTTCGACTGTTAGTAAAAGTAGAAGACCCTCTTTTGTGTCTATAAACTGATACTCTATGATTATTGTAGTCTGAGTCCAATCTATCCTTCAAAATTGCATGTTCATAGCCATCAGCATCTACACGACTGTCTACTACTTCACTTGGTTGTGGGTTGTTACGAATTATATTATCTACACGACTTTTCTGTTCCTTCATATCGCTTTCTATATCAATCATATTTTCATTCAGATCATTTCTAACTCTGTCAAATTGTGTTCCTAATTTTCTATAAGGATATTTTGCCATTAAATAACTCCTTTCCAATAAAAAAGATGCCTTATTCAGCAGCCTGTTTTGATTTATTTAATTCTGCTATTTGTGCTTCTTTAATTGCTAACTCTACACTCATGTTCGCAATTTGCTTCGATAATAAATTAATAACAACTTGTGCATCTACATTCATTATTACACTCCTATTCTTATTGCGTTTCTAAAGCTTTTACTCTTATCTCTAAATCTGCTAGAATCCTCAAAGTAGTTTTTATAAGAGAAACTGTCAATCATCAATTGAACCTCTTTTACGGTGAACCCCTTTAGAATTTTCTTAGGTAGTTTCGGCATTTCTACTTTTTTGCTATGTTCTCTTTTAGATATTCTTCCTTCTCACACCATGAAAAGAACGCTTTAATCATTTTTAACATTGACACTATACTTTGAGGTTGGAGTCCATCTTTTTGCTTTACTCTCATATATGCTTTTAAATCATGTGTAGTGATATTTTCTAATTCAGCAATTCCTCTTTTTTTAGTTAAAAATTCTTTCAACTGTTTATACTCTTGATTTTTATTCTTGATTGTCTTATCTGTGAACCCTTTTGCTCGGCAATGATACATATATTCTTCCAACACATCTTCAAATAACACAAAAACCACCTTCCCATTGGTTTAGTTTCCAACAGAATAGGCGGTTTTGAATTAGTTTGATGAAAGATTAACCAAAATCAAAGAAAATCTTTGATGAAAGTTACACTCTATCGTTAAGTAAAATGATGTTTTAGATTATAAACAAACAGTAACATATGCTGTAAAAACCTTATGTATCAAGGACTTGCTTGTCCAAGATTATTTTGTCTGTTTATTCATCGCAGACATCATTTGATTAATTTTCTTTTGGGATGGTTTCATTCCCATTTGCATCATCATCATCTTTAACATTTGCTCATTAATTGGTGGATTTTTCTTTAAATAGCTCATCATATATTTACGAGCGATAAAAAATCCAATAGCGATACCAGCAAGCAACGCCACGACAATTATCACAATCCAAAGCCAAGTAGTCATTTTTTTTCCTCCTTCTTGTTGTCTACCACTTAGTGTACTAGACCAGATAATATTATACAATATTTGTACTGTAAATTCTCTTTTTCAAACAAAATTTCTTTCTTTTATCGGCTTTAGCCATCCATATCTAGCATTTTCCATATCAATGGCTAAAAAAGACGGTTCATTTTTACGAATTATTTCGAAAAAAACAGACTCAGCATCATAATACCCTTCTGCCTCAATAATTAGACAACGACTATTGATGGATAAAGCAGCATTACTTAAATTTCCATTTTCAATATATAATGCATCGTTTTTTTGTTGAAAAAATCTTTTTGTTTGTAATTCACTAAATAGTAACTGTTGTAGTTTCAAAACTGGAATCGGAAGAGTGATAAAATCGATCTGCTTTTGAAGAATTTTTTTTAATTTTTTGTCTTTTGCGTTAGTATGTTCAAAAAATAAATTGTAAAACATTCTTTCTTTTCCATTATAATGTACTGCAATGCTTTCTTCTATTAAATACAATTCATATTTTCTCATACAAGCTCTCCACCTACCTATATTTTACGTCTTTATATTATTATAAAAAGTTACAAATACAGGTTGTGTCTCAAGGTGTAAAAAAAACAGACTAGTTTTGTCGAAAAGGTTCATTCTTTCGCGTTTTTATCATTTTTTCTTCGCTCTTTTCTTATAGGTTGTTGTTATTTAACCTGCAGCCTGAATACACTTCGCTTTCCGCGGACGAGTGCCGAGCCTCCTCGTCGCTATGCTCCTGTGGCGTCTCGTCTTTCTCGCTTTACCCGCAGGAGTCTTCGTGTATTCAGCCTGCTCAGTGCTTTAGCCATGTTTTTTATTTTATTCAAAAACAACAAACTTTTAGAAAACAGCCTTTTTCTTTAAAAAGAAGACTGATCATCAACTATTCTCGGAGCAGATTGCATTTATTTTCCAATTAAAAAAAAGAGCAAGATTATTATCCGCTCTTTTTTTATTTTTAGATTATAATCGGACATCCGTTAATAATCTTATTTTGTTAATACAGCTTTTAAACGTGCTACGACATTATCAACGGAAAAGCCATACTCTTCCATAATTTTGTTTCCTGGTGCAGATGCTCCAAATGTATCAATTCCTAATACATCGCCTTCATCTCCAGCATATTTATGCCATCCAAGCGAACTTCCCATTTCAAGCGCCAAACGTTTTTTAACAGTTTTCGGAAGCACACTGTTTTTGTACTCATCTGATTGTTGTTCAAAACGATCCCATGATGGCATACTTACAACAGACGTATGAATTCCTTCAGCTTCCAATACTTTTTGTGCTTGAACAGCTAAACCAACTTCAGATCCAGCTGCTACTAAAAGCGCATCTGGTGTTTCTTGAGCAGATGGTGAAATAACATATGCCCCTTTTGACACACCTTCATATGCATTTTCATTAGTACCTTTTATTGTTGGTAAGTTTTGTCTTGTTAATACAAGAGCCGTTGGTTTATTTGTTGACTCAACTGCTAGTTTCCATGCAGCCGCTGTTTCATTTCCATCAGCTGGACGAATAACAGACAAGTTTGGAAGTGCACGTAATGCTGCCAATTGTTCAACAGGCTCATGTGTAGGTCCATCTTCTCCTACCGCAATACTATCATGTGTAAATACGTATGTTACAGGCAATCCCATAATCGCAGCAAGACGAATAGCAGGTTTTAAGTAATCAGAGAATACGAAGAATGTACCGCCAAAGATTTTTAATCCACCATGCAATGCAACACCATTTAATGCTGCTCCCATTGCGAATTCACGAACACCAAACCAAATATTACGACCGTCAAAGTTTTCAGGAGTTAAATCTTTATCCCCTTTAATCATCGTATTATTGCTTCCTGCTAAGTCAGCAGATCCGCCAATTAGAGAAGGTAGATTTTTCGCAATTCCATTTAATGCTTCACCAGAAGAAGCACGACTAGCTAAGCTGCTTCCTTCTTCATATACTGGAATATCTTGATCCCATCCTTCTGGAAGACTATCAGAAATAGCCACTTTAAATTGTTTTGCAAGTTCAGGATACTCTGCTTCATATTTGGCAAATAACGCTTCCCATTCTTGCTCTTTTTTTGCACCAGCATCTGCAATTTTTTGTTTGAAATTTGCATATACTTCCTCTGGAACATAAAAATCTTCTTCAAATGTCCATTTATATGTTTCTTTTGTTAATTTTATTTCGTCTGCACCTAGTGGTGATCCGTGAGATGCTGACTTACCGGATTTGTTAGGAGAACCATAGCCAATAACTGTTTTTACTTCAATTAACGTTGGTCTGTTTTCATCTTGTTTCGCTTCCTCTAGTGCAGTTGTTAAAGCAGAAACATCATTTCCATCTTCAACACGAATATATTGCCATCCGTAAGATTTAAAGCGTTGCTCTACACTTTCAGAAAATGATTTATCTAAATCTCCATCTAAAGAAATATCATTTGAATCATACATCACTACAAGTCGACCAAGCTTTAAATGTCCAGCTAATGAAGCAGCTTCTGCGGAAACCCCTTCCATTAAGTCTCCGTCTCCACAAATACTGTATGTAAAATGATCTACAACATTATATGAGTCTTTGTTATAAACTGCAGCTAAGTGACGTTCTGCTAATGCCATACCTACTGCCATCGCAATTCCTTGCCCAAGTGGACCTGTCGTTGCATCGACTCCAGCAGTATGTCCAAACTCAGGGTGACCAGGCGTTTTACTGCCCCATTGACGGAATTGTTTTAAATCATCAATAGATAAATCGTAACCTGATAAATGCAACAAGCTATATAATAAAGCAGATCCATGCCCTGCAGATAAAACAAAGCGGTCACGATTAAACCATTTTGGATTTTTTGGATTATGGTTCATAATAGAAGTCCATAATGAATAAGCCATCGGTGCCGCTCCCATTGGCATACCTGGATGACCAGAATTCGCTTTTTCGATACTATCAATTGATAAAGTTCGAATCGAATTAATCGATAAATTATCAATACTTACTGTCATGTAAAACATCCTCTCATAAAAAATCATTACAATAATATATTAAATGCCAACGAGTCATAAAACAACTAATTGAATGAATAAAAATAAAATTCATAAAAATTAGATGAAAAAGAGGGCATGTAAAAGTATCCTTTTAGCATACAAAAAATCTTGTCTGTATGCAGTAGCACATACTGCGTCGATAAATATTTATCGTATTATTTAATGTAAATTCTTTTTATTTCGTTGTTCTTTTAATTTTTGTGGTGTTACATCTTCACCATTAGGATCATAAATTGTTACATTCTGTAATGTATTTAACATGCTCGAGCGAAACGTTTTTAAATATTCAGCACGTAGTTTAGTCTGTTCTTTTGCTTCTTGTTCGGTTAAACCAATTTCTTTTTTCTTTTTTGCCAGCTCGTTTATGCGTGCTAATTTATCATTTGATATCATTATATTCTCCTTTACTACATTATTTTTAATATTTGACCAAAAAATCCGGAAGAATTGCTGTGGATCTCTCCGTGACTTAGTATGTGTGATAAGTTTTTCCCATTAATCTAAAAGTTTTTTCTAGTAAGACTTCATTTTAACTATAAAAGCTAAAATGAGTTGGCTTTATCAAAATAACATTATAACATATGTATATTTATTTATCATTTTATTAAGATTTTTTGATTTTATTGTGTCAATTTTGCCCATATTGAATAAATTGAATTGAATTGTAGTAGAAAGGATGGACAATACATTGAATAATCAACAAGCAATTGAACAAATAGTTCATGGTCTTAATCTTGATTTAGCATGGGAATATGCTGCAGGCATTCAATATGCACAACATGCAAGTATGCTAAAAGGTGCTGCTTATTTTGCGGTTGCTGAAGAATTAGAAGAACATTCTAAAGATGAATTTGGTCATGCCATCGTTCTGAGCGAACTTATTCAATATCTAGGAGGAATTCCAACTACACAAGTAGCACCGATCGGCACTTCTATGGATAATGAAGAAATGCTTCGTCAAGATTTACAAGGAGAATACGACGCGATCCGCAGATATTTACAACGAATTCACCAGCTTGAAGCACTTGGAATGTATGATTCTGCCCAAAAAATCAGGGATATTGTCGTTACTGAACAAGAACACGCAATTGACCTTGAGATTGCCTTAGGTATGGAAAAAACGTTGATTCCTCCTACAAAATTGACATTTGAATAATTGATCCAAAAGAAAGCCGACAAAATCATACGTTTGCCGGCTTTCTTGTTATAATATTAATCTATTATGCAAATCGACTATTCTTTGTAATTACCTGACTGTTCACAATATTCTTGATACCTTCTATGGACAGTTGCTTTTGAAATGGAATATCCAAATCCACGCAAAGTAGAGGCAATTTCAGCAAAAGTTAAACCATTCTCTTTTAATTTTACGATTTCTTCAACTGGGCATTCTATTCGGCTTCTTCCTGCATTTACACCTAAGTTCTTAAGATTTTGTTCTGGTTTAAAGCCATTTTCTACTGCCTTTTTCATCCCTCTTTTTATTTTAATATTGTGAATTTTCCTTTGATATTCTTCCACTAAACTGACTATCTGAAGAACCATCGAATCAGCATCTGATAATACTAACTCACCTGAATGCGAAATGCTGTAAAGCTTTACGTTTTCTCTTAATATACAATGTAAAATGGCTATCTTAGCATTTCCTCTTCCCAGCCTTGTTTCATCTTGAATCAAACAAGCGGAAATATTTTTATCTTTTATATATGATAATAATTCTAATATACCATCACGTTCTAAATCATATCCACTTGCTTGTTCTTTAATGATATGTGCAATCGTAAAGTTGTTTTCATGCGCGAGCTGCAACAACTCTTCCTCCTGCCTTTTAAGAGAAGTTACTTGTTCTTTTTTATCAGTACTTACTCTACAATAAATAATTGCATTCATCTATACCACCATTGTTAATTAAAATTTATCTTACCCCGTCTGTCGAGAAACACTCGCTCTTCATTACTCGCCTTACTCTGATGCTAATTTAATATTTTCATCTTCCATTCGAACAGGAATCTTAATCTTTTCTCCAGCTGCAAGATGATTGGCAGAAAGATTATTTTGTTTTTCTACCCATTTAATAAATTCATTTTTTGACATTTGATACTTTCCTTCATATTGTTTAGACAGCTGCCAAACAGAATCTCCTTTTTCTACCGTAATACTTATATATTGATCTTTATCATAATGACCAGTACTTAATACGACAACGAAACATGTAACAAAACTACAAATCACTAGAATAATAGAGTATGAATATTTTGTCCACAATTTTTTCATCATTTTACGTCACCCTTTTTCAGAATATATGTTCGCATCTATGGATTTTATTATATGCGAACAAACGTTTCGTGTCAACTAAAAAATAAGAACTTATGTTTGTGTCGAATGGTAATACATGCTATAATTACCTTAAGAAAATAAACTAGAGGTGCGTATCATGCAAAAATTATCTAAAAGGCAACTAGATATATTAGATTACATTAAGAATGAAGTTCGTTTAAAAGGATATCCTCCTTCTGTAAGAGAAATCGCAGAAGCAGTTGGACTTGCATCTAGTTCAACAGTCCATGGTCATTTGGCTAGGTTAGAAGACAAAGGATTAATTCGGAGAGATCCTACTAAACCACGTGCAATTGAGATACTAGATATAGAAGAAAGTACTGTGCCAAAGTATAATATTATTAATGTCCCTGTTGTCGGAAAAGTTACTGCAGGATTGCCAATAACCGCTATTGAAAATGTGGAAGAATATTTCCCTTTACCAGAAAGACTCGCTCCAAGTGATGAACAAGTATTTATGCTTGAAATAATGGGGGAGAGTATGATTGACGCAGGAATTTTAGATGGAGATTATGTCATTGTAAGACAACAGAGCGCCGCTAACAATGGGGATATTGTTGTAGCAATGACGGAAGATGACGAAGCAACGGTAAAACGTTTTTTTAAAGAAAAAAACTCCATTCGACTACAGCCGGAAAACAGCACAATGGAACCAATCATTTTACAAAATGTTATTATCCTAGGAAAAGTTATCGGGGTTTATCGCCATATTCAATAAATCTATCAACTATCAAAACACTATCTTTAAAGTAAAGATAGTGTTTTTTTTTGATATCCTTTTTCCTATAAATAAACTTTAATATACTGCAGCATCATCCAGTAAACACTATACCAGCAAAAAAAGATAAACTAGCATATGGAAACTCAAGTTAACTCTTCTTTTCCTTTCTTCATAAAAAAGATAGGGTTTTCTACTATGTGTTAATTCCAATTTTTAGAATTATTTGTTATTATTAAGATAAAATAGAAGGAACCTCAACTATTGAATGAGAATATATTTATAAAAATCTATTCTCTCTTCTTGATTGCTTCCATTTATCTTTTCCTACTATTATCACTTTAAGTGTATGTTCAAGCATAAGTACAAAAAAGCCGAGAAGTTCAAGGAAAGGAAGCTTCAAAGATATAATCGTTTTAGTTAAAAATCCTCAGATACGTAAGGTAATAAAAGCAAAAAATGACGCAGAAATTCGTAAGCTTGTTTCCCTAACTTTTTGAACAACATTTTTAAGAGAAAGGAAGATAATGATGAAAAGTACTGGAATTGTAAGAAAAACAGATAAGCTTGGCAGAATAGTTGTCCCAAAGGAATTAAGAAAAACACTTAATATTAATTATGACGATCCATTGGAAATTTTTACAGACGAGGATAAAATTGTGCTTCAAAAGTATAAAAGAGATTCACATTGTATGGTTACTGGTGAGCATATTAATGATCCTTTAACCTTGGCAAATGGAAAAATAGAATTGAGTGAGCAAGGATTACAACTTTTATACGATGAGTTAGTTACCATCATGAGTAAGAAATAAGGTCTTTCTTGAAAGAAGATAATTTTTTAAACAGGTCTAATAAAAAAGCCGAAGTTCTTTACTTTAGGCTGTTTTCTCAAAGTTTGTTGTTTTTTACTTAAAAAAATGGGAGAAGAGGTACTCAGCAGAATGAATACACGTAGACTCCTGTGGGAATGCGAGAAAGACGAGACCCCACAGGAGAGGCTCGACGCTCGCCCACGGAAAGCGAAGTGTATTCAGGCTGCGAGTTTAAAAGCAACATTTTATACGAAAACAGCCTTACTTTAAAAAACTTTGGCCTTTTTTTAAGAAAGACAACTATTCTGTTCCCCCTATATTGTCGCTATTCTAAACAGAATATTTATTTAATATTTCTCTAAAAAAATCATCAAGAAATATGGTGATTTCCCTTTCATTTATTGGTCCTCGATTAATAGTTGGTGATACATTCTCCAAACGTTCTAATTCTCTTTCTACGTATTGATGAATTATTGGTATGTGTGGTTCTATCTGCCTTTCACCCCCACTTAATTTTTCTTGTAAAAGTTGTCCTATTTTATTTTTTAACACACCGTTTGGAATAAGTTCATTTAATAAAAATTTGAAATCATTTGAAGGCATTGTTTGAAACCTTTCAATCCAACAGCAAGCCAAAATAGGTCGCAACACATAAAAATATTTTTTTATATTTATTTCTTCCTTCTGTAAATTATCGCGAAAATTATTTTTTGCCATATGTAAATAATGATAAAAACAAGCACGAGGATTAAACGCAGTTTGTTTTATACTTTTTATTTTTTCAATAAAAAAGTCTGATTTTGTGTATACAATATTGGATTGCATCCATTCAAATAAGGACGGATTTGATTGACGAAACAACCGTAATGTCTTTGTTAACTCCCATCCATATATATCTAATTTCTCTTTGATAGGCAATTCAATTACATCTCTATTTTTATCTAATGATAAGTACCATTCTTTTTTATGCATATAAATAAATCGCACGTCAAAATCACTATCTGCAGAAGGAAAACCCCATGATCTGCTTCCTGATTCACATGCATATAAAATTTTCACTTGATAATCTTCTTCTATTTTATTTAATTGCTCCTGTATTTCTTTCATTCATGTTCCCAACCTTTACAAACATCTACCCAGCCTTTTGCATTTCCCATTATATACAGCTCTTCATTTGATAATTCAATTGCTGAATTGTATGCAGGAAACACGGTTAAATGAATTTTTACATTTGCTAATGACATTTTATTAACTCCTCTACCTATTTTTACTATTTAATAGTTTAAAATATACCATCAGCTTCTTTTTTTCTCAAATCGAACGATAGTAATGGAAGACTCTAACATAATTAAGGCGGTGTGAATTGTTGCTTTTAAACCAGCAGCCCGAATCCACATGCAAAAAAGACAGATCATTAATCCGTCTTTTTTGAGGGTTTCTATTGTTTAAAATGTATTATAAACATTTTGACATGTTTCTGCTGTCGGTTCATAAAAACAATGCAGTTTAAATCTGCCTACATGTGGCTGATTGTACCATGTGGGAGGACAATCTCCAGGTGGCCGAAAATACCATAAACTATATTTTGATGGCCATAATCGTTCCCCATTAACCACACGTCTTGCTAATCTTTTTTCAGTTTCTCTTGCTCGCTGATAAAAGTATCCCTTAAGTGTTGCTTCAAATGCATGGGGCTGATAAACCATTTGTGGTACAGTTCGAAGTCCTTTAAAATCAGAACAATTTGCCCTCAGTCGATTAATTCCTACATTGCCAACCATTAGCATTCCTTGTACTCCTTCTCCTTCAGCTTCCGCTCGAAGAAGTCTTGCTAATAAATCAATATCCGCGCTTGATGCTTTTACAACTGCCATCCCTTCACCTCCTATAGTTTCATCATATTAAAAGAAGACTTATCCCATGACTAATAATTTATACTGTATTTGAAGATACATTTTTTAAAAGAAAAGTAGTGCTTTTCCGAAATTAAACCATAAAAGCTTCATTGTCCACTATTGAACACTTCCTTATTATCTTATTCTTTTTACCTTTCATCCATTTATGAAATGTGGTGATTTCTTTAATGGAAAAGATAGCTATTATTTGAATTTCCAAGAAAGTTACTATAATATTTTAGATAATAAAACGATTGGAGAAACAGAAATGAACGATTCTATTAAAAAAGAGATTTATTCATGGTTAAAATCATTATTTTTTGCAATGATTATTGTTGTGATATGCCGTACGTTTTTCTTTAGCCCGAGTGTGGTTTTAGGTGCATCAATGTCCCCTACATTTGAAGCTGGCAATAAAATTATTGTGAGTAAAACAAGTAAAATAAACCATTTTGATATGATTGTTTTTCATGCACCCGATGCGGATGAAAATTATATTAAAAGAGTGATAGGATTGCCTGGTGATCGTATTTCAGTCAAAGACGAAGTCTTATATATTAATGGAAAAGCCTATAAAGAACCTTATTTGAAAGAGAATAAAGAAAGCGCCCCCTTTAATAAAATAACAGGTGACTTTACTTTAGAAGAGAAAACTGGAAAAGACAAAGTTCCAAAAGGATATTTATTTGTAATGGGGGATAACCGCTTACATAGTCATGATAGTAGAGAATTTGGCTTTATTCGTGCAGACTCGGTAATTGGGGAAGCTGTCTTTCGATTTTATCCTTTAAAAGAAATAGAGATTATTAAATAAACATTACTCTCTAACATACTATTTAAAAAAAGTTCTATCTATTTCTATTCGTCTATTTTTTTATTCAAAACGGATTTGACTGCCTTTTCAATCTCCTCGTAGCATGTGCAACGGCATATGTTCGAAGACAGCCATTCACGAATTTGCTCATCTGTTGCGTTCGGATGCTTGGTACATAACGCATGACCATTCATGATAAATCCTGGTGTACAATAACCACATTGAAAAGCAAACTGTTCAATAAATGCTTGTTGTATCGGAGCATCATGTAAGCCTTCAATGGTTTTAATGGAATGACTAATAGCTTCAAGCGTTAACATAATACAGGATTTGATTGGCAGTTGATCCACTAATATAGTACATGCACCACAGTCACCATTTAAACAACCGGGCTTTGCACCTGTTAAATATAAATTCTCTCGCAGTGTTGTTAATAGCGTTTGATCAGGTGAAATCACTACTTCCTTCTTTTCCCCATTCACTTCTAGAAACGCGATTATTTTTTTGGAAAAACTACTCAAAGTATTGTCCCCTCTCTAATACTTCTAATATATCTTTTAACAAGTTTCTCAACACAAATAATCGATATTCTGAAGAACCTTCTATATCATCCAAAATAGGAGTAGGTAAATGATTGATAACCGTATCCAATTTCTCATTTAACTTTAAACTTTGGTCGTTTATAGTTTTTTCGATTGTTTGCGAGCGAAAAGGAAAAGGGCATAAACCGCTAAAAGCAATTCGAATTTGATTGTTTATTTTTAATGCTGCTGCTGTGATTAGAGGATAACCTGTTTCCCATTGCTGTCTTTTTTTTACCGTTACAAATGGAGCTGTAATATACTTTTTCTCGATCAACGCTTGAACAAACAAATCTCCTTTGTTTATACGTAATTTTTCTTTAAAAATAGAAGAAATCATTTCTGTATGCACGGTTTCATCCCTTTTGATCAATAAAATACTGTCTGTTAAAAGCAATGGCAAAACTGCCTCTCGATAAAAAATTGCACCACATATATTGCCGCCAAGTGTTATTTTATTTCTTACTGTTAGATCCGCCACTTCTTTGGAAACTTCTGTTAATAACGGAAATAGATTTTTCTCCTCAATTTCCGTTAACGTTAAGGCAGATCCAAAAACTAAATAGTCTCCTTCAAGCTGATGTACAAGACATGCATCTAACTTTTTTATATCAATAACAGCATTTGTCTGTACCATATTTAACCGACCTAATGTTAATATTTCCGTTCCACCACTAAAATACAATGGGTGCTTCTTATCCTTGTTTAAAGTATGGAATAAAGATGTAGCTTCCTCTAAATCTGCAGGTAGAAAATAATCAAAATTCAATTAGTATTCCTCCTCCTTTCTCTCCATATTGTTTCTGGAATAAGGGGCAAGGAATTTAACGGAGCTTCTGCAGCAGATGATAAGGCATTTCCTAATGCTGCGGCTATTCCTATTATTCCATGCTCCCCAGCACCTCTTGCGCCGAATGGAGCATCAAGTTGAGGCGTTTTCACAAAGTCAACGATATATTCTGGATGCTCTCCAAACCTAAGTGGTCTATATGTTCTTAGCTGTGGATTCTTTAACCTTTCATACTCATCAAAATAAAAAGCTTCTCTACCAGCCCAAGCAATCCCCATACTCATTGCACCTTTTACTTGTCCAATAGCTCCACTATAATTTAATACTTCTCCGATATCCATAACCGTTATTGCCTTCACAATCGAATATGTACATGTATGTTTATCAAATTCAACTTCTATTCCCTGCGCTCCAACTGTCCATTCAGGTTCAGGGGTGCCTGCACCTGTTTCTGGATCAAGTTTTGTCAGGCCGCGGAGCATATAATTTCCTTTTGCAATAATCTGCCCGCCAATAGCATTGCCATTTGGATAAATATACCCATAAGCAATATCTTTAACTTTTACATATAGATTTTGATTATCTGATACAAATACTTTTTCATTTCCTACTTCTAAATCTTCTATTGGCACTCTTAAAACGATTGCTGCCATTTTCTTCAATTGTTTGATTGCATCATCTGCTGCTGATAACACCGCTCTTCCAGCCATAAAAGTTCCTCTGCTAGCTACTGTTTTCCAATGTTCTGGTTCAATTTGTGTATCCACCGTCATTCGAACATATATTCTATCAACACTCATTTTCATTTTTTCTGCTAATATTTGGGCAAGAACTGTTTTTGTGCCTGTTCCGATTTCAACTAAACCTGACATTAAATTGATGCTTCCATCCGAATTAAAGGTTAAAGTTACACCAGAACCTGCGTCAGGACCTATTGTTGAATTTTTCCAACAACAACTAATTCCTTTTACTCTTATTTTATTATTTCCTAATTCCGTTATTCTTCCTTCTTCCCAGTTCTCCATTTTCTTAATCGATCAATACATTCATCTAAATTACCAACATTGCTATTATTTAAGATTACTTGGTAGGTGTTGTATCTCCCGGATGGATAGCGTTTAATTGCCTTAAATCGAGAGGATCTAAATTAGCTTTGTTTGCCAATAGATCCATCGCCCTTTCAAAAGCAAAATGCACTTCGCCATGACTAAACCCACGAAATGGGGCAGCATAAGGATGATTCGTGTACACACAGAAGGAATCATACCAAATATTTTCTAATTGGTAAGGTCCGGTGCAATCAACTGCTCCTGCAGTACATAAATGGGGAGATTTATCAGCATATGCACCTCCATCAAAAATATAGTTAATATGCGCAGCTTTTAACTTGCCTGACTTTGTGCAGCCAAGCTTTATCGTCGCATTCAAGCCAATATGTAAAGGGGATACGGATATATCCTCTTCTCGTGTGTTAACAATTTTTACCCTTCTGCCGTTTACTGCTCTTGATGCAATATACGCAAATATTTCCAAGTGAACAGATGCTTTTCCCCCATATCCTCCTCCAACTATAGGGGTTTCTACCACCACTTTTCCTGGATCTATGCCAAAATCTCTGCTAATAATTTTTTTCACCATATATGGAGCCTGAGAACTCGTAACAATATGAACCTTGTCGTTTGCATCAATTTTACATATAGCTGACCGTGTTTCCATGGCACAATGGTCAGCTAATGGGATAAAAAAAGTAAATTCTATGACAATGTCACTTTCTCACCATCCCTTTTCCATATTCCCTTTTCTAATTTTTGCATGATTAATAATATTCGTTCCAGGCTGCGGATAAATACTTTCATCTTTTATATATTTTTCAATATCTTCATGGATAATGGGAGCATTCGACTGAATTGCCTCTAGACCAGACTTAACAATTGAAAGCGGTTCATATTGCACTGCTATTTTACTTGCAGCAAGCTTTGCAAGACTTTCAGAATCAGCTACAATTAAGGCTATCACTTCTCCATAATAACGAACTTTATTTACAGCGATAGGGGGACGATCCATCACTTCTTCTCCAATCAACGGGAGGTTTCCACCTAAAATGATGGCCCGTACACCTTTCACATCTTTCGCCTTTGTTATGTCGATCTTGATTAAATTTGCATGTGCATATGTACTTTTTATCAATTCAACATGCAAAGCATCCGTTGTTATATAATCACCCGTATATTTTGCTTTTCCCGTAACCTTATCCCAAGATTCTTTGCGTAGAATACTTTTTCCGATTATCGTCAATACATTCATCTCCTGACTGGAATTACCAAATGCCATAAGGAAAATTTAACAGCAGACCATTTATTCTTTAGAATTGATTGTTTACTTCCTTCATCTTTTTTAAAGAATTATACGTTTTACAAATTAAAGCATTGTATTACAGAATTATATGAAAATAGGAAAGGAAAAAGTCTAAAATTATTAGATAATGAAAAACTCAAAAAGCCAGCAAATAGTAGATTAAAAACATATTGATTTTTTTTAATGTTTACACTAGTATAAATGAATGATTATTGTGTAAGATAATTTGACAAAAAGTTTTATTGGAGGTTTATTTATTTATGGGTTTCATCGAGAAAATCAGCAACTTTGCTGGAAAAACATTTACATTATGGGTATTAATCTTTGCTATTATTGCTTTTTACTTGCCAGATCACTTTATTGGTCTTGGAAAATATATCGTTCCTTTATTAGGAATTGTTATGTTTGGAATGGGCCTGACACTCGAAGCGTCGGATTTTAAAGAAGTTGTAAAAAGACCAAAGGATGTTGCTCTTGGGGTTATTGGACACTTTGTTATCATGCCTCTGCTTGCTTTTATACTTGCTATTGGTCTAGATTTACCAAAAGAAGTAGCTGTTGGTGTCATTTTAGTAGGCTGCTGTCCAAGCGGCACCGCTTCTAATGTTATGGTGTTTCTAGGAAGAGGAAATGTAGCGCTGGCTGTTGCGATTGCTTCTGTTTCTACCATTCTTGCACCAATTGTTACGCCGCTGCTCATTCTTCTGTTTGCAAGCAAATGGGTTAATATCAGCGTTGCTTCTTTGTTCCTTTCAATTGTACAAGTAGTTATTGTTCCTTTAGTTCTTGGTGCAATCATTAAAAAGTTCTTTGGCAAACAGGCAAAAGCAGGTGCAAAAGCAATGCCGCTCGTTTCTGTTCTTGCTATTGTATTAATTGTTTCAGCAGTAGTAGCAGGCAGCGCTGACAAAATTGCGCAAACAGGTCTGCTTATTTTTGGAGTTGTTATCCTGCATAATCTACTTGGATTTTTGATTGGCTTTTTCTTTGCCCGTTTATGTGGAATGGATTTAGCAAAACAAAAGGCTGTTGCCATGGAAGTCGGCATGCAAAATTCCGGCTTAGGAGTAGCCATCGCTACCGCCCATTTCTCGCCTTTAGCAGCAGTACCAAGTGCTATTTTCAGCGTTTGGCATAATCTATCCGGTTCTCTACTTGCTAATATTTTCAGCAGGATGAAAGACAAAAACGAAAAGGATGAAAGCATCAATCAAGATATACATTCCATTAAATAATGGAATGTAGCCTGGAAGGGAAATCTTGTTGACGTTCTAGCGAAATTCCTATATCATTTCTTTATAAATATGTAATATGTACAAGGAAGAGGTTCATAGCGACCCTCTATAAAAAACTATGGACACATGTCAATAAAAAGCCATGTCCATGATGGAGATGGCTTTTTTCTTTTGTTCCATGATAACTTTTTTATAGCTATTAAATTTGCCTCTTTTTAGTGTACAAACAATCATTGGAGGTTATGTTATGTCTGGCAGAAAAACAGAAGAAGGTTTAGAAGATTTAACCTTATTAGGAAACCAAGGAACAAAATATGTTTATGAATACAATCCTGATATTTTAGAATCTGTTGATAATTTGCATGTAAATCGTGATTATTTTGTTAAATTCAACTGTCCGGAATTTACCAGTCTGTGTCAATAAGGGCACACTTCAGTGGCAACACTGTCGCTTAAACCTCGTGAATTCAGGGAAGGAAAGAAATTTCTAATCCTGAGCCAAGCTCTTATTAGAAGTTGTTCAAAAATCCTTCCGTCTTTTTGAACAACTTCTAATATGGAGAAGGTGCAGAGACTATCGAAATCGTGCAAATAAGAAGCGATATTGTAGTATTATTTGCAAAAGAGAGTAGAGTACATCCATATGGATGGAAGCGCGAGGGTTCTTATGTTTTATCGCAGAAGCATAAGAATATGATATAGTCCACCTACTTATAAGAAAAGCGGAAGTGCCCTTGCTCATAAGTAGTGCCAATCACTGGTCAACCTGATTTTGCAACGATGTATATCAGTTATATTCCGGATCAAAAAATTGTCGAAAGTAAATCATTAAAATTATATTTATTCAGTTTTCGTAATCATGGCGATTTTCATGAAGACTGTGTCAACATTATTATGAATGACTTAATCAAACTGTTAAATCCACGTTATATTGAAGTTTGGGGGAAATTCACTCCTCGTGGAGGATTATCGATTGATCCATACTGCAACTATGGAAAAGCAGGAACAAAATATGAAGAGATGGCATCCCATCGATTAATGAATCATGATTTATATCCAGAAAAAATAGATAATCGCTAAATGTATATAAAGATGCAGACTGATTGAATAATCTGCATCTTTTTTTATCGAAAAGGGGTCTGAGCTGCGTCGCCTTAATTAGGTTTGAATCTGCTTTTACCTTGTTAAATGGCGGAGACTAGACATGAGTTAAGAGTGGGATAAAGGAATTTTCACAACAATGGTTGTACCAATATTTTCTTGACTGCTAATAGAAACGGTCCCTTTATGATTTTCGATAATTTTTTTACTGACCATAAAACCTAAACCTGTTCCCTTTTCTTTTGTTGTATAAAAAGGTTGACCTAATTTAGACAGTACGTAATCAGGAATGCCGCAGCCTTCATCTATAAAGACGATTAACACTTCTTGTGCATTTGTCTTTTTAAGCTGAATGGTCAATTTGCCTCCATTTTTCATTGCCTCAATCGCATTTTTTATAAAATTAATACATACTTGTTTTATTTGGTTTTTTTCACAATTAATAAAAAATTTATCAGACTCAATTTCCAAATCGATTTGAACATTTTTCATAATTGCTTCCGCTTCTAACAAAATGACCGTATCTTGTATTAATTCATAAATATTTGTCCATTCAAAATGAACTGCTTGTGGTTTGGAGAGAATTAACAACTCACTAAGAATTAATTCAATTCTTTCTATTTCTGCCTCCATTATTTCATAATATACTTTATTTTTCTCTTCCGCTTGTTCCATCAGTTGCAAAAAGCCTTTGATCGCTGTAACTGGGTTTCTTATTTCATGTGCTATTCCTGCTGCCAACTCTCCTGCAATCGATAATTTTTCTGCTTTTACTAATAATTCTTGTGCTTGTTTTTTTTCTGTTATATCCCTAATAATAACTGCGCGGCCATTTACTTTATCATATTCATCTCTAAGCGGTAAACAAGATATCAGCACATAAAGTTGATTTCCTTCTTTGTTTACTCTGATTGATTCATATTCTTCTACGTTTTCTCCTATAAATGTTTTACATCTATTTTGATAAACCTCCTCCATTTCACTTTTTGGTATATGTGGTAAATGCAAAGAATTTACTCCAACTATTTCTTGTGGTTTCCACCCAAAGGTTTTTTCAAACGCTTCATTTACTGTCAAAACTATATCCTTATTATTTAATATGACTATTGGATCTAAATTTCGCATAATAAACGATTCCAGTTGATGCCTTGTAGCTTTTATGATACTTTCTAATTCTTGTTTTTCTTTATATACCGTAAATGATGGATTATTTGCGTGCATATAAAATAAAGATTCTATTATTTGATCATCTGTCATAAAGTATGGATATGCAGTTACTAGTTTATTTTGATACGTTGCAGAAACTTCTTCTCCATTTAAAGCAAAAACAGCGTTACTTTCACCTACACTATCTTTTTCTGTTAATATTCTTCCAATTTGATTTAAATTATAACTAGGTCTTGTGTGCTCATTCATAGATATATGTATCCAACTGTCAACTTTTTTCTCTTCCCATTTCCCCTTATTAAAGGTTTGTTTGAAATAAGCTTGAAGGCTTTCAAAGCTTGTTCCATCGCACAGTTGTAAAAAACATTGATCAGTTAGAAAATAAATAGATTCCAGTTCATTAGGAGGAACAAGATTTGTAAGTGTATCGAAAACCTCCTTATAAACTTCTTCTTTTTCAATCAGTAATAGCTGATGTTTATTTTTTAATGCCTGCAAAATAAAATCAACTGTATTCTCCATATATTTCGAGATATCTTCATAAATATATAATATATGTCCTTTTCTTGCATTATAATCGATAAGCTGTTTTTTACTTCGTTGCTCGGTATGGTTATTCATAGTACACCTCCGTTTACACCCTAGTTTATTGCGCGTGTTCAAAAAGAGAATAATCTAAGCGAAGAAGTTCGAGGCAGGGAAGTCACGAAGCCAGAAGCGTTGGTGTGGTGCTTGCCTGTGAACTGATGCGGTCACGTAATGAAGAGATTCGACTGCTACTGTTACCAGACTTTTTGAACAACCACCTATGGTACAATTATACATGAAATGGAAATCTTTTTCTTGAATCTAGTCCAATAAATTTATTCTTTATTCATAAGAATCTATTTATCTTTAAACAAAAACCCGCAATATGCGGGTTTTCTGCTTATTTCCTTACACGGCAGCTTATGTTTGATTTTCGGTTAGAAAAATTTTAACCGTTGGTGGTGTATATGTATTTAATTGATTAAGCAGTGTTTCCGGATTAGCATCTACAAGAGCCATGTTGCGAAATTTTTCTTGCAGAAACTCAGCATCAACCATATGGTGGATTAATCGGATAAGAGGATCGTAATAATGATTGGTATTTAAAATACCACATGGTTTTTGATGTAAACCTAATTGGGCCCAAGTGTATATTTCAAAGAATTCCTCTAAAGTTCCAGCACCACCTGGTAGTGTAATAAAGCCATCTGCTAATTCAGCCATTTTTGCTTTACGTTCATGCATGGAATCAACAACGATTAATTCCGTTAAATCTTTATGAGCAAGTTCTTTCTCCGCTAAAAAATTGGGCAGAACACCAATTGCTTTTCCACCTGCTTGTAGAACTGCATCCGCAACAGCACCCATTAAACCTATACTCGATCCTCCATATACAAGTTCTAGACTTCTTTTTGCTAATTCTCTCCCTAAAGCTTTCGCACCTTCTAAATAAATTGGGGATGCCCCATTACTTGAACCACAGAAAACAGCTATTCTTTTCATCTGGTATCTCCTCCTATGGCAACTGTTTATCTATATATTATAAACGGAATTGTTCAAATAGTCCTAATTTCACTGCAATATTTTTTCTCCTACTTAACACATAACAAATTTATTCTCTTGCTGCTTCCAATGAACGAACATCTATTCTTTATCTTTAACAACACTTTTTAATTTGTTTTCTGTTGAAGTGCCTTCCTCTGGTGTATATACACTGCATCTTAAATCATGGTTGCCCTGGACTTGAAAAGATGTAAGACTAAATATTAATTTTCCAAGCTTAGCATGGCGAAACTCAATCCATACTTCAGGAGCAGAACTGACTTCACTTTCATTCCATAATTTACTGAAATCTGGATATTCTCGTTCCATTTTTTCAATAAACGCTGTATACCAATCATCTGCTACATATTGTCCATAATACGTTCGAAAAATGGCAATAAACCCTTTTACGAAATGCTCCCAGTTAACAGCAAGCGCTCGTAATTCTTTCCGTGAAAAAAGCAATTCAAGCAGATTTCTTTTTTCTAAAGGGATTTTCCCAAAATCTAAAAAAATATGAGCTGCTGCTTCATTCCATCCAACGATATAACAGCGTCTATCGGAAATAATAGTTGGACAATATTGAAGTTCATCTATTATTTTTTGTAAAGATGGTGTAATGATGGGACTTTCCTCTTGAATATAGACTGATTTATCCCCTTCTTCCATTGCTAAGCCGTGCAAATATTTCCGTT
Source organism: Niallia sp. 01092 (assembly GCF_052318935.1). Classification (NCBI taxonomy): domain Bacteria; kingdom Bacillati; phylum Bacillota; class Bacilli; order Caryophanales; family Bacillaceae; genus Niallia; species Niallia sp. 01092. The sequence goes on along the minus strand of NZ_JBQRKO010000010.1, from coordinate 163,167 downwards.
CATCTTTATTTAATTGAAGAGCATCTGCAATATTCTCTAATACAGAAACAGAGACTTTAATATCCCTTCCTTGCTCTAGCCACGTATACCATGTTGTGCTAACACCAGCTAGCTGCGCCACTTCTTCTCTCCGTAAACCAGGTGTCCTTCTCCTAATGCCAACAGGTAAACCAACCATTTGAGGGGTAATTTTCGATCGTTTTGTTTTCAAAAATTCGGAAAGTGCATGTAATCTTCCTTCTTGATTCATTTTTTTCTCCTTTTATAGGTTGTTCAAAATTCCAGGAAGCATAGCTGATTTAACATCTCCCTGATGTCCTTGTTTTCGAACATACACTCTTATTAATAATCTATTACTCATTATACTAGGATAAACTACAACTTGTAATAGGATAAATTATCGTTAATAATGATACTATCCATTCAAAACGGAGGTAATTTTAATGAGTAGAGTAGTTATTACAGGGATGGGGATTATTTCTCCATTAGGAAATGATGTTAATAGTTTTTGGAATGCTTTAGTAAATGGTAGATCTGGAATTAAGGAGATCAACATTTTTGATACATCGCAGTTGAAAACAAAAATAGCTGGAATAGTAGAATCGTTTGATGCACATGAAATTTTTGGAGCAAAAGAAGCCAAAAAATTAGATCGATTTACACAATTTGCGTTAGCTGCAGCTGAACAAGCGTTAATAGATTCTCAATTACAACTAGAAAATACCAATCCAGAACGTATTGGAGTATTTGTTGGCTCAGGAATTGGCGGATTAAATACTCTGATTGATAATGTTAATACGTTAAATAACAGAGGATCTAACAGAGTTAGTCCAAATTTAGTGCCTATGATGATATCGAATGCTGCTGCTGCTAAAATCAGCATTCGCTTAGGAGCTCAAGGACCGTCCATGTCTCCTGTTACAGCTTGTTCAATCGGAAATACTTCCATTGGTGAAGCTTTTCAAGCAATTGGCAACGGAGACGCAGATATTATTTTTAGCGGCGGTGCAGAAGCGGCTATCTCGCCATTATCAATAGCAAGCTTCAGCAACGCAAAAGCATTGTCTACCAATAATGAAGTGCCCTCGCAAGCAAGCCGCCCTTTTGATAAGGAAAGAGATGGCTTTGTAATGAGTGAAGGTGCCGGCATTCTTGTGTTAGAATCTTACGAACATGCAAAAAAAAGAAAGGCACCTATATATGGAGAAATGATTGGTTATGGTTCTAGTTCGGATGCATTTCATATGGTAGCACCCCATCCCGAAGGAAGAGGTGCCTACCTTGCGATGAAAAAAGCGCTTCACAGTGCAAATAGGACCATACATGATATAGATGTCATCAGTGCCCATGCGACAAGTACACCAACTGGCGACCGCTCAGAAACGATGGCAATTAAAAAGCTATTTCAGGAAAAAGCTTACCAAATTCCTGTAACAGCCAACAAATCAATGTTTGGCCATATGCTTGGAGCAGCGGGTGCTGTCGAAGCTATTGCATTAGTAAAAAGCTTGCAGAATGGAATCATCCCACCGACTATTAATTTGAATACACCTGACGAAGAATGTGAATTAGACTATGTTCCTGAAGGTGCTAGGATTATGAACAACTTATCAATCGGACTTTCAAACTCTTTTGGCTTTGGCGGACATAATTCAGCTATTATTATTAAAAAATTTGAAGAATAAATGGCAAAGTTTAAATCTATCAATAGATAAAAAAGTATGCAAAGCTTAAAAGTAGCAGGAGGCATAATAACTTGCCTCCTCCGTTCATTCAATTTCCTCCATCTCAGCCTTTATTCCTTTTAATACGATCCGCAGCCCGACTAAAAAATTTTGTTCATTATTAGCCCCCCTTTTAGGGATAACATATGATGGTATACATATGGAACTTCATCCTTTGCAATTTCACTACCTCTTTACTTCTATTGTATATTAGTTGATGCACATTTGCTTTACTAAGTAATTTAACAGTGTTAGACTCAAATTATATTTCACCTAGTGACAGAAAAGAGGTCTCTATTATGAATAAAGAAACAAAAATTGTACCAGTAATGAGTGCACTCATGCTTGGTATTTTTGTTGCGAGCTTAGACAACACAATTGTAGCTACAAGCATGGGTTCCATTATCGGTGACTTAGGCGGTATGGACAAATATGTTTGGGTCACATCTGCTTATTTAGTGGCAGAAATGGCTGGAATGCCTATTTTCGGCAAGTTGTCGGATATGTATGGACGTAAGAAGTTTTTTATGTTTGGCATTTTACTCTTTCTTTTTGGTTCCATTCTTTGTGGAACTGCGCAAACGATGGTGCAGCTTTGTATTTTTCGCGCGATACAGGGAATTGGCGGCAGTGCGCTAATGCCTATTGCGTTCACTATTATTTGGGATGTTGTTCCAAAAGAAGTACGGGGAAAAATGAGCGGCATTTTTGGTGCAGTATTTGGTTTATCCAGTATCGCTGGACCGTTGTTAGGTTCCTTTATAACCGATCATTTTCATTGGCGATGGATATTTTTTATTAATATTCCAATCGGTCTTATTGCTCTAGTGCTAATTCTTGTTTTTTACAAAGAATCTAAATTCCATACTGTTCAAAATATTGACTGGATTGGTTCTATTTTACTTATTAGTTTTTCTGTATCATTGATGTTTGCATTAGAATTAGGCGGCCATACATATAGTTGGGATTCTTGGCAAATTCTCTCCTTATTTGCTGCATCTATTATTTGTTTGATTCTATTTTTACTAGTGGAAAAAAAGGTAAAAGATCCGATATTACCCTTTAATTTATTTAAAGAACGATTATATACTACCAGTGTGTTAACGGGCATGTTTTATGGTGCAGTATTTATGGTGTCAACTATTTATATCCCACTTTATATCCAAGGTGTAGAAGGTGGTACTGCAACAAATTCAGGATTACTGCTTTTGCCAATGATGGTAGCAACTAGTGTCGCTGCAGGTTTAGGTGGTGCACTTGCAAATAAATTCGCCTATAAAAAGATTATGGTTTCATCAGCTGTACTAATGGGAATTGGCACGTTACTGTTAAGTACATTGGATCCATCAACGCCGAGATGGCTTGTTATTTTATATATGATCCTAATTGGGTTAGGGGTTGGTCCTTCGTTCTCCGTACTCAGCATGGCTACGTTGCAAAAAGCATTGCCACAAGAACGAGGAATTGCAAGCTCTACAAGCAATTTTTTACGTTCATTAGGAATGACTTTAGGTATTACCATATTTGGCGTCATTCAGAGAAATAATTTCACTTCCGGTCTACCAGAAATGTTTAATAAAGGAGATAACGCAACTAGCGGCAGCATCTTATCTCCAGAAGCACGTGCGCATATCCCAGCAAATATTTTAAAGGAAATCACAGAAGTATTATCAAACTCCATCACTACTACTTTTTTATGGACGTTTATACCACTTTTCATTTCTTTAATCTGTATATTCTTTATGACAAAAGATAAATTAGGAGATTCGAAACTAAGTCAACAAAATTGACACCTCTTATATAAAATTAGTAAAATCTCCTTAATTTAATAAGACCTATTCTATTAGTCGGTTTTTCTGATGATGGAATAGGCCTTTTGTCTATTAAATATAGTTCAAAAAGTCTAGGAACCATAGCTGCCGCATCTCTACTTCCGTACTAACAATGCTCTTTCCAACGCTCTGGGCTTCGTGACTTCCTTACCTCTACCTTTTCCGCTTGATTGTTCTCATGCTTGAACATGCACTAAGAAGGATTTACAAAAACTAAATAAAAATTTACAAAAAATAGAGACTTAGACGCCTAGTATTTATATAAAATCAGTATATAATGAGATTTACATAATTTAAAACATTTTCACTTTATGATCCATTTTATAAGGAGGATTTTATGAACCATAATAATGTTTTATACAATGGAAAAAGGTTTAGAATTATTTTTCAGTATACTAATGGGTTTTGTGAAATCAGAGATATTACCAATAAATTCAAAGTACAATTAGTTCATTATTCTGAGTTAACTACCATAAATTAATCATTATTTAAACTATAAAGCCGAAGTTAGTAACTGCATTCATTGTAAGAGGGCTTTCTTTTTTCATAATTTTGCAAAAAACGTGATTGGATCACTTATCATTTACAGCCATAAACCACCCATTTTTATTTTTTTCACTTACATATGTATTCTTGTCCATACATAAATGGAAATGAATCATACCATGTTATGAAAACGATAAAGGAGGTGTGGTTTATGTCTGAATATGGCGGTAGATCTAATAACTTTGCGCTTATTGTCGTTTTATTTATTTTGCTTATCATTGTCGGTGCTTCTTTTTTAGGAAGCTATTAATCTCCAATAATGCTTAACTTGATTCCAAATTGGGGTATACGTTATATCAAGTCATGTTTTCATATAAATCGGTTATCAATATCCCAATTTGGCTGTTTTTCTATTATGGATCTTCTAATATCTTTCCAATATTTCATCCAAAAAAATTATATTTTGAGCAGATAACAACCAACTAACTTCATTTTGGTCTCTAAAAAGAAGCCTTAACGCTTCAGCGCTAAGGCTTCTTTTTATAAATGGCTGTTTTCGTATAGATTGTTGCTTTTAAACTCGCAGCCCGAATACACTTCGTCCGTTTAGCGAGCGTCGAGCCTCCTCGTCGCATACGCTCCTGTGGGGTCTCGTCTTTCTCGCATTCCCACAGGAGTCTACGTGTATTCAGTCTGCTGAGTAATCTTCTCCCATTTTTTACATAAAAAACAACAAACTTTAAGAAAAGAGCCTTATATATATTTCAAAGTACTAATCTTTTGGAACCTGTTAACGTTCTTTAAGTCAACCTACTAGTTCATTGGTACAAACGTTGTAGTAGATGATGAAAAATTATTATACTCTCTATTAATTCTAGTAAATTTTTCTTTCACATTAAATCCTTGGTTAGTTTTTAGCGCTTCGATGTTTTGTTTGTATAATTTATCATAGATAACAGGGTATTGTGATCCCGGTCCACTGTTTTGCCACGGCATAAATTGTATTGGTCTAGCAAGGTTATCAAAAGTATTAAACTCAATGGTCATGTTCTTTGAACCACTAACCAATATGCCGCGTTTACCATCTGCACCTCCGGCAACATTATTAATTCTATTATCTTTAATAAGCGAGTTTTTCCAGTTCATTACTCTAATCGCATCATTACGCATATTCTCAATCGTATTATTTATTATCACAATGTTTGTGTGATTCTCTCCTTCTGAAAATTTATGCGTACCAATTGCTCTATCTAAATTGTTAAAGGTATTATTTTCAATCCATATATTCTTATTTGCTGTTCGATCCATTTTACTCCACTTACTGTTAAATCCACCGGTAGTTGGATCTGGTGTATCGAGATTAATTGCTTCTTTGACAAAATTCATGGACGGAATAGACTCTAAGAAACGATTACCAGCAATAACTGCTTGCTTTGTTGCATCCATCTCAATAAAATGGCCGCTATTCATATTTTGAAAAGTAATATTACGTATTTCAACGTTTTTATTATGTCCTGCAATAATCGCAATGCCATCCTTTGTATTCTGCATATCAATTGTGACATTACCTTCCCCAATAAAAGCGATGTTTTTCTCCCCACCGTGCTTACCAACTACACCTTTTTTATTTATAAGGGACGGTCGAATCAATTGGAAAAGGGAAGCAGAAGGTCTATACGAAGCTACTCCAGTCGTATTGCCTTTTATTATATTTGTTCCATCTTGGAAAATGATTGTGACATTAGAAGGCACAGCAAGTGCATTTGAAATCGTATATGTACCTGGCGCGATAATAAGTGTGCCGCCTTTTTGCTTCTCTAATAATTGTAGATATGATTGCCAAACAAAATAATCTTTCGTATCATTATTATAATAAGTTGATGTTATTATCCTTTGATCAAGTGGTTTCGTATCAGGTGTAATAATATATGTTTCTTGAGCAGCATTAGCTTCAAGCGGTGAAAGAGAATAACTTAAGAATAAAAACAATATTGAAAAAAACAATAAAAATAACTTTTTCATTTCCAGACCTTCTTTCCATATTAATACACATCATATCATCGATCCACTCGTATAATAACTACTTATTTTATTACAATTTAATCACAAATATTACAATTATTCAACAACTTAAAGTTTTTTCTTTATTAAGTATGTGTTAACTCATTTTAATAACCGTCTAATAGATCTAATTAGCCAGTTTCAGGAAACACAAAATATCAATAAAAATCTCCATTTTTCATCCATAATAGAAAAAAGCCCCAGCGCCTACAGCGCCAAGGCTTCTCTCTCTTAGTACATTTCCAAGTACTGATCTCTCTCCCATGGGTGTACTTGCGTACGGAACATGTATAATGACATAAAAACGGATTAAAACACATATAAACAACTATTATTATCTTATTTTCTTGATTCATCCATATAAACAAATCAAAATATATAAAACATTCATGGGTGTTTTATGGGTGTTATCATGGGCGCTTAATTAGCGCCTTTTTTTATTTCTCCATCCCATTTTCTTCTTTAATATCTGCCCCTTTAAATCTTTCATGACCGTTTCATTCTCAACAAAATTCACTGCGAAATTAAAATGAATAATTTGTCTACTTTTGTCGAATATATAGTACAGGTCTCCCTATTTCTATAAAATATAAAAATAGTAGAAAAAGACTAATTAGGGGGAACCACATTGGATTTTATAATGAGTATTGCAACATTAGGTTTTTTAATTACTTTAGTTTATGGGATCGTTTTAAAGGTGAGAAGAAAGCCTGCTAAAAAGATTTTTTTAAGTTCATTAACATGTTTAGGGATTATGTTCATATCATCATTTTTTGTGGATGGAGAAAAACCAAAAGAAAAAGCAGAACCTGTTTCAAAAGAAGCAAATGCTACCAAGGAAGAGAAAAAAGAAATTACGAATAAACAAGTATTAAATGAAATAAAAGTGGGTATGGATTACCCTGAAGAATATAATAAAGCCAAAAAAAAATTAAATATTACTCCAGAGAAAAACATTTCAATAGGTAATGGAAATGTAGGTAGTGTGATAAAGACAAAAGAAGGTTATATAGTAGCTAATATTGTAGCTGAAAACATTGATATATCTGATGCAAAAATAGCAGAAATTAATACTTTTAAAAATATGGAAGAAGTAAAAAAATATGAATCAGATATGCGTACTGCAACTGAAAAAGAAGATGATAAACCATCATTTGATTTTACGTGGGATCAATTTAAAAATGATTGGATAACAATAGTTCCTAACATAAAAGGTTCAAAAATAGCAAATTTCACAGATGAAGATCCAACAAATCAAAAAGATAATATAGCTTTAAGTGCAAAAATCACGGATTATTTACAAGTACTTGGTGATTTGGAACCTAAAACTAATAAAGTGAGATATATTAGTATAATGGGGCAACCTACAAATGATAACGGAAAGAATACAGATATTATATTGGCTTTTGGTAACTTAATCGCTGTTTCAAATCCCAAACTTTCTGCAGAAGAGCGTGGTAATATTTTAATGAAAAAATTAAAATTTAACAGTGGTGATTTTTCTAATTTAGACGAAACATATGAATATAACGGAGTTATTTATAAAGCTAGTAATATGGCTGGAATATTAACAGTTAGTATTTCTCCATCAGAATAATAAACAAAAGCCCTTCTCAAAGAGTTGGGCTGTTTTATTACATATTTATTATAGAGTATCCGTAATAAGGATTACTTAATATCTTCATTGGTATAATTTTTTGGATCAGGTTGATACTAGGTTAGAATAAAATTTTCTTGAAAGGAGAAATAAACTTTGAAAAGAAAAAAACACTTACTTCTACTAATATCTTCTATTTTATCCTTAGGATTTCTATTTGGTTGTAATGGGGTTGATGAAGATGAACCAGATCCAACTGAAGAACCTTCTGAAGAGCAAAACAATGAAAATGAATAGTAATAATTATAAAATTTAAAGCTACAGTAAAACAGCCTTTCTCAACCGAGTTGGGCTTCTGTTATGCATATAATTTTTCTTTAGTATAAACAAATGAGGCAGCTAAGATTGAATCGATCTTAAAGATGCGCGGCTGCTTTTTTGTTAGACAATAAGCTTTAATATATGTCCTGTTTACTTCTTTTACTAAAATAGTTCTCTTCGTGAAATTGTTCTTGCTTTCATAAATAATTTCAATTGCTCTCTTATTTTTCAAAGCTTTTTCTAGTTGTTGATTCATCACATAACTACCTCCTTCTTTGGATATAATTATATAGGAACAAGCGTTCTTAATCAATCTTGAAATCGAACAATTGTTCTGATATTCTAAGATTAAATGGTCGGTAGTTATTAATGAATAGGATTGATTTTATGACTAAAATAAAGGATGAACATAGAAAAATAATTGAACAGGCTATTTATTTACCGCTGCTTTTATTAGTATTGGAATACGATCGTAAGGTTGCTGAAAAAACGCCTGGGTTTAAACTAAGACAAGTCTATCTAGACCTAATAGAACATACCATGTTGAAAGTCCAGAAAGACCTTAAGATAATTAATGACAAGATGAGACTGAACAAGATGAAGGTACAAAAAGGTGAAAACGACGGTGTATTTACCCAATATAATTTTTATTATCAGGGTTATCATGAGGTACATCGATACTTTAATTCGAATTTGCGAAATAAGACTGAGAAGTTATTGACTTATTATTTCTTAAGAGATGTTTGATCTTGTGGGAAGACAGCAAGGAAGTTATCAATGAGGTTTTTCAAGTCGGTAGAAGTTTGGACATTTTCATATTGTTCTTTTAGTTGTAACAAGTATTCATATTCTGTCATTCTATCCCTCCTTTCTTACTAGGAAGATTCTTTATTTTAGGTATTTATTCCTACTCGTTCGCGAAATGTACAAAAAAAGTTATTAGTACATTCTCAATCTATTTTTTACAACATTTTTACATTTTTTATAAATAAATACCATTTATTATGATATAATTTTACAAAAATGGATTTTGGAGGTTATATCAATTATGAGTAAAAATACCATTATTAAAGTGAAAGAAGAATTTCCTAGACTAAATCAAATGTCTAAATTTTTTTCTGAAACAGCATCTGGACGAAAAGGAATACCTTCTAAAAAAATATATAGGGGAACGATAGAACTATTTAAAGGGGATGTAAAAACTATAAAATTTTATGAAATACATGATAAACTTCGTGGGAATTTTGATAAACATTTCTTCTCTAGCATCCCATACATATTAGAACAAGAATGCAGATTAGGAAGATCTTTACTCGATTATAGCTTTAATAAAGAGACAGATGAAAAATTTGTAACAATATATACTTTAGGGACCGCTGAAGCTACAATGGCAAGAACACTTGGCTTACTAGGTAATGGAAAAATCAAAACTTTTTCTTGTAGTCCAACAAAAGAGAATCGAGATAGTTTTTTTAGCCATGGAATACCCGAACATTCTTCTTTTTATGTCGGTCCTTATTTTAATGTTACTAAAGATTTATTAAAAAAAAATAAAGAATACTTTCCTTTTATTAATGGTTTTGATGTTATAGTAGAAGATACAACTTTTCAAATGTATGGAAAAAATAGGGACGAGCAGATAAAAAAAGCTAAAAGCAATCTAAAGGAAGATGGATTATTTATATTTATAGAGAAGTTTAATCATGAAAATATAGACGAATATATTAAGCGAGAAGAACAAAAAGATCAAAAATTTAAATCGCGATTTTTCACTATGAATGAATTAGAAATTAAAAAGAAAGATATTCTATCAATCATGAATAACCAACAAATTACATTGCATGAATTTAATAAAATATTAAAAGATAATTTTGGTCATGCTGCTATGATTTGGAATAGTGGAAACTTTTATAGTATAATAGCTTCTGATTCTGAGGAAAATTTATCTAAGTTTTTATCTATATTACCTCCAACCTATATTCCTAACGAATATTGTTACGAAAGTCTTCCCAAGATACTATTTGGTTTAGAAAATATTTTTTTCTAAAAATATTTATTCTGGAGGTTTATCATGTCAATTGAATTATGGGTTTCGTTTATTATTGCTTCTACATTCATAATATCCGCACCTGGACCCGCAGTAACATTTCTTATTACTACAAGTATAAATGATGGAAAAAGAAATGCTTTATCTATTATTCCAGGCGTTTTTTTAGGAGATTTAGTAGCAATGATTTTATCTTTTGCTGGGGTAGGAGCAATTATAGTTTCCTCTCCTATTGCTTTTTTAACTTTAAAAATAATTGGTGCACTTTATTTAATATATTTAGGAGTTAGAGTTTGGATTGAATCAAAAGGCAAATCTAAAAGATTAAGCAATACCAATAATACTCATGAAAAAAGAAAGTCCTTTATAAAGGGCTTTTGGATATCTGTTTTAAATCCTAAAAGTATTATATTTTTCGCTGCTTTTTTCCCACAATTTATCAATAATGAATATTCATATATTCATCAAATAACAATACTGGCTGCTACTTATTTGTTACTAGGTATCCTAAATGATATAACCTATACTGTTTTGGCCCACAAAATTTCAAAATTTTTAAAAGAGAGAATAGTGATGTGGGTTATTCGGATTGGTGCATTAAATCTAATTATCACTGGTTTCATTTTAACATTCTTAAAATAAAGAAAGAAATTTGAAGAAAAAAAACTGTATACCCAAATATCAGGCTGTTGAGAATAACCTCGACAGCCTTTTAATAATTAATCCTGCCCAATATAATTACCTAATATTCCTTACATAACATTATGTTCTAAATATAATAAATTAAAGGATGCCCTTCTCAATAGGAGAAGGACTTTTTAGCTTAATCATGCTGTAAAACTATTTTATACCCATCCGAGTTATTTTATGCAATTAAAACATTACTGTCCATGTGTTTTTACCCACTACCCCATCAGCTGTTAATCTGTGACGCTTTTGATATGCTTGTACAGCTTTCTTTGTGCCTTTGCCATAGATGCATCTGGTTCTACGCCAACAGCGCGTTGTACTCTTTTGACGTCCGTTCCTTTGCTTCCGATGTCTAGTGTGCCTGGGAACTTCACGATTGCTTTATTGTCAGTTGCAGTTTTCTTCTTAGTGTTTGCTTTCTTATTTGTAGATGCTTTTTTAATTGTTGTATTTGGAGCCTTTTCGCCGCCTACAGTATCATACAATTCAAAATGCGGATAATCTTTAAAAGACTTCCAATCACCGCCCCATTTGAAACCTTCAGCTTTCATCGCAACAACAACTTTTTTAAAGTCGCCACCAGTTGTCCAAATAACACCTTTTCCGTCTTTTGTGTATAAGCATAAGTCAACAGCTACACCATAGTTGTGGTTGGACTGTCCACCTCTAGCATTTGTTACAATTTTGCCTGGATTAGTGCGGCCTTGTGCATATAATGCATTTTGCTCTGCAAATGAGCGAAATCCTTGCGCCACGCAAATATAGATGCCTTGCTTTTGTAGTTCGTATATCACTTTACGAACCTTGTCGGCCACTTCTTTATGCATTCCAGCAACGTTTAATTTACGATTTGCTTTTTCAATTAAATAATCAACTGATAATGTCATTTCAATCTCTCCCTATAATTTATTGAATATAAAAAAGCCACTCTCGAATGAGCAGCTTATTTTCCTTTTCCTTCTCTATCTTTAAATTGCTCCAACACACTAGAGAATTGAACAGGTACCTTAACACCTATATAGCCAAGGTTTTCAACGAATGATATTCCCTCTGTACCGATTAAAAACATAATCATCGCATTACGCATGAAGCTTCCGCCACTACCAGCGACTTGATCTAACTGGTTAGCAACAATGACTGCTGAAATCATACCTGCTTTTTTCATCAACCCTTTAAATGCTTTCTTTGATTGCAAATCTTTTTTGTAAAAATAAGCAACAGCTATACCGCTTAAATAATCAATCCCCATTAAAACCGCCAATGCAATAACCAACTTATCAAGCCCTCCAAGCAAATAAGCGATGGAAGAAATTCCACCGCCTAGGATTACAACATATAAAGAATCTGTATTTTGTTTCATTCTTTTACCTCCATTTTTTTGTATTAAAAAAGGACTCTCCGAAGAGAATCCTAGATTGATTAATATTTAGTTATATCGCTACATTGATCCCTATTATAATGTAGCGTTCTTTACCTTTTTTTCTATATATGGTAATGCCTCTTCTACATATTTTAAAAATCCTTTAACTTCATAAGGCTTTGAAATTCTTTTAGCAAATTCTATTCCATAAAGTTTTATATCATTATATTCTCCCACTCCATTATCAACAAACCAATCATATTCTCCTAATGGTTGAATTATCGGATAATTTTTTCTAATACTTTGTACTAACTCTTTAAATTCTTGATAAGAAAGTATATTCTTACTATCCCTTATTTTTTCGGCTGCATCATGTGGAATTTCATTATGGAAACTGGTAAAATCAATCATTTCATTCGGACTTTCAGTCCACCCATGTATGTGTACCCAATTTCTATATTCTTTATGTTTGAAAAATGAACCAAAATGAACTGATAAATATGAAGCTATTAAATTTGCACTTAAATGACCGCAGTAAGGGAAGCTAATCGGATTATTTTTATTCAATTCATTTATACAATACATATATAAAAAGTACATGTAATCCCATTCTATCATTTCGCAAAATTCTATATAGCTCACATTTACACCTCCTATTTTTTTACTTTTAGTATATCAAATATTAAGTTGAAGACATAAAAATACGCCTATTCAGCGTTTATTTGTTCTACTGCATATTCATTACCTGTGATATCTTTAAACTGTATGTCGGTAATTTTCTTACACTCAACTGCTTTTATCACCTGTTCTTCAGTCCAATATCCTTTCTCATAATAAGACTTAATCATTTTATACCAATTCATTACAACACCCCTTTTTCCATTAGTGCAAACATTAAATCTGCATAACTATTTTCTGCTATATCTAACTTATCTTGAACAGACATAAGTTCAAATGCTAATTGTGCATTTTGTTCGTCTACACTTACCGGTTTTTCTGTTTGAGGAGTTATCATAATTGTTATTTCTTCTTGGGAAGCTCCCTCAATCCATTCTCCATCAATAAATTTTGGTTTGTAATATGTTTTACCATCTTTGTACGATGGGAGGATATCTGTGCTATTTTCAGGTATTTCTTCACCTTCTTGAATTAAAACAATTCTATCTAAAAAACCGTCTTGATCAAGAATGAAATATTGTTTCATAATTATCCTCCTTTTTAGTCTATTCTAACAAAACAATCAAGAGCCCATATAATCGAAGATGCAAAGTTACCGTCATCAATACTATTGAATCCCCACCAACCATCAGAATATAAAGTAGCCCTTCCTTGTTTCGCCAACCAGTCGCCTCTAGCTGTGATTGTATACGGTATATTTCTAGGGGGAATACCTGCATCCGGTAATCTAAAATAAACATTTGGACTCGTACAATTTGTAATCTCACCCCGCAATTGAAGAAATTTTGCCCATCCGACATTTAATATCCTATATTGACAATCACCAACTGGTTGTCCTTCACCATTAGTGATAAATAAATATTGCCAACCACTGTCTGTAATTTGAGCAAGTTCAACCCATGGTGTCCATTGTCCAGTAGTATTTACAAAGTTTCTCATATATTTTCTGCTTGATACATCATGAGTAAATTCTTGAATTACACCCGTTCCAATAACTGAAACTCTCAAATGTCCCCACATATTAGGCATTGGCGCATCGTTGACGTTTAAGCAATAATACTCTCCAGTTTGTTTTGCGTTATTTATTCCTGTATCTGCAATAACTTTACCTGTTCCATCATCTTGTGTCAGTTTATAGTTTTGTGTAATAGCTTTTAATGCATCTACTTTTGCTTGTGAATCAGATTGTATATCAGTAAAATCCTTACCATCTACCTTGTCAGCATCTAATCCAGAACCAGAACCAACATTACCTGCATGCCATATTTTCTTATCACCTTTTGCATACATATCTCCTTTTGCATAAACGTCACCAACTCTTGCATTTACTGAAAATGCTGGAACTCCCTGAGCAACAGCTTGACCAGATATAGTTGGTGAAACACTGAAACCATACCAAGTTTGAACTGCAATATTATTTAATTTGCTAAGCCCAGCATAATCTGATCCACCAGTAACAGCATTCCCAGCAGTTTTGTTTGCTGGAGTTGAACCACTAGAAACACTTGTGAAACTCAAGCCATTGTTTTGTGAAGTTATAGATAAATCTCCAGATATAGAATCTCCTGTTTTAGCTACACTTGCATTCTTTGCATTTATTTCCGCTATGTTAGCTTTTGATTGTGCACCAGTTGTTGTTTCTATGGTACTCCAAGCAGTCCAAGCACTATTTCCATCATGCCATGTTCTAAAACTTAAAGTTCCCGTATTCTTTTGTTGATGAATCTGAAAATTTCGTGAGACACTTTCATAAAAAGTAACAACTACACCATAACTATCTGGATACCCTGTTTGACCAGCTAGTGACGTAATAGTTAATCCCGTGGGATATGTTGTGATAGAATCTGTGGCATTTTTTGCGGCTAACTTTGGATATATTCCTTTTTGTGCAAGTTCTAAATATCCTGTTAAAGTTCCGCCTGCTATTGGCAAACTAGCATTCTTAGCATTTGTTTCTGCTGTATTGGCTTTATTTTGAGCTCCAGTTACAGTTTCACTTTCTGCCCATGCAAACCATGAAGATCCATTGTACGAACGTGTAAAAAATCTTGATGTAGAGTAATCAATATAATATTGTACAGGTCTGTTTTGCCTATTAATATGAATGATAGCTCCACCAGTTCCACTTATTGGTTTATTAGCTGTTGCAGAATCAGTCATATAAAAACCAGTTGGTGTATTTGAATCTAAACTGTTCATATCAGTTAAAGAGTTATTTGATACTGTTCCTAGTCCAAAATTTTTAGCAAAATCAATTGCTGTATTTTTTGCTGCATCTGCTTTTGCTTGTGCACCAGAAGTAGTTTCGATTTGAATCCAATTACCCCAATTGCCAACTAGTTTTTGTCTCATATACATATTTCCGCTTAAATTAGTATCTAAGAATATTTGTACACAAGAAACTGCATCATAAACATCAACAATGACATACCCTTGTGGTTTCGGTCCGTTTTGAAGATTTCCACCTTTATAAAAACCACTTTCTTTATCTAAACCGTTTAAATCTAGGTTATCTATAGGTTTCCCCACAGCACCTATACCGAAAGTTTTAACAAAATTAATCGCATCATTTTTAGCTACATCTGCTTTCGCTTGCGCTCCAGCAGTTGTTTCGATCTCTGACCATCCACTCCACTTTTTTTCAGCGTCTCTATAATTTCTAAATGATACTTTATTAGCTCCTGCATCAGATAAAACTGCATACTGAAAAATTCTATTAACGTCATCATTTATAGTCGTAATTATACATAAATCGTATGGATATCCATCTTGAACTCCAGTACTTGTAGAACTAACTGTAACACCCTTTGGATACAATGTTCCTGGAATACTAGCTGCTCGGTAAGCAGTCTTATTTATTTGTTCGGATGTAACATTATGTGGATTGGTTTTGTTTCCAACATGGCTATTAAACTCCGCTTTCGTAGCTTGCTGAAAGTTGTCTAAATTACCTAGTCCCACTTGGGATTTTGTAACGTTGTGCGGGTTGTTTTTGTCGTTTTTATGATTGTTAATATCTGTTTGTACGATATTTATCTTGCTATCAGATTCTGCAATTGTTTCATAGATAAGACTTTTTTCAATAGATGCAGTAATATTTGCCCCGGTTCCCACAACTATAATTAGGTCCACTATTTTTTCAATAACATCTGCACTATTTGATCCAGCAGGGATATATTCTGCCGCTTGTGCATACCCATAACAATATAAAATTTCTATATTATTATCTGGATCTAATGCATATATACCCACCTCTTTCCAATAAAAACCGTTAGTGATATCTTGGTTGGAAAGTACTGTACCAACTGTTACCTTTCCATCCAGCATACTTTTAAATTTAGTAATAGGTAATGATTTTACTTCGTTTGCCATCACTTCAACATTCACAATAGGTCCACTTATATCACCGTTACCGATACCAATCCGAGTAAATTTTAATATTTTCCCTGTTTGTACTCGTCCTTGTAGATTTATTCCCTTTTTTGTTAAGACTAATCCTCCAAAACTCATGTTAAATCACCTGCTTTATTGTTAATTTCTCACCGATATGAACAGCTCCAGCAAAGTTTAATGGAAGATTTTCTGTTGCTATTATTTCTACTTTTTCTAAACGAGCAGTTTTTCTTTTTACAGAATCAACTACTCTAGTAAATTGCAGCGCTCTTTCAGTTGTTACAGATGGATTATTTGTTACAACCTTAAAAGTAAATGGTTGCCCTCCGTACTCAAACCATTCAACAACCTGTCCATCCCCAAATATTGTCGTAATTAAGTCCTCAACAGCGCCTTTTGTTCCTTTTGATCGATGAAAAAAGAGAGCCTTTTTTATCAGCTCTCGTTTTGTTTCAACTGGTAATGATGTATCGTAAAAGTCCACATGTTCCTCAAATGCTCTAAGATCTAATAACTTTTCTGGAATCTCGTTTAAAGGATCGAGAATTTCAGTTTTATTAAAAACATACTTGAGAATTTCAGTAATTGCTTTTGCCATCGCTTGATCTTCTTTGCTTTGAATTAAATTAGGAGGAAGGATTTTTAGTAATGACATATTCATCAAATCATTCATCTATCAAACCTCCATAATTCAAAAGAACATTGCCTGGCCAAGCCACCTGGTTCTTTTCTATTTTCTTGAATTGCTCTGAATTTATGATTATTCTACTTATCCCTGCATTTTTTAAACGAGCAATTAATTCACTTGCATCAATGCTTCTCCCTAACTTGCTTTTTTGCCACAAGATGTATTCATCACACACCTCCTGCACAATCTCTTGCATCTGTACTTGGAATCCATCTTTATCACTAGTTAAGTAGTAAGTGATGTCAATATCATAATTGACGATACCTGGTTTTGAGACAAGCAGTTTATCAGTCAATGGACGAATATATTTATCATTACACTTATTAAAAACAAGATTCAGTATTTCAACAGAAGGTAACTCACCGTTTTTCAACAACGGCACAATCTCTACAACTCCGTCTGAAGGACTTAAGACTTGTACATCTGAAATAGCTTGGTGAGTTGACCGAACATGATATTTATAACCTTCTTCAGGTCCCGCAGTAGAATACCTTTCATTCGACTGCTGAATCCTTTCAGCATATCGATCATCATCTTCCCAATCAACCCCACCGTCAGACTTCACAATATTATAAGCTTTTGACACCCACGGAAGTGGGTCCACAATATTTGTGATTTGGCCAGGAAGATAACCATTTCCAATAGTGCCCGCGTCTTCACAAGTTGCTGCAACATCAACGTATGTAGCACCTAGTTGAATTGTTGTATCAGCATCCATTGCAAAGTTTAATTCATTCACAGAAACCCTTGAACCTTTTGGAATAATGAACATTTCGGGATTACTTACCTCAAAACGAATGGTTGTTATTGCTGCCTGCGGTTCTAATCTTGAAACCTTTTTTTCAACGCCTATATGTTCCAAGAAGTCATCAACTGCATAAGCGAGAGACGTTTGTTTCCCCGTGTAATCAATGTTATTTACGATTAAAGTTGCCATATAAACAACAGCTTGTAAAAATTTACGTCGTGGGTCTGCATCGCTGAGAGATGTATTCATTAGCTCTTCATATTTCGACAATCCAATAATCTCTAATTCCTCAGCGTCCACATCGACAAAATCGATGTCCGGTAGATTAAATCGAACCATCGGCTAACACCACCTTCACTATCGGAGATAGTTTCGCCGATAATGGATCTTCTTCATAACGAATTTCTTCCACAATAATTTCGGGAATATTGGATTCCAAATAATCTATAATTTGAGAAGACGTTCTTACTTGGGCGTATCCCATCGGATCATCAACCGGAGGAATTATCCCTGCATTACGATCCATCGGACACGTTCCCCATATAGTAGTAAGAGCAAACCTTACATTTTGTAATGTAGCAGCTACACCCGTAGCACCAAAATCTATTTTTTGTAGGACGGATACTTCGTACATTTCTTTCACCCTTTCTTAAATGTTACATAGGCAGATGATGCGGAACAGTATTTACTTCCGCCGAGGTCATACCATCCATTTTTTGTTCCATACACAGTAAACTTTTGATTCTTTCTTAATACCTTGACTATTTTTCCGTTAATCGAAGGTGAAGAACGACAATTTAACATGCCCACTTTAATGGTTATTGTCCCTTTAGATTTTCTTTTAGAAGCCTGCTGCCTTTTTTTCTTTTTTGGTTTAGCTTTGGACCTCTTTTTAACTATTGATTTTTTGGGATACTCTTCCATGCTAACGTCCACAGAAACAATTAATAGATTCCCTCTATTATCTATGTGCTTATTAGATTCTTTTAAACCAATAATTCTCCACTGGTTTTTAGAAACAGATTTATTACCTAATATAAACGTAGATATTTTACCTGTATCTCTAAAAGAACGGAGTTTGTCCAACTCTTTTTCAGGATTTACTCCTTGATAGACAGACAACACAATTGTCATACTGAACTGTTCTAGTCCGGGGCCAATAAATTCAGGAATCGGTTTACGGCCGATGATATTATGGTTTTCCCACCGTGCTGCGCCTTCTCTTTGACTTTCATTAAACGTTAATATTTTTTTACTCTTTACTTCAAAAGCAACACCTGCAAATGAGCCTATAATAGCCATGATGTCACTCCTTTTAATATTTACCTAAAATAAAACCGGTTTTGTCAAAACATAGACAAACAACTGGATCTTTCACCTTGGGCATCCAGTCATCTCCTCGATCCAAAATAAAAAGATCACCTGAAACAACATTTTCACGGTTGCTCCAAATGACCTTTGCTGTTTTATTTGTAGTGGAAACAGAAGATACAACACCGATATCTAACAATTTAATACCCCCTTAGACACTTCCTCAATTCCAAAGACGTTGTGGTAGATTTACCGCCTGATGACGTTATGCTAGTGATAATATATTTGCCGTTAAATGTACCAAACTCAGATAGATCAACCGTCATACCAGCGTAATAATTAACGTATCCTCTCATAATTAAATACATTGTTATAGCATCTTTGTTTGCATTTCGTAAACGTGCCTTTGCACGCCGTAAAGCAGCTGCTTCATCCTTCACATCTTCTTGGACAATCAAGACTCTTTTTACTCCGGAAGGAGCATGCGGATCTGTAAAAGTATCACTATACGTTTTTTTCATATCTTTCTTTCGATATGTTACTTTGCAAGATTTATAAGTTCCGTGATTGCTTGTTTTACCTCTATACCTCAAGATACGAGAATCACTTCGTTTAATTGTTTGTTTACTCGGCTTTACTTCGTACACCGACTCGTCAAAAATGATAATTTGCTTGTTTGATATTTTAAAAGCAAGCCCATCATCCTCGCACAGTTCCATTAAAAAGGCCACGTCCGATTTACCAGCTTGCTCTACACGATCATATTTAATGGGTTCATCAACATCGTAAACTAATTTTAATCGATTCCGGTGGGCAATATCACCAGCTACTTTTTTTAAGGTTACTTTTTCCCACGCCCGCTGCCTTCCTTCTTCTCGCATAGGTGAAGAATCCGGAACAGATATTCCTCGAATAGTCGCTTCACTGGGCGGACCTTCAACTTCTAATTCATCGATTTCAAACAAACCTTTTGAATACACCATTTTTCGATTATCTCTATTAACGATAGATGCTTTAATTGTTGACCCTTTTCTTGGTGTCCATGATCCCATCCATAAATGTTGTGTATCTTCTAATGTAATGTCTACATCGTCTGCTGATCCGCTAAGGTTGTCTGTATAAGACCATTTTTTAATTTTTGTAGCAAGTGGAATATTTTTATAAGTGACTTCAAGTGTTATCGTCGGTGTCTTCTCCATCTTCTTCACCTTCCAAATCTGCACTTATATCATCCGCATCTTCTAATAACCAAGGCGGCAAGTCTTCAGTTTCTTCTTCCTGATCTACTTCAGAAATATTTAACACAATTCCAGCTTTAAAAATAATGGTTAAACGGTGTTTCTGATTCGCTTCTAACAAAACAGGGAGCATATACTCGCTCCCATACATGTCCAAAGCTATTTTGTCCCAAGTGTCACCGTGCTTTGTGGTATAAGTTTTCATCATCTAAAAGACTTCCTTCTTCTCTGACTTTCGTACTGCCTCATTTGTTCTTCGAATCGTGGTTTGTCTTCAGCTAGCACCTGGTGAATTTCTTCCCTGCTACTGTTACTAGCGTGGATGACAGGAGCATAAACAAAAGATTGTTGAGAATTATTGAGCTGCTGTGATAACTGCTGTGATCTATCAAATAGTTCAATTCTATTACGCTCTCTCCTTAACAGCTGAGTTCTGTTATTTTCCTGATTGAAAGTTTTTTGTCCTAATCCTAACAGTTCTCCAGTCTGTTGATACAAAGCAAGAGAACGTCTATCACCAGGTCTGATAGGTATGATTGATTCAGCATATCCAGCTTCAGCAACCATCCCAAGATGTGGTTGATCGAAAATTCCACCCTTTGCATGCATTTGTATCTTGGCCGTTTTCCCAGCTGTAAAGGAAGGAATACTTTGCAACTTAGATCCACTTTTCTCTTTGCTTTCTATATTTGTACTAATACCAAGCATCTCACCTGTCTGTTGATAAAGTGCTAAAGAGCGTTTATTACCGGGTATAATCGGAATAATCGATTCAGCATAACCCGCTTCTGCCACCATTCCTATGTGAGGCTGGTCAAAAATACCTCCTTGTGCATGCATATGGACTTGCGCTGATTTTCCGCCTGGTGATGTTGCTGAAATACTTGGTACTTTTGCCGAGTTAATACGGCTGGCTAAAGTATTTAAAGCACTTTTTACTGCTGCTGCACCTGTTTGGATGCCGTTTAAACTTGATACCCAACTTGCCGCTGCCACTAGCATTGACGACAATAAAGATCCATTTCCACTAATCGATGATGCTGTAGATTGCACCATACTAAAAGATGCTACTGCAACAGCAGACATTAATAACATTCCAGATAGCAAACTTCCATTAGTAATAATAGAGCTTGCTGTTATTTGTACACCTGCAAGTGGAACTATCCACCCTGGAGATTGGCTCATATATCCTGCCAATAATGCAGCACTTGCTACTGTGCTTTCGGAAATTGCCCCTAAATTTGCTAAAGGAAGTATCCAAGATGGAGCCTGTGACATATAAGCCGATAATAACGATGCATTTACTACAATGTTGTCAGCAATCGCTCCAATATTGCCTAGACTAGCAACATAACTTGGAGCTTGAGCCATTACAGCAGCTAATTGTGCAGCACTCATTACTAAACTATCGGTTATAGCTCCTAAATTCCCTAATCCTGCTACATAACTGGGAGCCTGCGCCATTACACCTGCAAGTATTGATGCATTTTCCACAATGTTATCTGTGAGTGCATCGATATTACCAAATCCAGATACATACTCCGGTGCTTGAGCAAACATATCAGCTAGTAGGGAAGCGTTCTCCACGATATTTTCAGATATTGCACCTATATTTGCTAAAGGCATTATCCATTCTGGTGCCTGAGCCATTACAGCAGCTAATTGAGCTGCATTTTCGTTTATTGTATTAATGGAGCCGTCAGCTACATTTGTAGCAGTCGTATTAGTTTGTAGTTGGCTGATTGGTTGATTAGCCGGAATACTTGTAGGTTGTTCAGAGCTTCCTCTAACAGCATCCACAGCTTTACCAGCAGCCCATTTACCGGCAATGTATCCACCTAAACCGCCAAGTAAACCTCCAATGGCTGTACCTACTCCGGGAAAAATTGCTGTCCCTATTGCAGCACCTGCACTTGCTCCTCCCCAACTTGCGCTAAGTCCTCCAGCAGACTCTGCAGTAGCTTTCACTTTATCTTTTGCTTTGTATATACTGAAGGCTTCTGTGGCGAGAGTTAAAGGTAATGCAGCTTTACTAAGCACTTTACCTGCTTTTCCTAATACACCTAATGTTCTACTTCCTTGATTACTGATTGAACGGCTTGCTCTAGTAGTATTATTCGTTACTTGAGTGGACGCTAATCTAGCGTTAGATGAATTATTGACAGTGCTGTATCTAGCTGACCTTGTTTGAATATTAGTGTTAGATGTTCGAGTGTTTGTAGTACCATATCGCCCAGATCTTGTTGTGACATTGGAATTTACAGAAGACGCTCTTCCTCTAACTCGATTATAAACTGCTGATGCACCCGCTGTTACTCCACGAGTTAAACCACGAACAGCTAATCCACGAGCTACTGGTCTAACTACAGCTCCAACAATGCCTCCGCGTGATGCTCCTCTAGCTAACCCCCTTGTACCTGCAGCTGCTGTAAGTCCACCAGTTAACGATTTAACTAACATAGACAGGCCTATTCCTTTTGCTAAAGTTCCTGCACCTTTTAATAATAATCCTCCTGTGAGTGCATTAGCAGCTACTCCTAGACCTATTGCAGATGCAACATTTCCATCCATCGCTTGTTCTATTGCTCCAGTTAATGAGGCTTTAAGGGCTGCTCCCCATGCTTTAACAGCAATTTCCGCTAGTTTCGTAAATATCGTATTGACAGCTTCTCCACCTGGACCATCTAGCCATTTTTCCATCGCATCTACTGCCGTGTCTAATGAGTAAGTGACCTTTTCGGAAAAGTCCATATTCTTAAACTTGGTGTATTTAGCTAATTTCTCTTGATAATCAGCTAGTGCTAATTCATTAGTAGTTCCATCTTTGACATCAAGCTTTGGTTTAACGGTAATGAAAGGCTCGAAAACATCTCCTAAACCTTTGCTAAGATTTTCACCAAACCTTTTCACATCATCCGTGTGTTCTCCAAAACTATCGGCCAAAGCAGTAGCAGCATTCTTCACAAGTGGTAAAGCACTTTCCGCTCCAATAATTTGCAAGGTTTCAAATGCACCGGACAATTGTTCAACAGCACCTGCTGCATTATCCATTTTCTTTTTGGCAACTTCTAGTGCTGTTACTTTAGACATTTCCTTATACATTTTTTCGATACCATCCGCGCCCTCTTTATAGAGGATATTAGCTGCACGAACAGCATCACTTCCAAATAAGTCAAAGAATGTAGCAGAACGCTCTTGATCACTTAATTTCTTAAATTTTTCATGTAAGATTCCAGCAACTTCTGCCATATCTTTTAGCTTACCATTTTTAAAGAAAATATTTTGTCCATCTTTTAATGTTAAGCCTAACTGATCAAATGCAGTCCTAGCTTTTTCAGTGCTTGGTTGGATATTAGATAAAAAAGTTTTTAACGATGTACCTGCATCTGATCCTTGCAAATTATTATTAGAAAATGCGGCCAAGGCTGCATTAGTTCCTTTAAAAGATAAGTTTAAACCGTCTGCAACTGGACCAACAGAAGCAAGTCCAAATTTTAAATCTATTAAGTCTGCACTAGAAGCATTGGCTGCACCGGCAAGAATGTTGGATGCATCCGCTGCTGACATGCCATCTTTTTTAAATCCGTTCAACGAATTCGACATTAGCTCTGCTGCATCTTTTAATTCCATGCCACCTGCAGTAGCTAAATTTAGTGCTGATTCTAGTCCTCCTGATTTAATAGTATCAGTAGACATTCCGCTTTTTGATAATTCTTCTACGCCTTGTGC
This sequence comes from Niallia sp. 01092, assembly GCF_052318935.1. NCBI lineage: Bacteria > Bacillati > Bacillota > Bacilli > Caryophanales > Bacillaceae > Niallia > Niallia sp. 01092. The sequence goes on along the minus strand of NZ_JBQRKO010000010.1, from coordinate 139,264 downwards.
GCTTTCTAGTGCGGAATATTTAGTTGAAGAACCTACATCTAATGATAGCTGTTTAATAGAACCTAATTCCTTATCACTCATGCCAGTAAGTGCTTGGATACTAGAAAGTTGTGACTCGAAATCCATTGCTTTTTTTACAGAACTAACAGCAGTAGCACCACCCGCTAAACCAATTGCCGCCGCGGGAATTGCTACTGCTGATTTCACTTGTTGAAATTTTTCAGATGCCGTTGAAGAAACAGCCGTTTTAATGTTCTGCTGTCTACTCTGAATTGCTTGTAATCGCTCTTGCTGTGCAATATTCCTGCTCAACTGACTGTGCAACCTTTGTTGAGCCCGAGTGTACTCTTGTAGCCCTATATTACCTTGCCTATACTCTCTGTCCAAGTTCCGCAAGCTTGTTTTTAAATCTGTTGCGTCTCTTTTTAACCCTTCCAACCTTCTGGAAGTAGAAGAAAAAGCATTGGTTAAACTGCTAGCCATGTTCCCAGTAATGTTAAAGGCAACGGTAAATGCTCTAGCCATTTTTAATCACCTTCTTTGGGAAACAGTTCTATTGTCGCATCCACTACTTCAAACAGCTCAGATAAAGGCAATGTTAGAAAATGTGGATACGGTGTATTCATTTTCGTTGAAAGCGCAATGGCTATTTTTCTAATGTCACGTTTTGTTCTTTCAACTGATCCGCATACTGTGTTTTCTCCAAGTTCCCGTGCAAAAAAACTCGTATAATGGACATCACCTCAAAAGCATCTGGCCCTTTTAAAGTGGCTAAATCATCTGGAATCATTTCTGCAGATTTTGCTGCTAATTGCATAATTCCTTTCGGTGTATTAACAGAATCCATGGATGGTAATTCTAATAACGCTTGTCCATCGATTTTATCTAAATCCAAATTAATTTTCTTAATTGTTTTCCCATCGATAGTAATCGGTGATTGCAGATCATAAATAATTACTTGTGACATAATTTTCTCCTCCTTATAGTCCTAATGCTTCTTTAACATCTTTTAAGTAGTCCACACCATTGAGTACAAATTTATAATTCGGCTTATCAATTTCAAGTTTTACTTTCCCAGCAACTTCTACCTTCAAATAAAGTACTTCTACTTCTGTAGATGTTTCATAGGCCTCGCCTTTTTTCATTTTTCCTAAGTCTAATTTTCCAGAAGTACCATGTATCACTACTCGCACCTTCTCAATACTATGGGCACCTAACTTAGGATCATATACTTGGTTAGCACCTCGGCAATCATATTGAACGACTTTCGGCTCCATATATGCAGCAGAAGAACCATTCAACGTCTTCCAGTTGATTGTTAGTTTGGAAGACTGTAAGTGTCCGATTACAGAACTTTCATACTCACCTGCAACTCCGGCGCCGGATACAGTTTGTTTCATTGATTCAAGCGATGGAAGTTGCAAATCTGCAACCCCCACCGTATGGTGTCCATTTCGATAAATTCTAAAATCATTTAAGAATTCAGGAATTTCCATTGTTTTTCCCCTCCAATTAAGCTACTAATGCTGCAAAATAAGCAACATCGTATTCAAGTTTAAATTCAATATCTTCTGCTGGTGTTGGCGCCCCTAGCGCAACGTGAAAAACTACTTTTCCATCTAAAAGATTTGTATCAGGATTGTCTTCTTTTCTAAATTCAACCCTTCCTCCGAGTAAAACGTCTGGAGTTAAACCATTCAGCCAAACATTCATGCCATCTACAAATGAATCAATTAATCGTCTATTTGTAGGGTCGTCCACATTAGACCAGAAGGATAAAATAATAGTGTTTCCTATCCAGTGGAACATTCTTTTTATTGGGATAAACACGTCCTTCACATCGTTGTTACTTGGGTATGCACTTGTTCTATTCCCCCATAACTTCATACCCCCGATAAAATTCAATCCAGTGATAATACCATTCGCATTTAAGTAATTAGCTTGAGCAAGATCTAGCTGCATTTCTTCCCCATTAATTACTAAGCTTTCTGCTTGTAATGATTTATTAGACGGACTTACATGTGGCGTATCCCCGTTTGCTGCATCTACTTGTGCCATTAATGCAGCAGCTTGTGACGAAAAATTATAAGTTCGAGACCCTAATTTTAAATCCGCATAAGTTGCTAATTGGCTCGGATTAACTAATGATTTTTCATTTTTATATTGTGGTGCTTTTGTGTACACATTTGCTACAGTATTATCGATATCAGCAATGCTGACAGCATTAAAAACACCATTGATTTTTTGCTGTTTAGCTCTCATTACTGCTGCAACAGTAGGATTTTTACTATACTTCGGAGCAATAATGATACCTGGCACCAACTGAAAGTTTGGAAAAACTGAGTTGACTAATTCCAAACCTGTATTTTTACCTGTTGCTGCATCGTATCCGCCGATAATATCGTTTTCTGTGACCATATCAGGATCTAAATAATCGTAAATCACTTTTAACGTTGCTTCATCATTTGTGATTTTTCCAGATTCTACTGTAGCCACTATTACCTTTCCTTCGTCATTAAAAGATAATGTGTAATCCTCATTAATTTTTATTTCTTCTAAAATACCGTCCACAGTGATTTTTACACTGTCTAGTAATATTCCAGTTCGATCAATTAGACCTATTCTACTAGTAGTTGTAATTGATTCAGGGGTTGTAACACTCTTTTTATGTTTGGCAGGATCTAACACGTTAACAAATACAACTGGAGCCACACCGAATAACTCAAAGTGAGTACTGATTACTTCGCTAAGTGTGTATTTTGCATAATCCAGTGAGTATCCTAATGCCTTTTTAGCTTCTGCAATAGAGAAAGCTAAAATCGGCTTATTGACTGCTGTTAAATCCCCCATATTAATTGGTGCGGTTCCAACAGCAACCGTTAAACCCGATGTTGCTTCTACAGGGGTTCCAATGCTTGTAGATTGTTCTGAATATCTAATTCCATGATTATAAACCAACTTACTTCACCGCCTTCATTTCTTCTTTTACTGCATGAAAAAACGCCTGCTCCGCACTACCTGTCTGAGACAAGCGTTGTTCAAACTCATTCAATTGACTAACTGGTATAAATAACTTTTCAATTGTCGGATACTTTTCTAAATCAATGTGATCAGGTACTCCATTCAAAAAAACAGCATGCTGAAACAGTACGCCACCTGGCAATGATGGACCACAATAAATAACTTGTTCTGAATCTTTCTTTGTTTCTTTTTTACTTGCAGTTTTATTAACTGTAGGTACAGGCTTTTGATTATTATTTTTCTGATTGCTCACTTCAGCCAAAATCAACATCTCCTTCAAATCTGATTGGTTGTAAATTATATTGGATATTCGAAAAACCTATCCAATAAGGATGCTCTTGTTCTTCCGGAATAACAGTGACATACGAGTCTTTTCTCATATTAAAAGATGCCATTAATTTATTTTTAACTAAATGTATCTTGATTCGGTTTAATAGATTCAATAAATCTAGATGGGCCTGCTGGACATCATCACAATGTATGCCTGCAATGATACGAACCTCTACAACGGGTGTCCCTTCTACCTCCCGTTCTTCCAAAAAGCGAATAACGACATGAGGATAATCTGCTTCTCTTTCTACTTCTTGCTGCTTTTTCATCCTTGATACAGGCTTTTCTTCCAAAAACTGAATGCTCACTTTAGGAACTTTTTCTTGTCCCTCACCAGTACTCATTCGAAAATCTTTAATTGCCTCTTTAATCTTGTCTTTTAGACAATCCATAAGCCCGATATTTGTTAAAAGATATTCCATTAGCCAGACCCCTCTACCGCTCTACTCAATTCATGATTTAAGCGCTCATCCAGCTTTTCTTGTGTTTTCTGTTCGACATATTGCGATACCGAATCACTCCCCAACATTTTGGGAATAGATGGACCATACTTTTCATTGATTGGCAATCTAGGCTTACCAACACGGGCAAAAACACCTGCATGACCACTCCCCATCCTGCCAACAAATGCACTTCCTAATGGACCACCAGCTCCTTTTTTTACAGCTGCTGTAATCGGCGTTTGTCGGCGTAGCTGAACGGATCTAGGAGATACCCGAAACGCATATAAAGGAATAACAGATCCTTTTGAGTTTATTTCAGCATGCAGGTTTCCAGGACTCGCTTTAGATATCCTGAATGTTTTTAAGACATCCCCATGCTTTACATAGTATTTCTCCCGTATTTTTCTTCCTGCTTCTGTTTTCGTGGTACTAGAAGCTCGATTAATCGCCCGAGATACAGCAACAGGCACTTTTTTCGGTGTCTCATGTAGAACGGCTTGTATCCTATCAAGATTCTCTACACTTACATTAATCAAGTCGTCACCTCCTAAGAACGATACGCGCTAATATGAATAGAAAGCATTCCATTATCTTCACTAGCAAAGTCGACCTTGTACTTTACTCCATCTAAAAAAATAGTCTCATCTGGTTCTGGCTTATCCATATCTTCGCATTTAATGTAAAGTGTTTTGCTCTCTACATAATTCGCTTGTGTCATATTATAAAGTTCGACTGGTACTCGTGATCGTTCTTTCACATCATCATCTTCTACAATAATGTCAATGACTACCCCATTAACGTTGTGTTCTTCCCCAAATTCATTATTGTTAAAGAACACTCCTAAATCCTTCTTTAACTGGTCTTTAAAGTTCATGCAGAAGGTTCCTTAGAATTTGTAGTTTTAGTTTTCTTTTCGGTATGAAGCACAGCTGACTTACTTTTAATAAATTTATCAGCCTGTTCTTCCGGACAAGAAAAAATACTTTCAGGTTCAATAATCACCCCATTAATAAAAACGGGTATTTTGGCTTTTAATATTTTCATAGAAAATCACCTCATCCAATTTTTACTCGAGCTATCGCTTTAGATGAAGCTTTTGCTTCTACTACCCAACCTGCATTAACAGCATCTACTGAATCCGTTGTTAAAGCATTGTTTTTCCAGTATACCGTTTGTCCTGCTGCAAAAGCTTCTGTTGTAACAGCTGGGATATCATATACACCGATTACATTTACGCTCCCAACAGCTCCTACAGGAATGTCACACCCCGCGATGCCGATTCTGGTTGTTAAAGGTACAACATCGTTTGCTTTAATTAACGTTGATCCACTATTTATAAAATCAATAGATTCCCCACGTTGAACATAAGAAGTTTGAGGATTATTTAACATAAGTTATTCCACCTTTCTCAAATTATTGGCCATTATTTTTAATGGCAGTCTTGTAATCTACAATTGTTACACCATAATCAATGTAAATATCCCACATATAGCCAAGTTGCCCAGCTGGTGGCTGCTTCATCACGATGGTTGGCATGTCAACACCATTCAAATAGTCTACTTGAATTGGGCTTCTTAATTGGTCAGCAGTCAAATACCACTCCTTTACACCATTCTCTGTTGCCTCATCTAATTCAGCATCACTGATAATGGTAAAGCTATTAAAGAATGGGTTAGGTATATTTGGATTTGTTTGTGCTGGATCCACGGAAGCACCAATTAATTGCCCTGCTTTTGTTTCAAGCGCTGTAGGAACCAACATAAATTTAGCAGGGATGTTTAACTTCACCTCTCCTCCTGCAGCTTTTTGATTTCTCATTTTGATTCTCATATCAGACAATGCTTCAACGGATGGCGCTGAACCAACACTTGAAATATTGCCATTATCTGATGAAAATAACTGTTTACCGTCCCAAATAGCCGGGTTTTTCGCAAGTAATTGATAAACTAAACGGTTTATACCTAATCGTGCTGATTGAGCGTACAAAGCAGGAATTGTGGAAATAAAGTCCACATCATCATTGATAAATGCCTGGCGTGACATCGTAAATTGACGACCAAATGTTAACAGCTGACGTTGCGGACCTGCTTCAGCATTTGGAGCATCATGCTTTAATTCGCCGTTTTCTGGCACAAGTAACAATTCCCCTGCAGTTCCAACTTGATACGTCTTAGTTGGACGGAAATCTTTTAAGGTTCCACGTTTCGTCCATAATTGGTATGTGGTAGACGCTTCAGTATAGGCTTTTTCAAAAACCGTTCTTGCTGTTTGGTCCATGATTCCTGTAAATAAGCTTGTAGGAGTCATATATTGACGTAAAAGCTCGTCGTCACTTAATCGAGATGCATTAGCAACCCCTTCTAAACGTAGTGTTTCTTTTGCTAATTCACGTAATGATAGGTTTCTTAGCTCTGTTGCGCCAGGTGCTGGCTTTTCAACTTGTAGACCTACACGTAAAGATAACCCGTCTTTTGCTGCAGCACGGAATTTATCCCCTTCATCCTGGATAATGCCTACACTAGATGGCTTCTTTTCAGCTATTTGCTTTTCAAGAATAAGTGCTCGAACTTCATCCAAGGACTTTCCTTCTTTGATGTATTCTTGAGCATCATATCCAAAACTTCTGCACAAACTATCAATATCAATAGTTCGCTGTCTCTCAGCTTCCATAGCCTGTCTTTGCAGATCTTCAACATTTACTGGTTCAGGTGTTCCTGAATTTCCAGTTAGTGTATTACTTGCACTAGCTCTAATTGCATCGATGCTTCTTTGTAGATTGTCAAATTCACTTTTCTCTGCTTCTGATAAATCCCTTTGTTGGACTTTAGCTGCGTTCACAATTGCTTGTTGTCTTGCTAACATTTGTTCTAATGTCATCTTATATGCCTCCTAAATAATTGCTGTTTAATTGAATTTGTCTAAAATAAACGGACAATGGTTCAGACCGCTCATTTGGCTTTTCATGATAACCTTCCATTTCTCTTCCCACTCCAACAGTGGCATCTGCTGGAATCGATACAATGGAAATTTCGTAAGGCAGCCATTTTAATGCAATACTGCACGGGCCAGTATGTTTTCCATCACTTGATGTTTTCCCTGCAGATACTTCCTCCCAGCTGTCCACACGATAACCAACACTAACACCTTTCAATGTGCTGCTTTTTACCTTTTGAAAGATAACATCACTAGCATCATCTTCATCAAAAGTTACTAATGCATGACCTCTTCCATCTTTTAACCAGGCATCATCAATTCTTCCAATAACTTTATTTCTGTCATGATTAAACAAAAGGCAGCCAATTTCTTTTAATCTACTAAGATCCATTGCGCCGTCATTATGGCTTAAAATTTCTATTCCAAACCAACGGGCATATGGCTCTTCACTAGAAAAACTTAATTCAACTTGCCTCTTTTCCTCATCCACAGCTCGGAGATTAATACTATAATCTCGGCTTAACGATAATTGTTTATTTTTTCGTTGCATCGTCACCAATATTCACCCCCTTCTGGCGCATATATTCTAATTCTCTAGCACGTTGATCAATAATTTCTTTCCAGTCTTGACCGGATGATGCAGCAATTTCAGCTAAAGTAGTTTGATTAGTATTTAAAGAAACCTTATTTGCATTTGCTTCTTTAATCGGATCAATCCACTTACTTCCAGGAGGTGTCCATTCATGCTGCATATATTTTTTCTTGTTAATCCAGAAATCTTTTATGGCAATTGCGCCGCTTAAAACTGCAGAAATTAAAAAAGTTTCATAGATTTCTGTTAACAGATGGTCCACAAAATATTGTTGCTCAATCTGATATGTTTTTTGATCTTCAAGAAGACCTTGACGGGCACTACTATAGTTCACCTGAGACATATCCCTTGCCGTTGCTTCATAGGAAATACCTTGGCCACTTCCTGTTAATCTTTGTTGTAATCGAACAAAGTCGGCTGCGCTCGCTCCTTGTGCTGGTGGATTAACCACGGATACATCATCACCTGGGTTTAATTCCATAATCATGCCTGGGCTAAGTGTTTTCCCTTCATAGCTAGCGTTGCTTTGTTTCCCCTGCCTGCCAATAGATCCGCCAGGCGTGGGACTTTGACGTCTAATAAATACAGACAAACAGGCAGCAACTCTTTCTTTCACGCTTACTGCCTCCATGTAAGAATTTACATCTTTAATTCTCGTAATGGTTGGAGACATTTCGGACATTTCTCTAATTTGAGAAGGTCGCTTTTTATTCCATAAAAAAATGACATCATCAGCTACAATTCTTTCGGATTTACCCGAATAGTAACCAGTGACATCATATTGCTTAAAATAGTATGCAATTGGACGATTGAATTCATTGTATTCAATGCCATTGACAATTCTTAAATCATTTCTGCCAGTTTGCATTGTGTCTAAATCGTCTACTTCACGAGTTTGTATAGAAAAGGGAACAACTCCGCCTTTTGTATATCTCTTGATAAAGACAATGCCTCCATCAATTTTTTTACGCCTAACAGCCATTCGACACATCGCACTAAAGCTTTGTTGAAAAGTTACATCACAATTTCTTGGTTTACACCATTCTTTCCAAAGTACCTCGATTTGCGTATTGAGCTCTTCATTATCTGTCTTTGCTTGCAGCTTAAAGCCGATTCCAACAATATTTCTTTCAAAAGCACCAACGATACTTTCCTGAATATCTGAGTTTCGTTCTAAATCCCTAGCCCTTGATCGAACAGTATTTCGATGAATCCTATCCGTTTGTTCTGCAGATGCATTTACTGTATTCCATCCAGCATTTAACCTGTCGTTTGCACCAGCATCATAACCTCTTAATTCTTCGTAACTTTTCCGCCATGCTTCACGTCTAAATGCAACACTTGGTGAGACAAAAGCTATCGCCTTTTCTAACCAATTCAAATTTATCACCTCCTATCAAAGACGCTCACAAACGTGTTGGATAACCCAGAGCTTTGATCATTTTCATAATTAATTTGATCCTGCAGTTCCTTTTGTCTTTTATAAAGCAAAGATAAATCTGCTCGTCTCAATCGCCTTGTGCCAATTTGATATTCTTGCCCACCAATTTCTATAGCAGTAATAGCTTCATTGATTTGCTGCAGCTGTTCTTCTAACGTCAATTTGCTCTCCTCCTAAAACCATTCTTTGTTTTTTAACCAGGCATCGTTGGCTTCCATAGCTTGTGTGTTCACTTGTGGAACTGGATCAGGCTCTTCTTCTTCCTGCATTAAATGAATATTACGAACATGTAAAACGTCCGCTGCAGCTAGAGCATAAACTTCTGTATCTAAATAATGATTGTCCGCATGGCTTGTTTTAGGGACCCATACTTGCGTTATTTTGCCGCCGCTGCCTTTACTATTTATTTTATGTTCAGCAGTAACTTGCTCCGCGTATTCTCGGTCACAATCTTTATATACCATCCAGGAACCTTGACCATTTGGCTTCCTCATTCTCGAGGCAATCATATCTTTATACTTTCCACCATCAACTAAGAGCAACCTTGTACCATGTGCATTGGATGTAGCTTTATTAATGGTACTAATTTTGAAATGAGCATAACCGCTTGCTACCCCTTTTACTGGTATGGCCCATTCACTATTCAATGCACAAAAATCATATACTTCATCCGTTTGGTCCCCTGAGTCAATTCCACACAAGTTAACCATAAATGCTTCACCATTTTTATTTCTATATTCGGCATTCATGACATTTTCTATTTCTCGAAAACTTAAAGCCTGCCCATGAGCAATATTTTGGCTAGTTAAAAACGTGCCCCATGCTCGAATTGTCCAATATAAACTTGTTTCTTGGACATCGACTCCACCTGTTAGCATTACCGCCCATTCAGGCACTTCAAATTCCTCACATTCTGTTTGCCTTTCCAGAACCATATCTGCATTCGTTTTTAATTTCGTGTCTTCCCACGGCTCAGCTAGCCATGAGTTTACAAAGTTCTGGAAAGCTTCAGGATCATCCTTTGTTCCTAGGAATTCTTTTGCAATCTCACTAAAACGGACAAAAGGAGAATATAAGGTGTTCATCCAATATGCAACTTTTCGGGGAAATTGTGTTTTCTGTTCAACAACTTCCCATCTTCCATAACGGAGCATTTGCTGCTTATGGTTATCCGTGATAATACAGCCACATTCTTGGCAAGCATAGTTTGCAAATTCAGCTCTGTCAGCATCACTCATGCCTTCTTTTTTTGGCCATTTGATTTGCTTGAATAACAATTCAATATATTCACCACAATGAGGACAAGGTACTCGAAAATGTTTTACGACATCAGCATTTTCTTTCGCCTTCCAAATATGCCCCGTTTTCAAAGTAGGAGTGGATGTTTGAAATATTTTTTTATTGTTGGTAAATGTTTTCGTCCTCTCTTTTGCCAGCTTGATAGGATCTGCTTCTTTTTTGCTTGCACCCGGATATTTATCCACTTCATCCAAAAACAAAAAACGAATAGGTTTACTGGCTAGTGATGAAGGTGAGTTGGCGCCGCTTAACGTGATGTACATTCCATCACACTGCAGCTCTAATTTACTCGAGGCATTTTTTTTGAATTTCTCTTTTAATTTACTCGAGTTTAAAAACATAGGCTGTATTCGATTTTCTGAAACACTTTCAGCCAGTGTATCGGTTGGATAAACAATCATTACCGGACCGGGATCCTGCATAACAATATAACCTAACATATTGTGAAGAGCTTCTGTCCCTCCAACCTGCGTAGGCTTTATAAAAGTGATTTCTTCAATTTCCGCGTTATTAAACTCATTCATAATATCAAGCAAATACGGAGTTATAGAGTTGCTCCACTTACCAGGAATGGCAGATGACTTTGCATCAAGATTTCTATATTTTTCAGCCCATTCGCTTACCAACAAATTCTCAGGAGGTCTTAAATATTTGAGTGGGTTAGTAATAAAATCTGGTAGTTTATTTTCTTTTCTTCTTTGCACTATAAACACCATCCACACTCATCTGCTCAAGTGCATCGTTGATTATTTCAGTTAAACCCTTTTCTATTCTCCTTGCTTCAATTGGCTCAACTAGGGATCCGATTTCTCCCGTTAATTTCCTTGGTAACGACATGGCTGATTTTTTAAAGATAAGAAAAAATCGAGACAACTCAATCTCGACTAATTCTCTCTCTATGTATTTTCCGTTTGCAATATCGGTATTTAACCTGGTCCTTTCTGATTGAGCTTCCTTGAATGCAACTTCGGCTTCGAGCTTTTTTTGTTGCAAGTTTACGGACTTGCTTACTTCGGAATCTCCACTGTACATTTCCCCTCTCCATTTGAGGATTAATTTCAAATCCCACCAGCCTCGGCTATGTTGAGTTAACCCTTGACGTTTCCAGTCAGTAAGCGTTCTGTCGCTGATTTCCAAAAGCTTGCATAATTCTTTTGTGGACAAAATAACTTTGTCATCTACCCTCTTATAACCATCCATAAATCCACCCCCATTTCCGAAGTTCCGAAGTTAAATTTTTTTATAATATCGAGCCAAATCCCGGGAGTCGACAGCCCCGCATGGAGGCACCCCCGTCAGAAGGACCCGAAGACTTTTCAACAATAAAAAGACATCCAATATGAATATGGATATCTTGAGTCAATACTTTATGTGTGCTTAGCCATTCTACCTGGCATTTCATAAACAAAACGCAATAACATTTCAGAAAATGTTAGTAATTCTTCTGCATCTTCTTTAGTTGAATTTGGTAATTCATGAGTTGCTTCATTTCCTTTTTTTCTAATATGATCTACCCACGAATCTCTTTCGGGTGGAAGATAATGATTATCTTTAAGATAGGAAACATATTGTATGAATTTTTTTCCTTCTTCTGCACCTTTTGATACAGCAATATTCATTAATAATTTCCTGCAAGATAATACTGCTGAAGTATAAGCATTTACAGCTATACAATTTCTAGCTTCATTATAAATACTATTAATATTCTCTGGAAGAAACTCAATATCCTGACCTAACATTGGTCCAGGCACTTGCTCCATTATCCTTCCTCCAAAGGCATCCTTGAGTAAATAAGTGGGTTTATTACAATTAGGACATATGTATATTTCCCCTGATGTTGCACCTGTATATCTGTCAGTTACGCATTCATACCCTATCGAAGGGCCAATATCCTTCCCACAATGGCCACATAAATACGATACTCCTTGTATTAAGGAAACATTTTTCCATTCTCCATCTAATATTTTTGCCATAAAACCTCTCCCTTCCACCTAATTATCAAAGAAAGGAAGCAAGTACACAATTCTTTATCGTTCACCAAATAACGACAATAACTGCACTTTAAATGCTTGCTCTACATATATATTATTTCTTTTCTTTTCTTTTCTTTTCTTTTGTGTACTTAATGCATACATAAACCATAGTTAATGTTTACATGATGTCAGCAGAACGATTGTTAATGTTAACAATAACCCTAGTTAATGTATGCAGAAACAATCCAGTTATTGTAAACACCCTGAAATCATGATAAAAAACATTTCGTATAGTATCTAGTAGATATTTTGAGTATCTTTAAGTATTCGTTAGTTATTTATCAACTTATTTAAAGTAAGTAATATCACTTACTAAAAGTAATAAATGATTATATCAACGTTTTGGTTTTTGACATAGAAAAAGCACTCCCGAAGGAATACTTTACTGACCGAACATATCTTTTGCTAATTTACTTGTTAACCTTTTTATTTCCTGGGATGCCTCAATCTCTAGTTTTTGTATTAAATCGATTTCTCCACTTTTCATAGCTTCTAAACCAAATTTCATGGTCTTTTCTTCTATATAATCAACATATTTCTGATAAGTATCTCTTAACTTTTGTCCATCTGCTTCAAATCCTGTTGGAATCTCAAGTATATGGATTTCACTTTGAATAATCCTGAAATCATCAGTTTTAAGAAGCCAAGCTTTCTTTAACTTATCTACATCTTCCTGAGTTCTTAATTGAAACTTTTTAGGAATTTCCGCATACTCTTCTGCAACCTTTTTTAATTGTTCGCCCAATTCGGAAAGTTTTTTAGCATAATTCTGTTTTGTTATTGACATATCATCCACCTCCCTTCCTCCTAATTATCAGAGAAAGGTAAAATAGGTACAAGATCCTATCGTTCGCCAATTACCGACAAATTACGCAATACTCATGCTCCATCCTTTTTAAATGTATAATAAATCTATTAAAACAAAATAAACTAAATCTCCTCAAAAGAAAAAGCACCCATAAAACGAGTACTTCTTACAGCATAAGGCCTATTCCTTCCTTTTTAAATTGACCCTGTAATGTAATTAAAGGTATCAATCCATAAGATATATGACATAGTTTATTATACTGAATTTCAGTTATAGTTTTTTCTTTTATGTTTAACAATTTATTAAAATCTGGAAAAAAATCAAATAATAAACCGATTAATGAAAATATCATTAAATCCAATTCATATAAATATGGGTGCAAATTAACAATTTTTTCTCCAGAATCATTTAAAAAATAATACTTATTGAAATGACCTGAAGAAGTATGTGTATCTAAACAAAGATTTTTATAAGTTGTTTTGTATAAATACTCCATATCTACATCAATTGCCATTTGTTTTATTTCAAAATACTTTTCTACTTTAGGTTTTCCTGTATTAGCATTCCAAGTAGGAGTAAAACCTAAAGCAGTTATTTCATTCTTCAACTTCTCTATATTATTTTCTAACTCTTCTTTACTAAAAAAATGCATAAAATCTGGCTTATCTACATTTTCTAAATTATATTTGTTCATTTCAATAGTCTTAAATTTTTCATAAGCTTTTGAATAACGTATAAATTCATTAGCATCATTTTTAAGCTTTTTAATTAATACTACTAATTCAAACAAGCTTCTCATAAGGATTCTTGCTGATACTACATCTCCTGTATTAAATAATGTATTAATTGATTTTAAACTATTAATTGTTTTTATAAATAGAACCAATGCTCTTTCTTGTATTTCATTTTTAGGCTCTATTTCTTTAATTGTATTAATATAAAAGTCATCTAAATATGTGATTACAAAATCATTAAAAAATGGTTTTAACTTACTATTTATAGGACTAAAATTTAATATTTCCAAAAGTACTCTCTCCCTTCGTCCAATTAATTATGAACTAGTGAGAAAATAGGTACAATACCCTATCTTTCGTCAAATAACGACAAAAATAGCATCCATAATTAATAGATGCCCATTTTGTTCTATCTGCCTTTTATTTGAATATACTTTCATTGTCATAAAAAAATAAAAAAGGCAGGTAATAAATTATGCGTTTGATATCTTTAATACTGAAAATTATGGGTAAGCTTTTATCCCCGAGTAATATTAACATCACCATAATCTATATTAAAGTCAAACAGTAATTATTTAAGAACGGTGCTCTCCCGAAGCACTGTTCTTTTTTCTTTTCTCTACAATGTATGCAGTTGCCATCAAAAATATAATTTATTTTGTTTTAAGGGTCAACATATTTTTTATGAATTATCATTTTCTCTCCATAGCTCATCCACGACCACGCTTATATCTATCCCTATCCCTATCCATTCCCATTATATTAACCCAAATTACCTTTTCTTCTTTTGGCTGCTTATTACGTTTCTTTTTCTTCTTTCTCATCTTTTCAAGTTGTCTCAGCTGGTCTGCATTAAGATGATTGGCTATTTTCATATCATCACCTTCTTAAATAGTTATCAGACTTACAGAATTGGATTATATAACGTTTTAAATAGATTCATATACAAATGTATTAATTTATTAAAAATCGTTAATATTGACAAATAACGACGGGTTTTTACACAAGCCATTTTCTATCTAAACAAAACAGAATTAGTTCCATCCTGTTTACAAAGAAAATAGGGTTTCATTTTCCGATGAATCATCCAGGAGTACGCTTGATATTCAGGAAAAAGTCGGCCATTATTGCACCCTTCCCTCGAAAGTGGAATCTCACCAACTTTCTACCCCATAGCTATCGCACGCAATACTGCTAGACTCCAGTTACTACTCCTGTTCAGCTGGTAACCTTCATAGTCATTCGATACACCCGAGTACGTCTTGATAAGGGAAAGGCGCTTCTCCCCTCAACTAAGTAACTAGCTGATAAGAAAATCTTACCTTTTTAGGAAATTAAAATAGTCCCCTGTTTTGTCCTATGTTTTATCCTATATTTTGTCGGGTTTTTGTCGGGAAATAAAGAACAGCACCTAGATTATTCTAAGTGCTGTAGCTATAAGGTTTATGGCATACTTTTTGTGTATGTAGTATTGGTCTTTGGTGAGTCCTAAATCTAAATACACATCAATATCTTTTACTCTATGGTTTCCTAAATATTTTCGTTGTATTATATCTCTCTCTATTTCATCCAGTGCATTTTCCATAGCACGGTCAATTTGTTTAACAAATAAGAATTTCTCATTTTCATGGTCGTTAAGCATTGGGAAGAGTTGTTCTATCCCTTCCTTATCTTGTTCTGTTTTATTTTCAACTGCCACTTTATATGCTTTATAATGTTTTAATTGACGCGCAACTACTCTTCTTATCTCTTTGTCGTCCACAGTTTGAAAGAAGGACATTTGTTTCAAGACGACTCCCCCCATGTGTTATAATTAATTTGCCGATTAAATTAGAACTGGGAGGAATCTCAGTTTTTTTATTTTTATTTAACATATTATCTCTAATTGCCCTTCAAAATTTGATACAAAACCTTCTTCTGTTTTTATAAATTCTTCATTCAATAATACTTCGAATATTGCTTCTAAAACATTTACAACAATGCTATTGCCGGCCTGTTTATAAAGTATTCCGTTTGTGCATCCTTTTCTCGTTGGATGCTCTGCTACTACATTGTTATAATCCCCATCATCAAAACCCATTAATCTCCAACATTCTCTTTCAGTAAGCAATCTGTATTTGCCATTTCCAATCGGTACTATTCCACTGTTAGGGCACCTATTTTGTTTTGTAGTAATAGTCCATACATAATCTTTTATTGGCTGCAATCTCCCGGCAAAGGAACCACTATTGTTATGACCAATTCTGCTTAACATTGATGGAGTTTTTATTGTATATTTTTCATCCACATCTTTTTCTAAAAACTCATTGATATCTCTCATTTGCTTCTTTTTCAACTTAGAAAAATCAAATTTATCTTTACCTAATATTGATATGGTAAAAACCCTTTCTCTTTTCTGAGGTATGCCAAAATCCATTGCATTTAAAACATCATAATTACTCGTATATCCTAATCTAGTCATTTCATTAAGGTATTTGCTGAAAGAATGAATCATATCCTTATCTAAGACACCTTTTACATTCTCCCAGACTACGAATCTAGGTTTCCAAACTCCAAGATTTTCTATAATCTTTAATGTTTCCCACATTAACGAACTTCTTGTTTTATCTTCATCATTGCCACCTAATCTTTTTCCGGCACGAGAGAAGTCCTGGCATGGTGATCCATGAACCAAAATATCTGGTTTAAGATTATATCCAACAACAGATTGTGGCTGATATTTATTTTCATATAATGCGTTATATGTTCTAACTGATTTTTCATCTATTTCTACATAATCAATTGCTTTATGGTTAACAGCAAGATTAATTAATGCTTTTCTTGGAGCACCAATACCTCCAAACAGTTCAAGGATTTTAATCAAATTATCACTCCTTCCCTGTTTTATTGTTTAATCCCATACTTTTCTTTCAAATACTCAACTTGATTCGTAACCTTCTCCAGTATGCGTTTTTCAACAAGAATATCTTTTTCCGTTGCACCTGGTCGTTTTATATAATGCTGCAAGGCATGTTTTATAATTTGAAGTTTTTTGTATTCAGACAATAACATCATCCTTCCCTGTTTTTTCGTACTGTGACGCAAAACTTTTTAATATGATTGAAGAGTCTGCTAAAATTTAGACATCACTGTTGCAATTATTAACATCTATCTAACTAAAAGGAGCTCTTTAATGATTAAAAAAAATGATGAAAATAATTGGCCTGTTTGGGCTACTGAATCAATTGAAATAGCAAGCCCAGATCCAAATTGGTTATCCAAGGGATTACAAGAAAAAAGAATGCTTAATGAACTTCTCTCTCCCTTAGGAATACACGAGATTGAACATTACGGCAGTACATCTATCCCTCAATTACCATCTAAGCCCATCATAGATCTAATGGCAAAAGTTTATACTTTTAACAAAATAGATGACATAGCTTTGCTTTTGGCTGACTTCGACTGGCATTACGTTCCTCCTCATTTAGATAATCGTCCTTGGCAACGGTTCTTTGTAAAGGTTAAAAATGAAAAACGTGTTGCCCATCTTCACTTTTTACTTGATGAAGAAGTTCGCTGGGATAAGCAACTATTATTTCGTGATATATTGAGAAATAATAAACAACTTACAATGGAATATGCACATCTAAAAACAACACTTGCTATTGAATTCCGTAATAGCCGAGAAGAATATACTTCAGCAAAAACAGACTTTATAAACCGTGTTCTTAAATTCAAATAGTAACGATATAGACAACCAAATACACCTGTTTGTTAATCAATTTTGTTGCACAGTAATTGTCTAAAGATCATCAACCCATCTTCTCGCATGAGCTTTTTCTAAATTCAATCCCACATCTTGTAAAGGCAAGGTACTCGCTTTTTCAGGAGACATTTTTTGTTTTCTCACACGATGGATATAGGTAACATAGCTAATGCCGTTTTTCTTGCAAATATCTTTATGCTGAGACCATCCAGTATCATGTCGTTTCTTCGGTGGAATACTTCTAGCTTGTTCCCTTGTCCATCCCAATTTTCTAAATCGTGTTTCTAAAGTATGTGCGGATATTCCATTGTCTTCAGCGATTTCATAATCAATTGGTTGTAAGTATTCCATGATTAGGTCTCCTTTCTAATTAATAGCCATTCGCCTGGCGTTCATGATTCACTTGATTCTTTTCAAAATAAGCTTGTTCTATTTGCTCCCAAGTAAAGCCGAGCATATTTCCTAAACCTAAAAAATATTGAACTAAGATAATTAAGTTTTGTTCAGTTCTTATATTTTCAAATTCAGATACCA
The DNA here is from genome assembly GCF_052318935.1 of Niallia sp. 01092. Lineage (NCBI taxonomy): Bacteria > Bacillati > Bacillota > Bacilli > Caryophanales > Bacillaceae > Niallia > Niallia sp. 01092. Next base: position 121,350 of record NZ_JBQRKO010000010.1, on the reverse strand, counting down.
AGTAGTAGATATTCAAAAATTGATTATTTACATCTTCTAATTGACGACCATGATAGACTATCTTCTTAACTCCTTGTTCAATCATTAATTCCAACACAAAATGCAATCCGTCCACATATTCTTCGAGTAGTGGATTTTTTGGTTCTTCTATTCCTTCTCCATCACAATGAGGACAATTAATATAAATTCCATCAATCGGTTGATAAACTTCACCTATGCCATGACAAGTAAGACAAAGTATTTTAGTTCTCGGTTTCTGGTCCTTACTCCAAAACTTAAATCCACGCCATTCATTAGCGCATTCACCAAGCTCCACCAATAGAGCAAGGATTAACTTTTCAAACCGATCTTCACCTTGATAATTGATTCGTTCACGTAATATTTTTTGTGTTTCAAATAACTTAGATAAGTTCATTTAATAACTCTCCATCCTTTCTTCAACTTTTTACATAACTCATACCATCGCAACGGCTCATACAGATAAACGGCTCTCCCCTCCTCCATTCGGAAAAGGAGAGTCCATTTTGGTTTGCGTGCCATTAAGCAGCTCCGTCTTGATCAGTGTCTTCTTTAGATTGCTCACTTTCTTCTGATTGCTGTTCACTTTCATCAGAATCTTGTTCACTATCTTCATTTTTCTGTTCGTTTTCTTCACTTTCTGTTTCGACTTCTTCTTTTTCCGTTTCCGCAGCCACTTCATTTCCTTCTTTCCAATTCCACCAAGCTTCAGCAAGTGGAGCTACTTCTTTTCGGTACTCGTCAATTAAATCAGCAACTTTTTCTGAAGGAATTTTCAATTCTTTGGACAACTTAATAAAAGAATCACCTTCCACTTTTCTTTTCACAATATCAACAAAGTTTACTGGATATCCTTCTAAATGAGGTGCTAATCCTTCTAAAATGAATTGATCAATATGTTCACGATCAATTTCTTTTTTCTCTTCTTTCGTCTGAACCTTTTCTTCCGGCAAATCAAGATCAGCTTCTAATTGTTCAGCTTGCGGTTTTACTTGTTCCACAATCCCATCATTGTTGACTTTATATTCTGTTAAAGGACGGTTTGTTTGAGCGTTTAAAGTCACATTATAGCTAACTACAGTGGATTCAATTTGAATCTCTGCCTTTTCATCAATCATTTCAGCAAGCTTGTCCAAGTGTCCCTTTAAAGCAGAATCACTCACTTCTAATACAATTTCTTTTACACCTTTTGGCTTAAGGTTGATTTTTTTGATTAACGCTTTGAAATCTACATATGACATGTTACATTCCCCCTAATATTGGTTTAATGGTTACTTCAATTCTTGGATTTTGGCTATACCACTTGCTAACATGTAAATCAACAACTTGGCTATCGTCTTTCCATATCACCGCCTTTAAAGCGTCCTTTATTCCTTTGACAAAATTATCAACATCCGGCTTGGTAAGTGGTCTTAATTCACCAGCTTCAGCAGCCATCGTTTTCTTCTTAGAAAAACTTTTTAAAGATGACTTGAACACCTTTACTTCTAATGCAAGTGGACCTTCTAAAAGTGCTGGTGGTCTATAATCCGATGCTACTAACTTTACATATTGCTTAAAATCCTTTGATTTCTTCGGATCATACGCTCGAGTAAAACCACCTTGATTGCTAAAACGTGGTCTACCTTGTGCGACTGGTTCCCCATAAACTGTAAAAGAAATATTGCTCATAATTTTCAATCCACCTTACTCCAAGGGATTTGTTCAACTATCATCATGTATTTATCGCGATGTTCATATTGGATACGTTTAGATTTATCTAGACAATAATATTTGTCTGTTTCTTCTTTGATAGACTTATAATGATGTACGCATAAAGGAACAAGTGCCCATGTGTTGCTTGCTTTTTCAAAACAATAAGGATAACAACATTTCATAATTTCTTCGCACCCTTTCTGTTTATTTTTCTTTCTTTTGCTAAATGGATAACAGCTAATATAATCTCGTCTGGATCACGCTTTAACCACTTGGCAATAGGCTCTAAATCTCTGTAATTTGTGTACCACTTTGCTATTTCAATGAGTTCACTTTCATAAAACTCAAAATCACAATCTTCAAGGATGGTTATCTTTGGGTCACTTCTCGCTTTGTTATCTTTTTTATAATTGTATGGTGATGATCTATTTCTTTGTTTAACCACATCACATAACAGCCTTTTTGTAAGCTTCGTAGGTTTGTTTAGTAATTTTTAATTCTTCTTCCAGCTGCTTCACTTGTTCTGCCAATGCCAAATTTTCTTTGGCTATTTTCATGTAATTGATAAAACTTGTTTTATTTTTCATCTCACGCATTACTTTGTGTTGCTTTTCAATATATTTATAGATTTTCAGTAACAGGTGCTTATGCCTTGCTTTTGAATCTTGTAGCAAGAAAAGCAAATCCTCTTTAATTTCTTGCTGATTATGCATGTTCTTTCACCATCTTCATTTCATATTTTGCTAATGCTTGATATAAAGATTCCAACCGATTATTCCTTTCCTCTACTGTTTCTGGAGGACAGATAGGACAAGGTGATGTTCTTACAGAAAAGGAATCAATGGAATGGATTACCCTACTGCCGCCGCATGTTTCACACATATTAACCAATCCTTTTCTTTTTTCGGTAATCATCCGTAAACAAATCAATAAATTTTGTATTGTCATACATTCTGCTGAATGCGCGTTTTCCGATAATTTCTCCCAACGACGAATCATCTAAATTTGTTGTGAATACTGTTGATTTTTTAGAACGAGCATTTATTAAACTTGTCCATTCAGATACAGTCCAGGACACTTCACTTTGTTTCTTTGTCTCCAATCCAACATCATCAATTACAACCACATCAAAGCTTATAAATTCATTCATAAGAATCTCTTTATGGCGATCGTGACCAAATGTACTCTTTATCATTTCAAACAACTCTGTTGCTTCAATAAAGGCTGTAGATAAATTCTTTTCATACGCTGTTTTAGCGATAGCTTTAGCTAAATGACTTTTTCCTGTACCAGTTGACCCCATCATCAAACAATTAAGGGTTAAGTCTCCTTTGATAAGCTCTTTTGTGAACCACTTCGCTTCTTCTAAAGCTTTACTTACAATGAGATTGCAAGGTTCGTAGTTTCTAAAGCCGCATTGATCATCTGACTTAATGTGATACCAACGAGCATGAAGAGTTTGTTTTCTTTGAGCGAGCATTTCATTTGTGATTTCAGATGCCTGTACTCCTTTTATGCATCCAGAACAAATCTCAGAAAACCGATAACTCTTTTGTTGTCCATCTTGTTCATATGTCCATGCCATCACATTAGGTAATCCACATCTAATACAGTTCTCTTTAATTGTTTTAACATTCTGTACTTTTTCTTTAAGGGAAGGCCTTACTTTAAACAGCAAGTCTTCAGTACGTTTAATTCCTAGTACGTCTAATAAGTGAACGAACTCAGACATTCGAACCACTCCTTTATATCAAATCAGGATCATTCTGAATTTCTTCAATAAGCCTTTGTTTATCTTCTTCCGTGAATTGAATGGCAGCCTGTCTTTTTTTGCTTTCTTCACCTTGCTCAAAGATTGACCGTTTCGCTTTACCAGTTCGTTTTTCTTCAAACTTGCGGTTATAGGCTTGTACATCTGCTAAAGTAAATAGCTGCATATCGTGATACTTTTTAATAATTGCCTTCACATAACTAGGCGGATTATTAGGAACATGTTTCCTAGCTTCCTTAATCACTTCGCAAATTATCGCTTCAGGTTCTTGGAAAAATGATTTATCATTATCAATCCAAAAATTGAATTCTTCGATTAACATTGGTGATGGAAAACCGAATGATTTTTCATATTCTAAAAATGGATTTTGTTCCACCATAACAACCTCGTTTTCTTTTTTTATCTTGTTGTTGTTTTCTTTATCATGTTTTATTTCTTTATCTTTCTTTTTCTTATTAGACACGACACTTTTGTCATGTCTCTCTACCAAATTTGTCGTGTCTCTCCTTAAGAGACATGCCATTTTTGTCGTCTCTCTTTTCCTCAGACACGACACTTTTGTCATGTCTGTTTTTATAAAATTTCTTCGAATTTTTCACTTTGAAAATATCCCCATATGGTGTTTTAACAGATTGTATATATCCATAATCTTTAAGCCTTGAAATATTTCTTTGGATTGTCCTTTCACTTGTACCAATGTCCTCAGCAATTTCAGATAGTTTTATAGGTTTTCCACCAAGAACAATGCCCCAAGTTTCTCCTTCATCATCCTTCACTTCTTTTGTTGTCTTAGCGATCATCCAGAGAAACTCCCATAAGGCGTTACCTATATTTTCTTTATGCCGAGGTGAAAAGAGTCCCGTGTGTACAGGAAAATAAAAGGCTTCGGGCATTGTCTCACCTACTTTCTTTTGCAGACTGCCATACCGTTATGAACAGTTTTAACTTTAAGTTGTGGATAACGCTGCATGTATTGAAGAATAAGTTCTTTAAGATGTTCAGCATCCTTTGCTTCTTCCCACAGTCGTTCTGGAAGAACAACATGAGTAGGAACGTCATAGTCATACATGGATTAACACACCAATTTCCATTGTGTCTGACAGCTTTTTTACCGTTCTGCAATAATTGCATTTACCACATCTTATTGGTTCGACTTTTTCTTGTTTAAGTTGTAAAAATCGTTCCATTTTCATTTCTATATATTCATACTCAAAAGCAAAACGAGATTCATCAAAATGCAAAACCGCTTTATTTGGAGGACTTTCTTTCGTAACGGCCACAATATACGGGTTGTAAGTCCTACCTAAGTTTTCTTGAATAACCCGTTTATACATAGCCATTTGTAGCACATAATCCCATGCTTCAATAAAAGATACCCATTCATCATATTTCGTACTCCAGTACCGTTTATGTAGGTCTTGTGTTGTTTTTAAATCAGAAAAGGTACTTCGGCTATGATTAATGGAATCCACTTTAATTTTCCAAGGAGATCCGTAAAGATTGGCTGTATAGATAACTTCTTTTTCTCCTTCTAAAGCAAAGAGAGCAAATTTATCATCCTTAATCGTTTCAATCATACGGTCCGCTGTTTCAAAGTCAGAGTACTTACCACCTCGCGGCTTAAAAATTGCTCCGTTATTTTCTTCAACAAATTGTTTGAATGCTTCATCACTTTCAAATGCTGCATGTACATAAGAACCAACTAATAAGGCATTGGAGAAGGGCTGTTTATATTCACCCTTCAACTTCGCCATTGTCCGTGCCTCGCACTCTACAAAGCTTTTAAACTGGGAAACTGACATATATTCACGATCAGCTTCAATCGAATGATAGTTTTCCCTGTTCAACTGGAGGCTTGTCTTCTTTTCCTTTGTCATCAGACTTCACCTCTTCCTTTTCCTTAAAGGACTCTGATAAGGAACCGCTGCCCTCTTTTTTGTTTTTGGCAGCTTTATCAAACCAATCATCCACTTTACTCATGCCGTCTTTAATGGAATTGAAAATCTTGCCTAAATCATTCAGATCACGTTCAGTGAAAGCAGATACGTTATATCCGAAATGCTCTTCAATCTGTTCTTGTGTTACACGGTGTTTTTCTTTGAACATCTTTAATGCAGCACTCAAACGCTCTTTAAACGGTTTTGGATTATTCCCTTGCATGGTTCGGTTACATTCCTCAATCGCTCTGTCTACTATGTCCCCTGGGATGATACTTAAAATACAAGCTCTTACCCTTCGGGAACCTTGGTTGGCAACCAACTCATAGATATCACGTGGATCATCAAGTTTTTTAATACTTCCTCTTGCTTTTCGAGAATGCGGAACAGTAAATATCTTTTCTTGTCTTACATTGGTTTCTAAATCCCATGCATATGCCATAGCAACTGATTCACCAGCACGTTGCTCTAATTCTTTTACTCCAAATGATAAGTTCCCCCAGTTTTGGGCCAACACTTCAGCTAATCGAATAGATGGACCTTCTACCTTAGTTCCTCCACGTGGATAGCTATAGACTGCTTGTTCAGCTAACGCTTGACGTTTGCAATTATCCAGAATGCGCTTCTCAGCTTCAAAAATATTACGTGGAAATTGTTTAGCCATAAATATTTGCCCTTTCACTTCCTCCATTTCACGACTACTGGATGAATGAGCCAAAACACTAGGTTGCTGTTGCTGATTGAATTGTTCAGATAGTTCGTTCACTATTTTTCCTCCTTCAATTCGTCATCTAATTTTTCATACGTATCTAAAAGTTCTTCATAAAACTTGCTTCCAGAAAAAATACTGTTATGCTTTTCTAGGAAGCTATAAAACTGCTCCAATTTAGTGTTTTCAGGACTATAGACTGTACGATTACCTGTGTAGAAAAATGGCAATTTATAACCTCCTCTTGATTTTGCAAAGTATTTACCATAAAATATGGTTACGATTATTTTGAGGTAGTACTGTTTGATTAGATTCACTCTGCCAAGTGGGTCTTTTTCAATTTTTTGTAATCTTTCTAGTATCGCCAGTCCCCCTGTGAACTAAAGAGATATAATCACCATCATTTTTAAACACAAGCCAATTTTCTACGTTTAATCCAGCTGATTCGATGACCATTTTTTGACGACGAGTTGGTTTTTTACCTTGTTTCATAGCTTGTCCTCCTATTCAGCTTTCTTAAATTCAAATTCCAAAACTTCAATCAAGTAATCTTCCAAACTATCAACTAAAATTGTTTCTCCGTTATGGACCACTACTTCATCACCAACAAAGATTTCATTTCCGAAATAATCTGTACCAGCACTTGCTTTTTCAACTGGTTCAATATCTTTTGACGGATAGCCGGTATCGTTAATACGAGTGATCATCGGATGTTCAAGATTCATAAGTTTCATCACCTTCCGCCCACGATATTCTGAAGTTTAATGAAAGTAAAAATGGTGTAACCTCTACTTTGAAACCTAATTTCGTATAGTGCATGCTTACAACTTCCGTAAGAAAATACTCATTCCAAGTTGGATTATTAACCACTTGAATTAGAGCATTTAAATAACCTTCGCTTGCTCTCTCTTCAATCTTTTTGTTTGCTTGAATAATGAATTGCTCTTTCATTGATACAGCGATTTTATGACTATTTTCTTTTGATTTGATTCTCATTTGTGCTGCGTTCATTACTTTCACCCTTTCATTTACTTTTTCCAACACAACACCATTTCCAACTGCTTCTAATGCTGATAAATCAGTTGCTAAATAGTTATTCATTTACTTCACACCTTTCGCATATTTAGATGATTTAACAATCTTTATATATCGATCAGCCGGCTCTAATTGAAACCATTCAGATGGTTTGATTTTCATATATTTCACCCTTCCACACTTATTGACGTTGCTACCGTCTTTTCAGCTATCAGTTCTATCACTAACCGTCATTGGCTCGGTTAACAGCTCTTTGATTAGTAAGTTTGAAAAAAAGTAATTGCTAATTTTTGATTTCTTTTAAATGGTTATCTAAGCAAATTTCACTTTGTTTAGTTGCCCAAATTGCTATATTAATTCTGTTTTTTGAGTACATAAGCACTGAAAATTCAATAAACATTTCAGCTTTCTCCAAGAGCATGAATATCACCACCTATTGAGTCGGTTGTTCCTTAATTCACATAATTAGAAATTGTTCTGCTTCTCTTGCTGGAAAGTACCACTTCCCTCCTACTCTGTGTTTAGGAAACCTTTTATCATAAAAAAACTTATCTTTGATGCTGTTCTCGCTCATGTTGGTTTGTTTTATGAGCTCCTTCATGTCCCAAAAAGTACAGCGATTTTCTATTTCTTGAAGTCTTTTATTTAACTCTTGGAGAAATTGCTGTTCAACAAATTTTTCATCAATGTTGATACTGATCAATTCAATCACTCCACAACTTGTATTTCCGTCATTTTTAACACATTTAAATCCATGTCAATACATGAAGCTATTTTGTATAGTGATTCTGTACTTGGCATATATCTTCCATTCTCAATATCTGAGATGTAGTTTCTAGATAGGCCTGTTTCTTCTGAAATAATGATTTGAGTAAGTTTTTTCTCTTTACGCTTTGCTTTAATAAGAGCACCTAACTTTTTTTTGTCTAACATGTTATCACCTCCAGTTGTTACTCTTAATTTGTATAACTGAATTGCATTGTATTCACGACAATGTGTAAAAGTCCAAAAAACTTTAAAATTAAGCATATTTGAGCAAATAGAAGAAAAACACTGGTATGCACGTCATTTTTCTTAAAATTACTCGTATTTCCGTCATTTTAAACATTGTATTGCCGACATTTTCTATATATAATAGAAATATCAAGTCGGAATTACCGACAAATACGGAGGGTAAAAAAGATGACTGTTGGTGAAAATATAAAATTGCATAGAAAAAAAGCAAAATTAACACAGCAGCAATTAGCTGAAAAAGCAAATATGTCACGTTCTTACCTAGCTGATTTGGAAAGAAATAGATACAACCCAAGTCTAGATACATTAAAGGCAATCGCAGTTGCACTAAATATTAATGTGAGCGATATTGTTGAAGATAAAAATAAGATTGAAGATTTTAATCCAGAATTAACAGAAAAAGATGAGAAAGATATTCAAAAAGAACTTCAAAAAATGATTGATGGATTAGAAGGAAAAAATGGATATGCTCACTTCAATGGAGAAACAATCGAAGATATGGATGAGGAAGATAGGGAATTATTACTTTCATCATTAGAAAATTCTTTAAGAATTGCAAAAAGAATCGCTAAACAAAAATTCACACCTAACAAATATCGTAATTAGGAGTTTACTATGGAGTCGATTATTGCTAAGGTTCAGAAATTGAAAAAAACACATAAAACTAATTGCCCTTTTAAGCTTGCAGAAATACTGGGCATTGAAGTTTTATTTGAAAACTTAGGGAATACATTAGGGTATTATAGCAGGCACTTTAGAATTAAGGTTTTGCACATCAACGAGAATGCTAATGAATACCAAAAGAAATTCACTGGTGCTCACGAACTTGGACATGCTGTTCTACACCCAGATGCAAATACTCCTTTTTTAAAGAAACACACATTATTTTCAACAGATAAAATTGAAATGGAAGCAAATATGTTTGCTATAAACCTTTTATTCTCCGATGAAGATTTTTCAGATGAGATATCTTTTCACGAAGCAATTGTTGAATATGGTATACCTGAGAAACTATTAATCACTCATTATACCTCTAAATTTTTTTAAACATAAAACAGAACATGCGTTCCTTAAAGGAGGTGATTCATTTTTAGAAGTCGGAAAATTTTAAAGAAAGGAATATTTATATGGCTATTAGTTATCGAAAAAGGAATGATGGGAAATGGGAATATCGAATTACCTTCCAAGATCCAATTACCAAAAAACAAAAGGAAAAGTCAAAACGAGGATTCGTAACTAAACCTGAAGCAAGATTTGCTGCACAGGAGCATGAAAAGAAGCTAATGAGTGGTCTAGAAGTTGATAATAAACTTCTTCTCAAAGACTTTTAATTGAATGGCTAATGGAATATAAGAAACCGAATGTAAGAAAGAATACATTTAACATTCATAAGCGCAGTATTGAAAATCATTTAATACCTTATTTCAAAGAAATTAATTTAATTGAACTCAAACCAATTATGTATCAAAAGTTTCTAAAGTCACTTGCCCAAAAAGATTATAGTCGTAGAACTATAGAGATTATACATGGTACCTTCTTCTCTGCAATGGAAAAGGCAGTAACGCTAAAAAAAATTGAATTTAACCCTGCTGTTGGAGTCACTATACCTAAACCAGTAAAGCAGAAAAAGAAATTAGAGTACATGGAATCTGATAATATACCAGTGTTCTTACAAGCTGCATATCAATATGGTTATATTTATTGGATATTCTTTAAGATACTTTTGGAAACAGGTATGCGAAAAGGAGAAGCAGCTGCACTAACTTGGAAAGACATTGATTTAAAAGAAGGTACAATAAACATTAATAAGACATTGGATTTTCAAGCTAAAGATGATGACGATCTTTTTGGTGATCCAAAGACATTCACATCAAACAGGATTATTACTATCCGAAAAGGATTAATCAATGATTTATCTTTTCACAGAAACTATCAGAATCAAAATAAATTAGCATTAAAAGAAAATTATTTACATGATCTTAATTTAGTCCTTTGCAGGAACGATGGGAATTTTATGCCTAAGTCAAGTTTATTTAATGCGATGGAAAGAATCTTACTTAGAGCAAATCTTCAGCAAATACCTATTCATGCTCTTAGAGACACCCATGCAGTTTTGCTAATTGAATCCGGAGCTAGTATCGAATACGTACAAAAAAGACTTGGCCACAAAAACTACCAAGTCACTGTCGATCTATATTCGCATATATCAAAGAAAATAGAAAAAGATACTTTAGATAAATACGAAAATCATATGGGTAATATACTGGGTTAAAAAGAATTCATGGGCGTTTACTGGGCGTGTGCTATTCTTCTACAATAACACATGTACGCACCCATGATTATTAATCCTTAAAAACCCAGTTATATCAACCTATTCCGTTCTTAGTACATTTCCAAGTACTGATCTCTCTCCCATGGGTGTACTTGCGTACGGAACATGTCCCACTCAATTTCTTTTGCTTCAATAAAATGTGCAGTAATGTGTTCACCAAGTGCATCGATCATGACTTCATTTCGTTTTAATTCGTCTAATGCTACTGCTAATGTATCTGGTAAATCGACAACACCTTCTGCTATACGCTCTTCTTTGCTCATGATGTAGATATTGCGGTCTACTGGAGCTGGCGGGAATAAATCATTTTTGATTCCATCTAATCCTGCTTTTAAAAGTGCCGCCATCGCTAAATATGGATTTGCAGCTGGATCTACGCTGCGAACTTCCACACGTGTACTTAAGCCACGTGATGCCGGAATACGTATAAGCGGAGAACGGTTGCGTGCAGACCATGCCACATAACAAGGTGCTTCATAGCCTGGAACTAATCGTTTATAAGAGTTAACGGTTGGGTTCGTTACTGCTGTAAATGCTGTTGCATGTTTAATGATCCCTGCGATAAACTGCAATGCCGTTTCACTTAATTCCAGTTCACTTGTTGGATCAAAAAATGCATTTTCGCCATTTTTAAATAATGACAAATTACAATGCATTCCAGAACCGTTCACTCCAAACAGCGGCTTCGGCATAAAGGTTGCATGAAGACCGTGTTTACGGGCTATTGTTTTTACGACCAATTTAAACGTTTGAATCTGGTCACATGCTGTAATAGCATCCTCATATTTAAAATCGATCTCATGTTGGCCAGGAGCCACTTCATGGTGGGATGCTTCGATTTCAAAGCCCATTTCCTCTAGTTCTAGTACGATATCACGGCGGCAGTTTTCACCTAAATCAGTAGGTGCCAAGTCAAAATATCCACCGTTATCATTTAACTCAAGTGTTGGAGCCCCTTTTTCATCTAATTTAAATAAAAAGAATTCTGGTTCAGGTCCTAAATTGAAGTTTGTAAATCCAAGCGCTTCCATTTCTTTAAGAATTCTTCTTAAATTATTGCGTGGATCTCCTTCAAATGGAGTGCCATCAGGATTATAAATGTCACAAATAAGGCGAGCCACTTTCCCTTTTTCCGCTGTCCAAGGGAAAACAACCCATGTATCTAAATCAGGATATAAATACATATCTGATTCTTCAATACGAACAAATCCTTCAATGGATGATCCGTCAAACATCATCTTATTTTCTAATGCTTTATCAAGCTGGCTGATTGGAATTTCCACGTTTTTAATGGTTCCTAAAATATCTGTAAATTGAAGACGAATAAATTTTACATCGCTTTCTTTTGCAAATTGTTTAATATCTTCTTTTGTATAATTTTTAGCCATGTTTTCTCCTCCTAAAATACAGTCAGTTCTAAGTTATCTCGGAAAAAATCTTGTCATATCTCCTTGTCGCATGGATGTTCGAGTAGAATTGTTAAAGCGTCCAGCATTTAATAACTCTTTACGTAAAAGTTTACGTAAATCTTCATCAGATAATTCTCGACGTGCCTTTTCTGCTTCTTTTTTTACATCTTCTGTTAATTCTTGTTTTTCCTTAACAGAGAAAATTTGTTTAATGCCAGCAAGGTTTACTCCTTGATCGATTAAATCTTTAATTTCCAATAATGTATCAATATCAGTTAATGAGAAAAGTCGTCTATTGCCATCCGTTCTTGCTGGAGCCACTAATTCATGCTCTTCATAGTAGCGAATTTGTCGAGCGGACAGCTCCGTTAACTGCATAACAATACTTATTGGGAATAGAGGCATCGACCGACGAATTTGACTACCAGACATAGTTTTTCGGCTCCTTTTATATAAATTTACCCAATTTCATTATAGTTTTGGTAAGAATTGTTGTCAACCTATGTGATACTTTCTAACTTTTGTTTGTTAACAACGCGAATTCGAATAAAAATTTTTAATCTATTTTAATCAATTTTTGTTCTAATAACCGATTGATGGCCATGCATACGGCAATTTTTACATGGGAATACGTTAGCCCGCCTTGAACATATGCAACATATGGAGGGCGGATTGGACCGTCTGCCGTTAATTCTATACTTGCTCCTTGTATAAAGGTTCCTGCGGCCATAATAACATCATCTTCATACCCTGGCATATAGTTTGGATAAGCCGTAACATGGGAATTTACTGGGGAAGCAAATTGTATGGCCTGACAAAATGCTACCATTTTATCTTTATCATCAAATTGAACAGACTGTATTAAATCTGTTCGTGGTACATTCCATTTTGGCGTGGAATTCATACCTAGTTTTTCCAGTATGGCTGCAGTAAAAACAGCACCTTTTAAACTTTGCCCTACAATATGCGGAGCAAGGAAAAAACCTTGATACATTTCTTGAAGGCTATTAAGGGATGCTCCTGCTTCTGCTCCAATCCCTGGTGATGTCATTCGATAAGAGCATGCTTTTACAAACTCTTTTTTTCCGACGATGTAACCGCCCGTTTTTGCGATCCCTCCACCCGGATTTTTAATTAAGGAGCCTGCCATTAAATCTGCTCCAACATGACACGGCTCTTGCTGCTCAACAAACTCCCCATAACAATTGTCTACAAACACAACGACATCCTCTTTTAACTCTTTTACAAAGCGAATCATTTCTTTAATTTCTGAAATGGTAAAAGATGGCCTCGTTGCATATCCTTTCGATCGTTGTATGCCAATCATTTTTGTGTTTGGTTTGATATTTGCTGCAATTGCCTCAAAATCTACTTTTCCACTTGGAAGTAAATCTATACTTTTATAACCGATTTGAAATTCTTTTAATGAGCCAACTCCGTCCCCGCGAATACCGACTATTTCTTCTAATGTATCATAAGGTTTCCCAGTTATATATAATAATTCATCACCAGGTCGCAATATGCCAAATAGTGCTATACTGATAGCATGAGTGCCAGAAATAATTTGCGGGCGGACCAAGCCTGATTCTCCTCCAAAAACATCTGCATATATTTTTTCTAACGTATCTCTTCCTAAATCGTCATATCCATAACCTGTTGAAGGAATAAAATGAGACTCGCTTACTTTATTCTGTTGAAAACTAGCTAATACACGATATTGATTTACATCTATCGCATCTTCTATTTGTTTATGAACAGGGCTTATTTGCTGTTCCACTTCTTTTACTAGCGATTGAAGCTTCTGCCCAAATGATAAATGTTCGTACATCTGTTTCTCCATTCAAATTCTGTTATATTACACCAATTTTGTTTGAAGGGCATGTTCTTTTAACACATACCCCTTACAAATATAGTGCTGTTTATCTTCATCAAACAGTAAACTGCGTAAAATGGTTTCGTTTTTTAATTGAGATAGTAGTTTCCCATTACTTGCAGGAACGTCGACTTCATAATAATCCATCTTCTCGATCATCAGCTTTTCGATTTTTTGTTTCAATTTATTCCGGTCTTCTTTATCTAATGCAGTAATCACAATACTTTCTGTTTTACTGGTCGGCACAAATTCTTTATGCATTAAATCTCGTTTATTATAAACGGTTAATTGAGAAACGGGAGGCATGTCTAAATCATCTAACAGTTTGTGCACCGTTTCTTCGTGTTGATAATATTCTTCATTCGACATATCCACGACATGCAGCAATAGATCCGCCTCTTTCACTTCTTCTAATGTCGATCGAAACGCAGCTACTAATGTGGTCGGCAAATCTTGAATAAAACCAACCGTATCCGTTATTAATGCAGTAAATCCACTTGGTAAAATAACTTTTCTTGTCATTGGGTCGAGGGTTGCAAATAAAATATCTTCCTCATAAGAATCTGCTTCTGCCAGCCGGTTAAACAAAGTCGATTTCCCTGCATTTGTATATCCGACAAGGGCAATTTGAAATGCTTTATTTTTTTTTCTTCTTTCCCTATAACGATCACGGTGCTGAACGATTACTTTCAGCTGTGATTTAATATCATCAATTCTTCGACGTATATGTCTTCGATCTGATTCTAGTTTCGTTTCACCTGGTCCCCTCGTTCCAATTCCTGCTCCCAATCTTGAAAGCGCAAGACCTTGGCCGCCTAATCTAGGCAATAAATATTGAAGCTGCGCTAATTCTACTTGCAGCTTCCCTTCTTTTGAACGGGCTCTGCCAGCAAAAATATCTAAAATTAGCTGGGTGCGATCAATAATTCTCGCTTCTATATTTTTCGATAGATTACGAATTTGACTAGGAGATAACTCATCATTAAAAATAATAATATCTGCTTCTAATTCTTCTGCAAGTGCTTCTAATTCTTCCACTTTCCCTTTCCCAATATAAGTAGACGGGTGGATACGGTCACGGTTTTGAATAAGGGATGCAACTACTTCTCCATTTGCTGTTTCAGTTAAACTTGCAAGCTCTTCCATTGAATACTCATATCTTGTTGTATCTTCAATTGTTTGACAGCCCACGAGTATTACTTTTTCTTTCGCTTGTTTCAATAAACAAACCTTCTTTCCATATTACTCTTGCAGTTTATTATAACAAAAAAACGTTTTCTTTCCTAATGGAGTCTATCTTATCATCAATTAATCATTTTAATACAACATCTTATTAAATCGACAATATCCAACAAAAACCTATATTCATTTTTTCTTTTCTTAAGCTGTTTTCGTATAGATTGTTGTTATTTAACCCGCAGCCTGAATACACTTCGCTTTCCGCGGACGAGTGCCGAGCCTCCTCGTCGCTATGCTCCTGTGGGTTCTCGTCTTTCTCGCTTTTCTAAGCAGAAGTCTACGTGTATTCAGGCTGCTCAGTGCTTCATCCGTGTTTATTATTTTATTCAAAACAACAAACTTATAGAAAACAGCCTTTCGGAACAAAAGCGCAAGCGCCTTGAACAGCTCTGAAGAAAAATGTTCACATGACTCAAAAAGTGCTTTTTACTTTTAGAGGCATGGGGTTATTTTTCACAAGAGCTAGGCGCTGGAGCTGGATGCGGACACAACCGCCAAGTTATCCACAATCCCATTTCGTTTATAATTTCCTGGTGACAAAAAAAAACACTAATCATTTCATTAGTGTCATTTATATCTATTTATATCTATTTCTATACGATTTATCCTTTTTCCTTCTGATCAAATACTAAATCGTTACTTCTGATTGTCATTAATTCGTGTCGATCATAATTGCTTTGCATGAGCAGGCGCATCGCTTGTGCTCTTATCGACTTTTCGATGATATTCCGTATATATCTCCCATTAGAAAATGTTTTCGGATGCTGTACCGTTTGGATATAATTCAAATGTTCTTTTAAGCCTTTTTCTGCTTCATGACTTAATGTATATTCTCTTTCTTCCAACATGCGATGGCCAATTTCCATTAATTGCTCAGTCGTGTAATCGGGGAAGTCAATTACGAGAGGAAACCTGGAATGAAGACCAGGATTTAATGATAAGAAAAATTCCATTTCTCTTGAATAACCGGCGAGAATTAAAATAAACTCATGTTGTTTATCTTCCATATGCTTCACAAGCGTATCGATTGCTTCTTTGCCAAAATCTTTTTCTCCGCCTCTGCCTAAAGAGTAAGCTTCGTCAATAAATAAAATGCCTCCTAAAGACTTTTTTACTAAATCCCTCGTTTTTTGTGCGGTGTGGCCGATATATTCTCCGACTAAATCAGCCCTCTCCGCTTCTATTAAATGACCTTTTGAAAGAACATTCATTTTCTGAAATAATTTGCCGATTAATCTTGCAACCGTTGTTTTTCCTGTTCCCGGATTCCCTCTAAACATCATATGAAGTGCTTGCTTTCCTGCTTTCAGGCCATTTTCTTCTCTTTTTTTATTCACATATATCCATGCATATATTTCTTTAATCATTTTTTTCATTTCATCCATGCCAACAAGGCTTCCTAATTCCTCTTCAATTTCCTTCAGTGCAGCATGTTCACTAGGAATTTTTTTAGGGATTGTTTTCGCTTCTGGCAGCTGTCTCGGTTGAACCTTCTTTTTTTGCGAATTAATCACAACACTAATCTGTCCATTATTTTTCATCCTTATTGGATGTTCCAAAAGCCACACCTCCTAGTAAGAAAAGCGCAAGCGCCTTGTTTATCGCCGTACGGACTGGAGGGGCTTCGACTGAGATAAAGGAAACACGAAGAGCGTAAGCGAATCGATGTTGACTTATCGTAGGGAGAAGACCTGAAGTACGATAGGCGATAGGCGCTGGAGCTAGACAGTTATCTAACTTAAAACTTATAAATTCTGATACTATAAGAAAAGCAGAAGCGCCTTGTTCAGCCCTGAAGAAAAATGTTCTCATGACTCAAAAAAGTGTTTTTTACTTTTAGAGGCATGAGGTTATTTTTCACAAGGGCTAGGCGCTGGCCGGCTAAATGCGCCACGCCCTGTGGCTACGCCGGCACTAATACATCCTGTATGTCGGAGCTAGACATCCATCTAACTTTTAGATAAAAATTCTAATATTACTAGAAAAGCGAGGCGCCGGAGCTTGACACTCGACTAAGTTCAAAGATTTTATGCTTTCTTCCCCTTGAACATTAAGCCTACAGCTACAAATATAACGAAACGATTTTCTGCCCCATATCTATTTATATTCACGATTAGCCCTATTTATTAAAAATACTATTTAAACGGAGTTCATTTTTTTCACAAAAACTCATATGGATACTTGACCATCTAACAAGGAAAAAGCAGATTCAAACCTAATAAAGGCGGCGTGAGCGAAGCCACTCCAATCTTAATAAGGATAAAAACAAACTACAGAGTACCGTTACTCGTATTTTTTCCATTAAAGTTGGCGAAGCTCTAGCCCCTTTTCCAATAAAAAACTCCACGTATCATGATACGTGGAGTTTTTCTTCATTATGCTTGATTTCCTTCTAAATCAATTTGCACATTTTTTAATGGTGAAAACGTCGAAATTGCATGTTTATATACTAATTGTTGTTTTCCTTCACATTCAAATAAAACGGTAAAATTATCAAATCCTTTTATTGATCCTCGAATTTGAAATCCATTTAATAAAAATACTGTTACACTTATCCCGTCTTTTCGTAGTTGATTTAAAAATTGATCTTGAATATTAACAGATTGCTTCATGAAAATCCTCCTCTTTTCTCTCTAATACTATGTATTCTATATTTCTTTAAAGCTTCCTTCCAGATAGGTTGAAATTTCCATTATTTTTTTTCGTATGTTATCATGTTTTACACTATCTGTCATATCAAACCATTTTACACTCATTTTATTACGAAACCAAGTTAATTGTCTTTTGGCATAACGTCTTGAATTTTGTTTCAATTCTTCAATGGCCTCATCAAAAGAAAGTAAGCCGTCAAAATATTTATATAATTCCTTATAACCGATTGCTTGAATAGATTGACAATTTTTTATGTCTCGGTTGTAAAGATTTTTTACTTCATCCACAAGTCCCGCTGATACCATGATATCTACTCGTTCATTTATGCGGCTATATAAAAGTTCTCGATCCATCGTTAATCCGACTATTTCTGCATCATATAATAGATCTTTGCTTTGTTCTTTTTGCCAGTCTGACGCTTTTTTTCCAGTTACGTGAAATACTTCAAGCGCTCGGATAACACGACGCACATTTTGATGTGGAATCGAATATGCGGCATCAGGGTCTATTTTTTCTAATAAAGCATGCACTGTTTGCGAACCTTCAGTTACTGCTAAAGATTCCATCTGCTTTCGATAAGCACTGTCTGTTGGTGTTTCCTGAAAATGATAATCATATAGTACAGATTGAATATAAAGACCTGTTCCTCCTACTATAAATGGCACTTTCCCACGATTCGTAATTTCTGAAATTTTTTCTCTTACCAACGTTTGAAATTCGGCAACAGAAAAACTATCCTCTGGATGGATAATATCAATTAGATGATGTGGAATTCCTTCCATTTCATCTTTTGTTATTTTGGCTGTTCCTATATCCATTCCTTTATATATTTGCATAGAATCACCACTAATAATCTCCCCATTAAAGCGTTTCGCTAATTCTATGCTGAGTTTTGTCTTACCAACAGCTGTTGGACCTATCAAAACAATGACCTTTTCTTTTTTTGTCAATCCACTCCACTGCCTTTACCTGCATTTTAGTCCATATATCTTGACTATTGAATATATTTTACCATAAAAGAGGTTGTTCAAAAAGTCCGGAAACTTAGCTGGCAAATCTCTTCGTGACTTTCGTGCCTCAACCTTCCCGCACAGGTTTTCCTCCTTTTGAGCACTTGCTAAAACATCTATTCATTAACATCCACACATTATTGCCGATTTTCCTATGATGTATACCTTCATTCAGTTCTTCTTAAAATTAATTTCTTATTGCTCGTATAAGGATTAGTGCTTGCGGAAATTCTAATTATGAAACAAATAAAACAGCAATAATACGTAAGGATGATTTGAGATGATTAAACAATTAATAAACTTATTTAATTTCAGTAAAGATGAAGACGATATGTACACGACTGATGATCATGTTGAATACGATGATGAACTTGGCGAGTTTTTAGAAGAAAAAAATAAAGCATATAAATAATAGGTTAAGATGTAGACAACTTCTCTGTCTACATCTTGGTTATTCTCCTTCTAACTTTTCCCCTGATGTTGCTAGTACATTTATGGAATACTTATCCTTTTTAATGATTTTTTTTATTTCTTTATCTTGTAAAAATGTCGTAATGCCTCTTTTTATTTCTCGAACTATCGATTCATGTCCTTTTTCGTCAGAAAAGAAGGTGGTCGTAATATTTAATTGGACTACTCCATTTTTGTAATCTATCATCAATTCATTAAATCGATATTTTTCGTCATTGGCTAGTCCTTCTGATATATAATCAAGAAGTGAATACCATCTTTGCATGCTATCTATTTGTTTTTTATTATAAAATTGAAAGGTGACGTCCGTGTTTTCTTGATATTTGTTTAATATCTTTTGTATTGTCTTGCGCGTTGTTTCTTCTTGTTCATCGCTGATATTATCCGGCACCGTTAAAATCCATTTATCCCCATCAAAATCAGCCGAAGAATAGTCATCGGCAAACATTAGTTTTCGATTTACTTCCACCCAAATTTCACCCTCAGGTCCTTGTCGTTTTTTCATGAACGGATCTTCGTTTTCCTCTATTGTTTCTCCTTCTTCGGATGACTCAAAATATTCAAATTGGACTGCATCATCTATAAGTCTTGCATCTAATATGGCTGAAACTGCCGAAATGATTTGCTCTTGTTTATCTTTTACTTTTAAACTATCTGTTTGTATAGAAATTGTATGGGACAAAGAATCTCGATTCAAATAGCATTCCGAAAAACCAAGATCGTGTAATTTTTGGTTGATAATCTGTAATAGTGTACCTTCTTTATAAATTTTAACAATATCAGGTCCTGCACTTGCCCTTGTTTTATCTACGGTAGCATCATTCATGCTGCCGCCTAAAATTAAAAATACTAAAATACCCGCACACATATAATAGAATTTCTTTTTGGAAGATGTTTTTATTTTAAGGATATGAACTTCTTTAACATCAAGCTGTATTTCTAACCTAGCAATTTCAGTTTGAAAAACCCCCGGTAGCTGTGCTAAAGAAATCGCTGTGTTTTCCCCACTCCATATTGGAATTGAGTGAAAGAGCTTGCTTCTTACCTTTTGTCTTGATAGAGAAAGGATTTTTGCTATTTTTTTGATTGGATATTCTTTATGATAACGAAGAATAATGACCATTTTTTCTATTTCAGAAAGATGATGCAAGTTTTTTAATAATGGCATTTTATCGAATGGATTCGGATTAGGTGTTAAAGCATCTGTTTTAATTAGTATCTTGTAATCTTTCCAAAGATTATGTATAAAAGCTTCTTCTTTTATTTTTAATAATGAATAATTTGCTTTATAAAGAGCGGATTGCATTAATTGGTGTGCTTTTGTTTGATTTCCTGTTAATAGATAAGCAATTTCATAAATCTCTTCTCTTATAGGATGCACTATTCTTTTATCTATACTTTTTCTATAAAAAAACAATTTTTCATTTTCCCCTTCTTTTTACATCTATCTTAAAGCAAGATCGTTTTCTTGTCATTTTGCATTTAAGAGTAAGCTATTTATTACTATATGAATTGCTCTTATGTTGTTTTTTCAACCGTTTTGTTCAGAAGAATATTTTTCACCTTTTTTGCTTTTTCTCCTTCTAATTTTACGTATGTATGATCGATTGGGTTGATTATTTCTGTACTTCCATTAACGGAAAACCATATTTTGTACTGTTCAATACTCTTAGGAAAATCTGATCTGTATTCATAAAAGAGCTGAATATCCACATCCTCTACTCTCGACATATTTCTTTTTGACTGTTCCCATAAAGCATTGTCCCAAACATGTTGTAGTTCCGTTAACGTATGATCGTCTACTATCATCTTATTTCCTTCATCTTGTTGATTGGCAATATCCACTCTTGTTAATTGGGGTTCCTTAGGATGCGCTATATCTCGATATTGTATGATAGAAAAGATCAGTAGTAAAAATATTGTAATCCACATATTATCCTACATCCCCTTTATTCATTTACGATAAAGAATATTAACTTCTTCATATATAGAAACGAATAACAATTAAAAAAGTTACAAAAAAATCAAAAATAATGTAAAAAAACTGTCAACGATTATGACGTCAACAGCTTTTTTAGTAAATTTATTTAATAATTAAATTAATTCATGTAGTTGTCAGCATTCTTTCGAGTGCTAAACGAGCGTTACTTGCAATGGGTTCTTCTACTATAATCTGGTTCATTTCAAATCCATCTTCTAAAGATTCTAAACACCAAACAAAATGAGGCAAATCAATTCTATTCATTGTTAAACAAGGGCACATATTGGGGTTTAAGGAAATAATATGTTTATCCGCATGCTCTTTTATGATTCGTTTTACTAAGTTCATTTCTGTTCCGATTGCAAACGATGTTCCAGGAGCAGCATTTTGAATGCAGTTTATTATATAGTTGGTAGAACCAGCATAATCTGCTAACTCCACCACCTCACGACGACACTCTGGATGAACGATAATTTTCATATCTGGAAATTGTTCTCTTACATCAAAAATATTTTTCACCGTAAAGTTTTCATGTACAGAACAGTGTCCTTTCCATAAAATGACTTGAACATTCTCCAAGGGACCGGAATATTCCAATTCATTCTTAATAGGATCCCACACGGCCATATTTTCTAATGGTATCCCTAAATTAAATGCGGTATTTCTTCCTAAATGCTGATCTGGTAAAAATAGTAACCTCTCCTTTTGTGTTAGGGCCCAGGAAACCATTTTTTCTGCATTCGATGACGTAACAGTTGCACCTCCATTTATGCCAACAAATGCTTTAATTGCAGCAGTTGAATTGACATAAGTAAGTGGAATAATTGTATCTCCAAAAAGCTGCAGCAGC
This sequence comes from Niallia sp. 01092, assembly GCF_052318935.1. NCBI lineage: Bacteria > Bacillati > Bacillota > Bacilli > Caryophanales > Bacillaceae > Niallia > Niallia sp. 01092. The sequence continues at coordinate 99,354 of NZ_JBQRKO010000010.1, read as the reverse complement.
TTCTCCCATGCACGATCGGTTTGATAAATATCTGCCATATCTGCCATAGAACAGCCTGCCCGCATATCAGGAAGATACACTTTTTGCTGTTTTGATGTTAAAATATCCGCTGTTTCTGCCATAAAATACACGCCGCAAAAAACAATATATTCTGCTTCCTTGTTATCAGCTGCAACTTGAGCAAGCTGTAAGCTATCACCTGTTGTATCAGCAAACTGGATTACTTCATCTTTTTGGTAATGATGACCTGGAACAAATAAACGATCTCCGAGTTTCCTTTTTATTTTCATTGCTCGAGCTTCTAATTCTTGTGTCGACATATTTTTATAGTGTTCTGGAATTTGTTTATGATTTGTTTGTAATTGATCAAGAATATTCATCGATTTCATCCCCTTTGATTAAATTATGATAGGTTCACCTTTACACTTATATCCAACGAAGCAACCGAATGGGTCAAAAAACCGAGCGAGATATAATCAACTCCACAATCCTTGTAGGAAGCTACGTTTTCTAATGTGATTCCTCCAGATGCCTCTGTAATGATTGTTTCTGGAATATATTTAATCCATTTTTTTATCTCTTCTGGACTGCGATTATCAAACATAATCACATCCGCTCCAGCTTCCAATGCTTCTACCATTTGTGCTTTTGTTTCGACCTCGACTTCTACTTTTACCATATGACCAATAGATTGTTTGATGGTTTTAACGGCATTTCTAATAGAACCTACAAAAGAAATATGATTATCTTTGATCATGACGGCATCATATAAACCGTAGCGATGATTATAACCGCCGCCGACTGTTACTGCATATTTTTCCAGCATACGAAGGCCTGGAGTCGTTTTTCTTGTATCACAAATTTTCGTATAAGGGCTGTTCAAACGATCGACACATTCTTTTGTTTTCGTGGCAATACCGCTCATTCTTTGAATAAGATTGAGAACAACCCTTTCTCCTTTTAAAAGATTGCGAATTGTTCCTTTTACGGTTGCAATTTCTTGTCCTATCTCCACTTTTTCTCCATCTTTTATCAGCATGTTTATGTCCATGGATGGTTCAAGCAATTGGAAACCATGTTCAATAACGGTTTGCCCACAGAATATTCCCGAACTTTTTGCTATAAATACAATTTCGCCTGTTGTATAAGCTGGAAATATCGTGTCGGTTGTAACATCTCTTTCTCCAATATCTTCTATAAAAAACTGTTCAAGTTGTTTTCGCAATTTTATTGTATTCATCATGTCCTACCTTTTCTTTTTTATGAACGATCTTTCTTTTTAGCCATTCTTCTTTTTCTTCCGGAAAATCTTCGCGATAATGTCCGCCTCTGCTCTCTGTTCTAGCTAAAGCAGATTTTGTAATCAACCAGGCGGTAATTAGCATAAAAGCAATTTCTTTTTCTTTTGAAGAGAATGTATCAAGATTAATAGATAGATCATGTATTCCAAATCCCTTCAGCCAATGCAGCTGGTTTTGCAAATCTTGTTTCTTTCTTACAATGCCGACATTCTCCATCATGCTTTCCTTTAGTACATTTACTTCTGGTAAGCTTAGGGGCGTTCCAAGATGGGATACTTTTGTTTCTTTTCTAATAAAAGTCGATGGAAGATAGTTGGTCGTACTAATATACCAAGCAAGCTGTTTTCCCATAAATAAACCTTCCAATAAAGAATTGCTTGCTAACCGGTTTGCTCCATGAAATCCCGTACATGCTGCTTCGCCGATCGCATATAATCCTTTAATTGTTGTTCTGCCAATCAGATCTGTTTCAATTCCTCCCATTAAAAAATGACTGCCAGGTGCAACTGGAATTTTCTTTTTAGCTAAATCAATGCCATTTTGTATACACATCTTTGAAATGGAGGGAAATCTTTGTTCAAAATGTTGAATACTGCTAATATCTAAATACACTTTTTCCCCTTTTTTTATATGGCTAAAAATCGTTTGGGAGACAATATGCCTTGGAGCAAGATCTTTATATGGATGCACGCCCTCCATAATGTATGATCCTTTTTCCGATATAAGCCTTGCTCCTTCTCCTCGTACAGCTTCTGAAACAAGACCAACTGTTTTCCCTTCAATTGAAAGCAAGGTAGGATGAAATTGTACAAACTCCATATCTGTTACAGCAGCCCCAGCTAAATATGCCAGTGCTATCCCGTCTCCTGTAATCGTATTTTCACTTGAAGTTAAGGAATAAATTTGCCCACATCCACCAGTGGCAAGCACTGTATGTGCTGCAAAAAAACAATCTTGTTGGCCATTTGCATGTGTTCCTTTTACACCTATACATTCGTTTTGATTGTTTTGAATCAATTCATCCACAAAAAAGTTTTCTAAAATCGTGACATTATTACCTAAAGAGTGGGTTAAAAACTCAACTAGCCTTTTGCCAGTTGAATCGCCTCCTCCATGAACAATACGATTTTCACTATGGGCTCCTTCCATGCCTAGCAACAAGTTTCCGTTGTCATCTTGATCAAAAGCACAGCCACCGCCTAGCAATTCATGAATTAAGTCGGGGGCATTTTTTGTTATTGTCTTTACTACCTCGACATTATTATGAAATCTGCCTGCTTCGAGTGTATCAAGTGCATGTTTTTTAAAATCATCTTGCTTGCTTATGGATGCAGCAACTCCTCCTTGTGCCAAATAAGAATTACTATGAAATGAGTGTGACTTTGTGAGAATCATCACATTTAAATGCTTAGAAAGTAACTTTGCCAATTGTAAACTTGCCAATCCACTGCCAATAATTAATACATCTGATTTCATATTTTTACTCCCCTTATTAACAGGTGTCTTGACACTTATATTTACATAGTTTTAAACTTATGACAAGTATTTTCTTTTAGGACTTTTTAATATTCTCATTTTCTTTATGTTAAGAAGGATTTTTTTATGGATTCATCAAGCAACTATTTGGAGGGAACACGATGATTTATTTCGATTATGCGGCAACTTGTCCGTTGGATAAAGATGCAGCTAGCGCATATATTAAAGTAGCTGCTAATTATTTTGCCAACTCTAACAGTCTTCATGATATGGGAGGCACAGTTCAATCTTTTATAGAACAATGCCGCAGTGATTTTGCTTCTTTATTAGGAGTAGACAAAGAGGGAATTTATTTTACAAGCGGCGGATCGGAAAGCAACTTTTTAACGATCCAGGCTTTGCTGTCGGAACAACCAAAGAACAAGAATCATATAATAACAACATTAGCAGAGCACTCTTCGATTCACAGCACGATGAAAATACTAGAAAAACAAGGATATGAAATAGATTATCTTCCCGTCATGAATAACGGGCTAATTGATTTAGAGCTCTTTGAAAAAAGGTTAAACGAAAATACTGCACTAGTTTCGATTCATCATGTCAACTCAGAAACTGGTGCCATTCAACCGATTGAGGAAATAGGTTCCATTTGCAAAAAACATGGTGTTCTTTTTCATAGTGACTTTGTACAAAGCTTTGGCAAACTTCCACTTACCTCTTTCACAAACATGCTTGATGGTTTTTCTCTATCAAGTCATAAGTTTTATGGACCAAAAGGAGTCGGAGTCGCATATATCAACCCAAAACATAATTGGGAAGGCTATTACCCGGGAACGACTCATGAAAATGGGTTTAGACCTGGCACGTTAAATACGGCAGGAATTGTATCCATGACGGTTGCTGCGCAAAAAGCACATTTGCAATTAGAGGGGAATCAGTTTCATTTTAAGCAGCTGCGAAACGCCTTTTTACAAAAAACAAAAGGAAATTCATCTATCCATGTAATAGAATGTGCCCAGCAACTTCCATCTATTATTGGATTACGAGTAAAGAATATGGAAGGTCAGTGGGTCATGTTGGAAAGTAATCGAAGAGGATATGCGATTTCAACAGGTAGTGCCTGTCAAGTCGGTCAACAAACTCCATCAAAGTCAATGAAGGCAATGGGCTTTTCGGATGAACAAGCAAAGGAATTTGTGCGGATTTCGTTTGGGAAAGATACAACAATCGAAGAAGTAGAACAGTATGCACAACTATTAAAAGAAATGATTGCTGAAACATCTAGCTAACAACAAGATTAATAACTAGCAATAGTGCAGTTTTTTGTCTTTTTTACAAATACTGCACTTTCTACCGTTCTACCTTCTTTTTATTCCCTGCCAAAAAATTCTCCATAACGCCTCAAGCTTTTCTTCTACTCGATTAGACGTATGAAAATAAACTAGCTCCACCATAATGGCCATAATCATCCCTGTATAAGCAATCGTTAAAGTCTCTTCATTCTCTTCTGCTGTTAGGGCATCTTGTTGTATCCATTGTTTAAATGCTTTTTTCAACAGCATTTCCTGTAATATCTCTACTTCCATTACGTCTTTATGCACCTCTTGATAAAGATGGGCGGGCGGAAAAAAACCCATGCGGAGCCAAAATTTTAAGCTTTCATTTTTTTGAAACATTTCTTTTGTATGTACTAAATAACCATATAAAAAATCATCTGCATTTCTCGTATTATTTTGTTGAAAATACGTTTCTTTTAAGCTTATTTCTACTTTTTTTGCTTCTCTTAATACTTCTAAAAACAACTCATCCTTCCCCTTAAAATGGGCATAAATAGAAGATTTCTTAATGCCTGCTTCTTCTGCAATTTGTGCAAGGGAGGTGCCCTCGTATCCGTGTAATCCAAAATATTTTAAAGCCGCCTGTTTTAATTCCTCACGTTTCACAAGGTCTCCTCCTTTCATGAAATGATTAACTTCACTATGAAATTATTTTTAGTCCGATTGACGCTGCTAAAATCATGCTGATAAATAATAATCGTTTCCAGTCTTTTGGTTCATTATATAAAAACATGCCGATACATGCAGAACCAATTGTGCCGATTCCTGTCCAAATTCCATATGCTGTTCCCATTGGAATGGTCTTTAATGCGTATGTCAACATACCAAAACTTAATACAAATCCTAAAACAAGAAAAATGACCGCATCCCATTTTTTCTGTGTCAATCTTTTTATATTAAGCACGCCTGCCACTTCACATAAACCTGCTATCATTAACGCAATCCACGCCATTATACTTTCTCCTTTGTTCCAGGGTTTTTATCTGTCACTATTTTCAAACCGATTACACCTGCCAGTAATATTCCGATAAACAATATTTTTAATGGCTGTATCGGTTCATGAAATAGGATAATCTCTCCTACCACAGTACCTACTGTTCCAAGACCAGTAAAAACTGCATATACGGTTCCAATCGGCAAAAAATTAGTTGTATATATTAGCAGGGAAAAACTAAAAATAATGGCTATTCCGGTTCCAATCCATTCTAAAGGTGTTTCTGCATATTTTAATCCTGCAACCCAAAGCACTTCTACTAAACCTGCTCCAAAAACCATCATCCAATAACGATTCATATTTTGCCTCCTCTAGAGCTTCTAACTATTTTACTATCGAACCAACCGACCGTTCGGTAGTTATTTTGCCACGTTTCTTTTTCCTTGTCAAACAAATCGTTTATAGTAAATTTTTTGGAATTACTTGAAACTATATTATTCTCTAATCGTATAAAAGAATGCCTTTGTTTTCTTACAAGATGATTCATAATATTTAGCTTGTTTAGAAGTTTAGGAGTGTATCGATATGAATTCAGAAAAACCATTTCGCAATGAAACACTTAAATCAAAAATCTTTATTATTTCCATCATTACTTTTTTGATTCTATTTGCACTTGCTTTTGTATTTGCTACTTATTATTTTGGTTTATTAGGATTTTTTAAGCTTCTTCATGTACAGTATGACTCTTTTTACACGCTATTTCTGTTTGTGCTGTTTTATCTTTTATTAGGCATTATTGGGGAGATTATTTTCAAATTGTTAAATACATTGATCCATGCATTAATCCCAACAGCCTTTATGCAGTTTTTCACTGAGTTTCTATTAAACTATTTTGTCAACTGGGCGATTATTTTTTTATTAGACAGTTGGATGGATTCTATTCAAATTGGTGAATATACACAAATATTAGCTGCTGCTTTGATCAGCTTAATAGAACTAGTCGTTGAAAAATCGGGGAAAAAGAATGAAAATACATAAGTAAGAAGCTATCACAGTAGGGGGTTTTCATCTCCATTTTATTGCTGGCTAAACAAAGCCAAATCATTCACGTTGTGTAAAAGTGTGAATGACTTGGCTTTCTTTTAGGTTATCGTAATATTACTTATTTATTAATATTCCAATCTCCATTCTTTTACATACACTGCACTCCCAGTAATTTGCACCTCAAATCCTTTATCCTGGTTACAAACTTCCACCAATACTTTTCCATCTTTGTTCATTTCCTGTCCTTGTTCGACTATTAATTTCATTTTTTCGTCTTGCTTCAATAGCTTATTTATGTATGTCGCATAATATGCCCCCATAACACCTGAAGCTGTACCTGTAACAGGATCCTCTACCGTTCCAGAATATGGAGAGGAAAAATGGCGACCATGCATGTTTGCTTCTGCATGATAGGTTTCTAAACAAAATGGATGCAATGATGCATGTGGTTTTTCCGTTAATATCGTTGGGAAATCTTGATTTATAGGTTTCATTTTTTGGAAGGTGTCTAATTTTTTTATTGGAATTAGCAAAGTCCATATTCCTGTACTTCCGTAAACAATCGGCAAATTTTTATCTATTTCCTCTTCTAAAATACTAATAGAAAGAGCAAGCGCTTGCCTTGATCCTTTATACTCATGAAATTTCGGTGCAGCTTGCTTCATCGTTATTTCATATTCACCATTTGCTAAAAAGTTAATTTCTACAGTAAATATACCTGCTTTCGTTTCAATTGTGACCTTTTTTTGTCGCAATTTATCTTGTAACACTAATGCACCAATGGCAGCCATCGTTCCATGTCCACATAAATCCATTTCGTGACCAGGTGTGAAATAACGAATCCTTATATCTGCAACTTCTGATGCAACAAGAAAGGACGTTTCATTAAAGCCAATAAGATGGGCTATTTTCTGCATCTCTTCGTCTGTTAAGTGATCAGCGTCTAATACGACGCCGGCTGGATTCCCTTTATTCGGCATTTGACTAAACGCATCATAATGATAAACTTTTACTGAATTCCCCACTGCCTATTCCCTCCTTTTCGATCATTTTTGATAGGATGTATTTTTTTATAAAAAGGCTTAGTTAAAAGGGGATTTCCGAAGCTTATCGCTCGCTGTGTGCCTGTGTGGTCTTCCTCTGACTCACTTTTCCCGCAGGAGTCTCACGCCTTCCACTCCAATCAACATCGTGTCAAAATCAACAATGAGCTTTTATATAGACTTATAAAAAATGCTCTCCCTCTCTGGAAAGCGATTTTTATTATTTTATACGGTTACTTTTCTTTTCACTTCTAAATAGAAGGAATAGATTTGACTTGCGCCTACTAAACGAAAGCCTTTTCCTTGTACATAATCCAACTTTAAGTCTTCATTAGTATGTTTTAACGTCAGTTGATCTAAATAAATTACGATTCCGTTATCTTCAAATTTTGTATCCTTATCATCTATATAATCTAAAGCAAATTCGAAATCATACGTATAACTGCATCCGCCGCTGAAAATGGTACTTATTTTAAAATTTGCTCCTTCTGGAACATCATATGTTTGCAATTTATTTTTCGCATCTTCTGTAATCGTGATATTCATTTTTACGCCACTCCTTTATTAGGTGGAAATAACCTGTTTGTTCTTCGTCTATTATTCCATCACGAAGAAAAGATGAAGCATGCTTCCACAATTCCATTGTAAGACAAGTTATCTTTTTTAGAAAAACATCTGCTCATCATTTTTACCTATTTTTTGAAAATGCAATTACTTTTACATTTCTTCCGGTGCTTCTATTCCTAATAACCGCAAACCTTCTTTTAAAACGATTGTTACTGCATACACAAGTGCTAATCTTTGTTGTTTTAGGGCATCTTCTTCTAGAATTCGTGTAGATGCGTAATATTTATTAAAAGCTTTTGAAAGGTCAAGCACGTATTTGGCTATTTCAGACGGATCATAGTTGATCATCGCCCGTTTTATTTTTTCTGGAAAATGCAGTAATACCTTTATCACATTCCAGCTTATATCATCTGCAAGTTCATACTTTTCTAATTCCATCATATTCCCTTTTCTTAATAAGGAGCATGCTCGTGCATGTGTATATTGAACATAAGGTCCTGTTTCTCCTTCAAAACGAAGCATATCATGTAATGAAAATTCAATATCCGATAATCGATAATGCTTTAAATCATGAAAGATAACCGCACCTGTGCCTACTTGTATTGCCACTTCCTCTTTTGCTTGTAAGCTTGGATTTTTTTCTTCGATGCTTTGACAGGCAAGATCAATCGCCTCGTTTAACACTTCTTCCAGTAATACTACTTTCCCTTTTCTCGTAGACATTTTTTTGCCATCTTTTAACATCATCCCAAACGGAATATGAACCATTCCATTTTGCCAATCATACCCCATTTTATTTAGCACAGCAAAAAGCTGTTTAAAATGCAGTGTTTGTTCATTTCCTACTACATATATAGCTTTTACAAACTGATACGTTTCTTGTCGATATATGGCAGCCGCTAAATCACGGGTGGCATAGAGGGTGGTGCCATCTTTTTTCTTGATTAAACAAGGTGGAAAACCATCTAATTGAACGACTTTTGCACCTTCTGATTCTAAAAGCAAATGGTCTTTTTCTAATAAATCAATAACCTTATCCATCTTATCATTATAAAAAGCTTCACCATTTTTAGAATCAAAAGTAATGCCAAGTAATTGATACACCTTGTTAAATTCTTTTACTGATTCTTCTCGAAAGTATTTCCATAATTCAACTGCTTCCTCCTCACTGTCTTCCAATTTTTTAAACCAATATCTCCCATGATCATTTAACTGAGGATTTTTTTCTGCTTCTTCATGAAATGCTACATATAGTTTTAATAATTCTTTAATTGGATTTTCTTTAACCTTCTCTTTATCTCCCCATAATTGATAGGCAACCATCAGCTTTCCAAACTGTGTTCCCCAATCCCCCAAATGATTAATTCTAACTGGTTTGTACCCATTTTTCTCAGCAATATGTGCTAAGGAATTTCCAATTACCGTCGATCGTAAATGTCCCATCGAAAATGGCTTAGCAATATTAGGAGAAGAAAAATCAACGGTTATGACGCCACCATTGCCAATGACTTGTTGACCGTAGCTTTCTTTCTTTATCATTATTTCTTTTAAAATATAGGAAGATAAGACAGGCTTTTTTAAGAAGATATTGACGTATCCTGTAACCACTTCCACTTTATCTATTAATGGTGACTTTAGTTTTGCAGCAAGATCTTCGGCAATTGCTTGCGGAGCCTTCCGAAACCGCTTTGCTAATGGAAAGCATGGAAAGGCATAATCCCCTAAATGGGACAATTTCGGCTTTTCCAAGAAAGAAATAATCGTTTCTTTTTCTATTTCTCCTTGTAAACTATTAACTAAACAATTGGCTAGTTCGTTTTTTATGTTCAACATATTTTCTCCTTTCTGTGGAAAAGGGGACAGAGCTTCGAAATTTAGATGGAAAATAACGCGGTTCTGTGCCCATGTGCCCAATATTTTGTTTTTTTATTCGAATATATAGTGAGTTCTCTACTCACGCCGCCTTTATTATGTCCTGAGTCTGCATACAATTCTTTTTTCCATAAAGGTCTTAAAGAAAATTCTCATGCTAGTTTCTACATAAAAAAACTCCCGCCCCTTCTATTTGAAGAGGCGAGAGTTTTTAATATCCCGCGGTACCACTCTAATTGTTTTTTCCTATTAGAAAAAACCACTTGCCTATGTTAACGGATTATTTCCGGTTTTTCCTACTGTTTTCAGAAAAACATCTCCAAAGTGCGCTTCATTATTTGTTCGGTATTAGGCTCCCACCTACCCTAATTCGCTGTGACTTTCCAAATAACTACTCTCTTTTTCCAAGATTTTTACTATTTTTCATTTATTATACTTATTATATTCTTCATTGCAACTATAAATTCACTAATTTTTATTTTGATTAATTGATTTTCTTATCGAATGTTCTTGTGCGAGCCGTCACAATTGGGCTGTTTTTGAGATAGTCCACAAGTGCAATCATTTAATCCCTTTCCATTGAGAATTTTCTGTATACATTTTTCAACCCTTGACTCTCGAGTTTTGGATTGTTTGGGTTGAGAAAAATGAAGAATGTATGCTCTTTGCCGTCCCGGCGTCAATGCTTCAAAAGCAGTTTTCAAGGCAGGAATTTCATCGAATTTATTTTGAAGTTCTTCAGGTATTATGAATTCAGTATTCTTTTTAAAATTCACTTCCAAACCGGCTTTTTCAACTTCAATGGCTTCATAAATATAGGCTTTCAAGATGGTTTCCATTTCAACTATTTCTTGAACATTGGTGAACCGAATCTGGCGCGCTGCCTGTACATTCTCCGTTTGTTGGATTAGAATTCCATGAGCATCCTTTAACAAGGCACCTTTGTGAAACAGAAGCGCACAATATTCTTTAAATCCATGTATTAAAACGATGTTTTTTTTCTTAAACGTGTAACAAGGATGCATCCACTTAAATTCTTCGGTCAGCTCACAGTCAAGAACGATATTTCTCAACGTCTCATATTCTTCCTTCCACTTTTTAGCATTACTTAAAAATTCATCAACCTTAGGATTCATTCTACTATTTGTCATCAAGGAACACCCCTTTTCAATTTTTTGATCAGCTGACAGTCAAGAATGATCATTCTCCAATTCTTCCTGTTACTTTTTGGCCTTACTTGAATATCCATCAACCTAGAATCATTTTCTATGACCCGATTGTTGAATAGCATGACTGACGTTTTAAACAACTTTATTGTCACTTAACAACTTGTTTGGTAAAAGAACACAACTAATGTTGAAACCAACTTATTAAACATGTAGCACTCCTAAGAAAAGTAAATTAACCCAAGCCACTTTTTACACAGTAATGAATTCAAAGATGTGTGATCTAAATAAACGTAGTCATCTGAAAACAACTCAAAATCTTCTCCCCAGTGTCCTGCACATCCAATACGAATCCAATTATCCATAAACGATTCAAAACTTTCTCCAAGCCTTAATCCATGCATCATTCCATCACTTGCTAAATAAATAACTTCCCCTGGATGATATTTTAAATCGATTGCAAAATAATTCCCGTTTCCATGTCGAGAGAATATAAATGAATACTTCCAATGATCAAGAGCCTGATCTTCATCTAAACCCTCATTGTCACGCCTCATCTCATTTAACATAATTAGTTGGTCAACATCCCAAAGTGGCCCATCCAAAAAACTGCCCGAACTAATCAAACGGTTATTGATATTCAATGCATTTTCTTCACTCACTGCCCAATAGAAATGAACCCTTTTTGAAAACTGCTGCACTACATTTTTATACGAAATGGGAAGTGACATTCCTATTTGAATTTCAATATTCTTAATTTCTTCCTTATTTGCTTTGTCAAAAATATCTATATGTTGAATTTCAGCATGTTTGTTTTTTGTCAGTTGAAGGGTTTGATTTAAAATTACTTGCCATTCTATATAGTTATAAATGTCGTATGTATAAGGTTTAATTTTCTTTTTCTTTCATTTATAAATAGCGCCTGCATATCGAACCCATTGAGGAAGTTCTTTTATAGATTCGGGTATCTCTTCATCAAACCTTTTATTTTCCTTGAGAAATTCTAATCCTTTAATCGTAAGTTTAACTTTAGTAAGCGAGGATTGATCGATATAACCATTTGAATTTAATAATGAAATAAATTGATTAAAATCCCGATCCGGCATTCGATAATCTTTAGAAATGATTCCAACATCTCCGTCATTAATCCGCTTTAGAACACTATATACTAATCTTTCACTCATAAAAACCACCTGTATTTTTTCCATTTACTGTTTTATGAATGTACATAACTAATATTGACATGTAGCGACTCTCCTTACTACACATATAATAAAATACCACGGAGGTGAAAATAATGTATCCTATCCATTCGAAAAACAGATTACATGGTGCTCCAGTTATCGGAACAGTTCCAGTTGTTCCACCAATTGTCCATGGCGCAGGTGGGACAGGTGCTATCGGGCATGGAGCAGTGCCTGCTACCACAAGTTTTACAGCTGGAAGTCCAGTCATTATTTATCCATATTTGCACCCTGCTATGCAATCAACCAATCCATACCAACCATATCTTAATCCTTATGCAAACTATTATCCACCTTTTTATTAATGAATTTTTTACGTTTATAAAAAATATGCTAGCTATAGATTCGTTTCTATACTAGCATGTTTTTTTCAATATATTCCTTATAATAGCTTTATTTTATTTATTCTTTTTAACAGCTAAACTCCAATTATGCAAAATTGTAGTAAAAATTCTAGCCATCTCCTATAATAACAGTAAAATACTTTATAAGGAGTACTTTATTGTGATAATTAGAAAAATAGAAACTTCTGATTCAGAAAACTTTCTTACACTCCGTAAAACATTGGATGAAGAATCAGAATTTATGATGCTTGAACCTGATGAACGACAAACAACGTTAGAACAACAGAAGGAATATATTAAGCAAACTTTATATAATCATTTATCACTCATTCTTGTATGCGAGATAGATGGTAAGATAGTTGGATACCTTTCTGCAACAAGAGAAAGTTTTAAGAGAATGGGTCATAGTGCGTATATTATAATAGGAATACTTAAGGCTTATACAGGTAAAAAAATCGGAACAAATTTATTTTCTGTATTGGAAGATTGGGCTTATTCAAACAATATTCATAGGCTGGAACTTACAGTTATGACCCACAATGAAGCAGCCATCGCCCTTTACAAAAAAATGGGTTTTCAAATAGAAGGAACAAAAAAGCACTCTTTAATGATTAATAATCAGTATATTGATGAATACTATATGGCAAAATTAATATAATTTTTAGCTTTTGTGTAAAAGAGAGTGATATCTGCTTTGGATGATATTCAGACTGTTTAAATTACTACCTCACTGTTCCTTTTATTCTGTCTACAATAATATTATTTTATAGAGCTTAGTCCTCTCTACTTAAAACAATCTTACCTCTTGTTCGACCAGTCTGACTAGAAAGATGGGCTTTTTTTGCTCCATCTATTGTAAGCGGATATACTTCTGAAACTACCGGCTTCAGTTTTTGTGCTTCAACTAGATCAGCAATATTTTTCAAATTTTCTCGATCTGGTCTTGTAAACACAAACTGAACTACTAGTTCACGTTCTTTTTCCAATGCATCTATATACTCAGGACGGACGGTATCTCGCTCACTAATGATTGTAGCTACTTTACCATTTTTCTTCATAAGATGTAATACATCACCATATGCTGAGCCTCCAATTCCATCTAACATAAAGTCAAATTTGGTGTTTGTATTCATGCCCCCAAGATCATATGCAAGAACTTCATCTGCTCCCAATTCACGTACAAAGTCACGATTTTTTGAGCTAGTTGTTGCCGCCACATATGCACCAAACGCTTTTGCGACTTGAATAGCAGCAGAACCAATCCCGCCACTACCTGCTAAAATAAGCACTTTATCCCCCTGCTGAATATTTCCTACTTCAACAAGTGCCTGCCAAACCGTAAGCCCTACTAACGGGAGGGAAGCAGCTTCCACATAGGACAATTTTTTAGGCATTCGGGCAACAAGATATGCTGGAACTACGATTTCGTCGGCGTATGTACCCTGTTTCTCCATTTCAGGTCTAAAAAAAACGTCATCTCCCACTTGAAATTCCTTTACGTTACTCCCAACGCCCGTTACTATTCCTGCTGCATCCCATCCTAAAATAAGAGGCATTTTATATGGAAAGTCCTCTTTCAAATACCCTTCTCGCACTTTCCAGTCTACAGGGTTTACTCCACTTGCTTTAATTGAAATAAGCAGTTCGTTTGGTCCTACTGATTTTGTAGGAATAGAAATTGTCGTGAGCTGTAGTACATTACCATATTGTTTTATACCTATTCCCTTCATCGTAATTACCTCCATTACTTCATACATCTTTATTTGAAATTCGCTTAATGAAGTCTATTGCTTGATTCATTTCTGGTGAGTTTTTATGCTTCGTTTTATAAGCGATATATAATTCATTAGGTACTTTTAAATGCTCCATTATTTTTTTAGCCTTTTCACCATTCATCGAATGATCTAATAGGAAGGTTGGAATTAAGGTGATGCCAGTTCCATATTCCACACTTGCTAACAAAGCATGAAGATTTGGGATAACGTGGATTGGTTTAAGTTGGGGACGCTTGCTAAAGTGCTGCCTCCAAAATCTTCTTATAATTGGCAGGTCCAAACCATAACTTAACCATTTTTGGTTTACCAGCCAATTTTCAACCTCATTTAAGTCTTGAAAGTCTGGAACCATTAATTCTTTAGGTGCAACTAAAACGAATTCTTCCTTCATTAATGGAATATATTCAATCCCTGGCATGTGAAATTTTTTAGATGTAACAATAAGGTCTACTTTATCCTCTGATAATTGATCCATTAATTGAGATGCAACACCAAAATGAGCTATCATGCGGAATTTTTCATCGTTTAGATTAGGCAGGATTAGTTCATTGAAAAATTCAATGGCCGAGCCGAATCTAATCACTGGTACGCTCGATAGCGAGACACTTTTCAGTCCAATTGTCTTTTCCTCCAACGCTTCTATAAGCGGGGCAACTTCTGAATAAAGCTCTTTGCCTCTTTCAGTAGGAAGCATCTTTCGGGATGTTCTTGTAAATAGAGGCTGCCCAACCTCAGCTTCCAGTGCTGCTAGATGCTGGCTCATGGCAGGCTGTGTCATGATTCTTTCTTTTGCGGCTTCGGATACAGAGTTATGCTTATAGATGCTGATAAAACTTCGATACCATTCAAAATCAACCACGTTCATCATCCTTTTTTTAACGATCTTATCTTATTTAGAGAGTTGATGCAAAAAATTTAATAGGTTGATATCTTCAAAAGATATCAACCTATAAGTTTTATCCTAGTTTTTCGATAACAGCATTTGTTACCGCTATTGTAGATTGAGGATTCTGTCCAGTAATTAGGTTCCCATCTACTTCATAATGCGTCGTCCAATTAGGAGCAGCGACAAAAATGGCTCCGAGTTCACGCATTTTGCTTTCTAATAAAAACGGCATATATTGGTCAAGTGTAGTTTCAGCTTCTTCACGATCTGTAAATGTATTGACACGTTTTCCAGCTACTAGAGGTTGACCATCTGAAAGAGTTGCTCCTACTAATCCAGCTGGTCCGTGGCAAACAGCTGCAACAATTTTATCTCCTTCATAAAAATCACGAAGCAATTCCTGAAGTTTTTCGCTCTTTGGCAGATCAAACATTGTTCCGTGTCCACCTGGCAAGAAAATTGCATGGAAACCTTCAGCAGATAATGAATCAAGTTTCACCGTGTTTTGCAAGTATTGTTTCGTGTCCAAAATTTCTTGTGGCGTACTTTCATCTACACTACCTGGATCTACTGGAACTATTCCGCCAAGTGGACTTGCTACGGTTATCTCATATTCTTTTTTCTCGAATGCTAGATATGCTTCAGCAAACTCTGATAACCAAACGCCCGTAGCTTTCTCCTCATTTATTTGCTTATGATTTGTAACTACCATTAATATTTTTTTTGACATTGTCTTTCCTCCATATTTAGATTTCTATGTTACAAGTGTAATTGTAAGTCACAGTTATTCATAAAACAAATTATAAAAAAGCGCATCATCTATAAATATTTTTATAGATAATACGCTTTTTACCCAGTATTCTGTTTCGTTAGTATCTGAATATACTTCGTCCGTTTAGCGAGCGTCGAGCCTCCTCGTCTCATACGCTCTGCTTAAGTCTCGTCTTTCTCGCATTCCCATAGGAGTCTACGTGTATTCAGTCTGCTGAGTCCACATAGACTCCTATTTTTTACGTAGGCTCTGTTAAAAAATAATGTTGATATTTGATACGTTTCCAAAATGCGGTTATAATAAGAACAAACATTCGTATAGGAGAGTTCGAAATGAGCAAAGCGTTTAGCAATTTATTAAAACATATTGATAAATTATCACATACAAATAAAGAACGAGTGTTTCAATGAAAACGCTATGTTGAACCTTCCTCAACTGTTGGTGGTCGTCTAGAGAGAAGCACGTTTCAAAGAAGGCTTTAAATGCCCCCATTGTACTTCTGAACACGTCAATAGATTTGGCAAAACTAATTGTCGCCAACGTTATCGTTGTAAGGCTTGTCGTAAAACCTTTACAGATACTACAAATACGATTCTGTTCCGAACTCGAAAAGGAAACGAATGGATTACTTTTGTTGAATGTATGTTTAAAGGATATTCCCTACGAAAATCAGCGGAAATCGTAGGGGTTACTTGGGTTACGCTTTTTTATTGGAGACACAAGATATTATCAGCCCTTAAACAAATGGATTTTAAGCAATTTGACGGTATTGTTGAAGTTGACGAGACCTATTTTCTGTACTCTCAAAAAGGACAACGTGGTATTAAGAAACGTAAACCTCGTAAACGAGGCGGAAAATCCAAACATAGAGGAATAAGCAAAGAACAAGTCTGTGTTCTTGTCGCTAGAGAGCGAACTAAATCAACGGTTTCTAAGGTAGCGTGTATGGAGCGGGTTGTGAAAACAAAGGTTGATAATATGATTGGTTCTAAACTGACACCTGAAAATGTTCTTGTTACAGATGCTTGGAGAGCCTATAAAACCTATGCAAAGGAAAAAGGGATAGAACATTATCGTATTAAATCTAATGATGGGAAACACGTTATTAAAGGTTTGTACCATATTCAAAATGTTAATGGACTGCACTCACGTTTAAAACATTGGATAAACCGTTTTAAAGGTGTGGCTACTAAATACCTTGATAATTATCTTGCTTCGTTCTTATTTGTAGATAGTCATAGTAATGAAAGTACAAAACATAACATCAAAGAGTTTCTTTTGACATCATTTGTTTTTGAAGTGAAAGAAACATATCGCAGTTTACGCTTATCAAATTTCGCTATTTAGTTCTTATTTAACTAACGGAGCAGGATAGCTAGATAAGAAACGTGATATAATAAGAAAATTTTGACGGTATTTTATGATTAGCCTATTCTATTCAAGAAGGCATTGGATTACGTAGTATAAAAAATAAGGAGTACAAAGCAGTGAATGAATTTTATAAGGCGTTAACATATGTAAATAAAATTTTTTATGAACCAAATCACTTAACAATAAATGCTATTCGAGAAGAAGCTCAAAATTCAGATTATGGGGCTGGTATGTTTCAACTAAATTCAAAATCGGTTAGATTTAGAGTCGCAAAAATAACACCTAACAAGATAGGACAGTTTGTTGCTTTTTGGGAAAAAGATGGAAATAATAAAAACCAAGCCTTTTCATATGAAAAGGCTACTGATTTATTGGTTATCAATACTTTTACTAGTAATAATAATTTTGGACAATTCGTTTTTCCAAAAGAAGTTCTTGTAAAACAAAATATCCTTAAAACAGGCACTACAAAAGGAAAAATGGCAATTAGAGTTTACCCTAGATGGGAAAATCCCACTAGCAAACAAGCTATCGAAACACAAAAATGGCAGTTAGCATATTTTGTTGAGGTGAACAATACAAATAGTTTTCCAGTACAAGAACTATTAAAGCTATATTCTAACTAAAATTGGATAGCCTTGAGCTGGCTAATAGTTTGTGAAGTTTAACACTTCAACTAACGGGCGCTTATCTACAGTATTACCAACAAAAGATTGATAGAATGCACCTTTTATCTTTATGTACATGTATGCCAAGATAAGTGGTTAAGGACTTGACATGGAGCCTCCGTGGGTACGATTGGTCATGAAAGGCTGAAGCAGTTGTTTCATCAGGCATTCGAGCCTATCATACCCACCACTCCAAGTAAAGTCCTATCTTTGTGTACGTTGAAAACTATAAATAATTACTGTAGATAATGCTTCCACAAAGATAGAAAATTACCATTTTTGTTATCATAAAATACGTTGAATACGGTGGAAAAACATACTGTAGATAAAGGTGCGTTAGTTGAAGAAGAACGGGGAACCTCAACAAATGAGGTTCCCCTAATTATTATATAGAAATCAACATTTAAATTTAACAGAGCCTTTACGTAAAAAAACAACAAACTTTGAGAAACAGCCTATAGTAAAGAAGGCTTACTTATTCTCCACCTCCTCCTCCGCAGCTTCCCCCACCATCACTGCCTCCAAAGGAAGAACCGCAATCACTTCCACTATCTGCATAGCCCATATCATGAGTAGAGTGGTGTTGGGTATAAAAACCGGAATTGTGATTATTTATTCTAGTATCTTTCTTTTTCACTAGTAAGGTACTGACAATAATTAGCCCTATTAATAATAAAATAATCGTCATTTTATCTCCTCCTTTGATAAAAGTTCGTTTATCTATTTATTTTATACGGATATGATTTCATAAAGTTTCATATTTATGTAATTTTTTAAAAATTTTACACTATTTATCAAAAAAAGACTAAACCAATAGAAATGCCAAGGTTTAGTCCTTTTATCTATTAAAATCTTTGTTTAATTTTCTTTATATTTTGCCAACACCTTGGTTTCATTTTTTTAATAGAATAAAAGACGATAATCGTACATAATATAATCAGGGCTACAAAAACTGGATGAATCTCCATTGAAAATAATCCTAATGGAATTAAAGCCAAAATAAAAAAGTAGAAAAAGTTTCCGATTGCTGTTCCGATAATAAAGGATTTAAAAGAAATCATGCTGATGCCTGCGATAATGTTTAAAATACTCGTTGGAAAAAAAGGGAATATTCTACCGTATATAACATAATATATCCCTCTCGTTTCCATTCTCTTTAATAAATCAACATATTTTTTTGCGGGCACGATCTCTTGAAACCAATATCGCACTGCTAAAAAGATAATCATTGCTGCAAGAATACTAGAAAACCAACTCCAAATAAACCCGTAAAAAAAACCAAATAAATAATAATTTAACGTAATCACAAAAAGTAAAGGGATAATCGTAAAGCTGTTTTGAATAATCATAATAAATAAGCTGAACATAAGTGCATAATAGATGTTTTCTTCCAAAAAGGCCGAGACCGTTTTTATCTCTCCCTTCTGGATGGACTGAAATAACTCTGTATCAAAAAAAAGGAAATAAACGATCAATAAAGAACAAATAAATGTAAAAAATCTCCCATATTTTTTAATAAGAAATCACCTTTTTCATAATATATGGTCATTCTATATAAAAAGGTACTTTGTTTATACGTCCATTTTTAGATGTTACTTCACTTTTATTAGTTGGCAGTTTTCGTATAGATTGTTGCTTTTAAACTCGCAGCCCGAATACACTTCGCTTTCCGTGGGCGAGCGTCGAGCCTCCTCGTCGCATACGCTCTGCTTAAGTCTCGTCTTTCTCGCATTCCCACAGGAGTCTACGTGTATTCAGTCTGCTGAGTACTTCTTCTCCCATTTTTTTACGTAAAAACAACAAACTTTGAGAAAACAGCCTAATAGTTTTAAAAAGCAACTTTTCTATAAGAATTTACTTTTCATCTAATTTCCTCTATAGTATACCTTTCACCATATTATGATAGAGGAGTAATCATATTGGAATATCTTTTTACTTCAGATCGATTAGGCTATCGGTTATTACAATTAGATGATATAAATGTATGTGCATTATTTTGGGGAGATGAGGAAGTAATGGCTTATTGTGGAGGAAGTACTTCAGATGAGCTGCTCCCACATGTTATTGCTTTTTATGAACAATCTCAAAAAGACAACCGTTTGTCAGTGTATGCGGTAGTGGAGTTAGCGACAAATAAAGTAATTGGTGCAGCCGGATTTAATATCGAACATGATTCGGACAATCCTGAACTGATTTTTCATTTTATCAAAGATGCTTGGAATAAAGGTTATGCGACAGAAGCTGCGATTGCTTGTTTAAATTACGCTTATCGAACAAACCTTGTCCAAAAAGTAACTGCCTCTTCTTCCATTCTTAACAAAGAAGCTATCTCTGTTTTAGGGAAAATCGGTTTTCAATATATTGGGATTAAATATTTTGAAGATACCGAGCAAGAAGAGGCATTTTTTGAACTAGTTTTTTAAACTACTTTTTATGTGTTCACAAGTCTAAAGATGATAAATAAAGCACCTAAAAAATAAGATAGATTGCAATTTTCATTGGCAATCTATCTTATTTTTTTAGCTATTGAAAGCATTAAAACAAGTCCATAAAAGCATCCACAATTTCTGGATCAAAATGACTTCCACTTTGTTCCTTAATAAAAGCTAACGCTTGTTCCTCTGTCCATGAATCTTTATATGATCTTTTTGCAACTAATGCATCAAATACATCCACTATCGCAACGACTCTTGCTTCAAAAGGAATATCCTCTTCTTTTAAACCGTATGGATAGCCTGTACCATCCCATTTTTCATGATGATATTTTATGATGTTTTCCGCTACTTTATAATTGTTCATAAATTCATAATGTAAGCCTGTCGATGTTTTGCTTAATATATCTGTTCCTATTAACGGATGCATTTCTATAATTTTTCTCTCATATTTTGTCAACGAACCCGGTTTGTATAGTATTCCTTCTGGAATGCCTGCCTTTCCTATATCATGCAAAATACTTGCATGAATTATTTGATATAAATATTGCATAGAAAAACGTTGACTATTTTTTGTAATAAACGAAGCAACTAATTTTTCTGTTAAATGTTGAACACTCATTAGATGCTCTTCAATTCCTGGATCGCGAATTTCACAGGAAATAGCCAGTACGCGCAATAATTCTCTTTCTGTTCCTATTTTTTTACTTTCTGGAATATATACACCCTGTTTTAATTGCTCTAATTCACGAAATACGCCAATATAATATACTTCATTATCTTCTAAAATTGGAGTGATGGTTAAAGAAGAATGCCAAAGATCTCCACACTTTTTTTGTTTATTAATACTCCAGACCAAGGTTTATGATGATTTATTGCATTTTTTAAAGAAGAATATGTAGATGAAGGGGTTAGCGATGATTTGAGAAAGTTTGCTTGCAATCCTATAACGGTGTCCCTAGTATACCCTGTGATATGCTCATATTCCTGATTTACTTCTAATATTGTATGGTTAATATCTGTAATCATTACTGCATCTGCTAATTTTAAATAACCCTCTATGCAAAAGGGGATTTGTTTTACATGATTCAGAAGTACCACCTTCCTTTTCGTAAGTTAGTCAAACTTTAAACCAGCTGCCTTTATATTTCTATCGTCTTTTAAAAAATGCTTTTTGAACTTCTATTACTTTGCAACCATTAGAATAATAACATATTTAAGATGTTATTAACGTTTATTATAGTTAATAATTATAAACTTTTTTTGAAATACCTTTTAAGCACTCATTTCTTGACTAAAAATAAATCTATACACTACAATAAGTAGTGTGAGGTGTTTCTGCTTGAAAATTAATCAGTTTAAGTTTAATGAAAAAGGTTTAAATCGTTTTTTCGGACCATTAGAGTCAAAAATTATGTCCATTTTATGGGAAGGGAAAGAAATGACGATTAAAAATGTACAGCAAATTTTAGAAAAAGATAAGGTAGTAAGCTTCAATACTGTAATGACCGTAATGAATCGGTTAGTGGAAAAAGACATATTACAAAAACGCATCGAAGGAAGAACTTCTCTCTACAAACCTGTTCTTTCTAAAGCTGTTTTTTTAGACAGACAGTCAAAAGAACTTACTCATGAATTAATGGATGAATTCGGATCCCTTGTTGTTAATCATATGCTGGATGCATTAGAAGATGTGGATCAAGATTTAGTAGAAAAATTAGAACAAAAAATAAAAGATTGGAAAAAGGAACAATAGTATGAAAAAAAATTATGCTAATGCTCTTTTTATAACAAGTACTATTATTTCATGCATTTTGCTTATGCAAATGATTTGTTATCTTTTTTCTATTTTTTACGGATTTTCTTTAAGCTTTAATCTTTTTCAAGCGTGTCAGCAACTGTTTCAAGTAATTGGTGTCCCTTTTATTGAATATGTGCTTCTAGGATTAGTTTGTTATACCATATTACATGCTGGCTGGCTCATTGCCAAACAAACCATCCAAATAAGAAAAATGCATAAAAAGCTATTGCGTTTTGTTAATGAAGAACATAGTTTAGAATTAATGAAACTGCTGGAGAACCGTCAAAAATCTTTGCTGGTGATTGAACACCGTGAGCCACTGGCTATTACAATGGGGTTTTTCAAACCGAAAATTATTCTTTCCACCGGATTATGGAAGCTATTATCAAAAGATGAGATAAAAGCTGTATTATTTCATGAAGCATATCATCAGAAAAAACTTGATCCATTAAAAAGTTTTCTTACTCACTTATTTGCAACAGTTATTTGGTATATTCCTTTATTAAAATGGATTTCCCAACAATATATCATCATTCAGGAAGTGATGGCAGATGATTATGCAATAAAAAAGAGCGGCAATCCGATAGATATTAGTAATGCGTTACTTAAAATGATAAAAAATCGACAACAAAAAAAGCAGCTATTTACTTATGTTTCCTTTGCAGAAAGCTCTGTTAATTATCGGATTAAATATATTCTGGATCCTGATAAGGCTTATTCTGTAAGACTTCCATTTTTATCTACAATAGCTTCTCTGAATATATTTGTTATTCTTTCGATATTATTTATTATCACATTGATTTAATTTTTTTTCACGATTCACACTACATATTGTAGTGTTTATATAAAATATTATCAAAATAGGAGGAATAACATGTTTACATTACAACCTATTGGCGTACTTCTTATTCGTTTCGTTCTAGGGATTATTTTCTTTATGCATGGTTTAGCAAAGGTGCAAAATGGAATCGAAAATACAGCAAGCTTCTTCACAAGCTTAGGGTTGCCTGGTTTTTCCGCTTATCTCGTAGCTGGAATAGAACTTATCGGAAGTGTGCTTATTATTATTGGTCTTGGAACACGAATCATTTCAGTATTATTTGCAGCAATTATGGTAGGTGCCATTTTTATGGTGAATGGAAGCAATGGCTTTGTTGGCGGCTATGAATTTGAATTATCTTTGCTTGCCATGTCTCTATTCCTAGCATTTAATCAGGAACAGGCATTTGCACTAGATAATATCATCCCCTCTAATAAAAGCAAACAACAAAGTGCCTAACTATTTTAATTGAAGGCTGTTTTCTAGAAGTTTGTTGTTTTTGAATAAAATAGTAAACATGCTTGAAGCACTAAGCAGCCCGAATACACGTAGAATCCTGCTTAGAAAAGCGAGAAAGACGAGACCCCACAGGAGCATAGCGAAGAGGAGGCTCGGCACTCGTCCTCGGAAAGCGAAGTGTATTCAGGGCTGCGGGGTAAATAATAACAATCTATACCAAAAGAGCCTAATTGAATGAAGGAGAATACATGGTAAACAAAAAAAATAAAAATAAACCTTCTAAGTTTTTATACTGGATTATTGGAATTTTCATCTTTTGCATTATTAGTCTTGTCATTTTATCAAACTTGCCAAAAGATGCTGTTGCCATTGATTATACAGATCAGCCTTTTTTAGGAGAAGATTCCGCTGATGTCAGCATTATTGAATTTGGCAACTATAAATGCCCAGTTTGTAAAAATTTTAATGAATCCTTTTTCCCTCTTATTAAAAAAGACTTTATTGATACAGGGAAAGCAAAATTTTATTTTATGAACTACCCCTTTATTCATACCGATTCGACGAGATCTGCATTGTTTGCCGAAACGATTTATCATGAATTAGGAAAAGATGCATTTTGGCAATTCCATGAATTGCTTTTTGAAAAACAGCCCGATGATATAAAATATGAGAATATTGACCTTTATACTGAAGCGTTTTTAAAAGAAACGTTAAAAGAAATGGCTTCCGATGAAGAAATGGAGAAAGTCGTTCAAGCATTTGAAGAAAATAAGTATAAAGATTCCCTAGAGAAAGATTTGTCTTACGTTCATTCCCTTTCTATTACCGGTACACCTACCATTTTTATTAATGGTATAAAATTTGAAGGAAATACGTATGAAGAATTAAAAGAAATGGTTAATAAAGCAGCTAAAAATAAGTAAAGACAGCAAAAGAATCCATTTTGAAAAAAGATTAATCAAAATGGATTCTTCAATCAATAAATGTCCCTTGCTGAGAGAAGTGGTCACTTTACTCCATTAAGGACGGAGAAGTACTATTGGTACATCATTTTCAAATAATGGTGCTAAAAATATTTTGCTTCCCCTCGATTTTAATCTAGTATTGCTCTTTATAAAGTTGGGATCTTTAAAAAGCAGCTTCTACCGTCCGAATAATTTCGTACAGTGTTTGATTTACAGGTGTGTCAATATTCAGCCGTTTTCCATAATCTATTACTTTTTCTGAAAACATCGAAACTTCTGTTAAACGCTTTGCTTCGATATCTTGCAGCATCGATGTTTTTCCATCTTTGCTTATTTTGCTTAAAATATTGTCGAAAAAATCTTCCATATCTTTTTCTTTTAAATCAATGTTTTGTGCTTTTGCAAGTGCAATAACCTCTTTCATCGCGCGCATCGCTAAATCTCTTGCAAAACCAGGTTGTTGAAAGAAGCCATATGGTGATCGAGTTACTGCGGAAACTTGATTCATCCCTACATTTATCATAAATTTATACCATAATGTTCGCTCCATATCTTCTGGAACTTCAACTGGAATTTGTCCTTGTTCAAAACATGCTTTGATTTGTTGCACTCTTTCCGTGATTTGATAGTTTTTCTTTTCTCCAAATGATATTTTGCCAGGATTAGAACAGAAAATAGAATTGCCATCTCTTGTAGAATCAATGCCGTTGCACATTGCGTACACTATTTTTTCTTTTCCATATACGGCAGCCAATTCTTCTTCACTTGTTATGCCATTTAATAAAGAGAGGATGGTTGTATTTTCTCCAACATGATGTTTAATAGCAGAAATTGCTTCTCCTAACTGTCCGTACTTAACAGAAACAATGATTAAATCTGCCGCTTCCCCCACTTCTTCAGGTGTTATGTATGATAAAGAAACCAATTCATTATTCACATATATGCCGGTTTGTTCATAACGCTCTTTTCTTTTTTGATCGACAATTGCTTTTACTTGAAACTCACCTGTTTTCTGAAGCATATCTCCATACACAGACCCGATTGCCCCAAGTCCAACAATTGCTATTTTTTTAATCGTTGTCACGCAGTTCTCCTCCTTGAACCATTACATTAAATAGAACTTTTTCGAAATTTTTTACATATTCATCATAACATGCGGAAACTATGTATTAAATGGAAAAGACTTATTCTTATCACATGAAAAAAGGACCAGTTTTGGCCCTTTTTCATGAATAAATTCTTTTTATATAACTCATTGATATCTTCGTATTCCATAACAAATCTTATAAATAATCTCTTTTTTTGGCTGATTTCCAACTTAATACAGGAATCAATATAAGCAGGATAAGGACAGCAATTGTCATGATTGGTTTATCTTGAAATGGCAGTGGAATATTCATGCCAAAGAAACCGGTAATAGCCGCAATAACTGCTGTAACAACTGTAATCATTGTTAATTTTTGCATCGAATTATTTGTTCGTGCAGACACGATGGAAAAATAGGTGTCCATCGCACCAGATACTAAATCCCGAAACACTTCTAAAGAATCAGCAATTCGTTCTAAATGATCGACCAAATCCATAAAATAAGGAATATTTTCTTCTTGTACTTTAAATAAATAACGATTTCCTACCGAAGCAAATATCCGTTTTTTTGGCTGAATGACCCTCCTAAATAAAACGATTGTTCTTTTAAGCGCAAGGAATTCTTCTGAAATTTCCTGTGCCGGATTGATATACATTTCGTCTTCCAGTTCATCAATCCGTTCTGATATTCGTTCTAATATAGGAAAATATTCATCGACAACCTCATCTATAATCGCATATAAAAAGTAATCTGCCCCTTTTTTCATCTTCTTTTTAGAGTGTAGAATGCTATCTACTACTTTTCCTATTGCTTTTATTCGTTTTGGATGAACTGTTACAATAAAATTTTCACCTAAAAATACATTTAATTCCTGTGTTGTAATTTCCACCTCTTCTTCTTCATTATAATTAACCGCATTAAAAACAAAAAAAGTATATCCTTCATAACGATCGACCTTCGAACGCAATGTATGCTGCAAGCAGTCTTCGATTGCAAGCGGATGGAAATCAAAAATCTCCGCAATTTTTTGCAGTTCTTCTTTCGTCGTATCATAAAGATCTATCCATAGAAGAGTATCTTTCTCATTTCCTATTTTTATATAATCTTTTATATCCGTTAAATTAATATTCTTCTTTACTTCTTCATTTGTTTTTGTGTAAAAATATGTCTTAATCATACTCGTCACCTCTTCATTCGATTAGAGGCAATAAAGATGTTTCTATTCCCGTTTATCTTACTTGTTGAAAAGTGTTAAGAAGAACGGGAGGGACCTTTATTTCCTCATGTGTTTTCTCTTTTTGTTCATTTATCCTACTCGGATCATCTGCTCCCATTCTTCCCCACCTCCAATTTAGAAAAGCGCAAGCGCCTTGTACAGCTCTGAAGAAAAATGTTCACATGACTCAAAAAGTGCTTTTTACTTTTAGAGGCATGGGGTTATTTTTCACAAGAGCTAGGCGCTGAAGCTAGACATCCATCTAACTTCAAAAGTTACACTTTTCCCTATAAAAAAAGACTTCTTTCCAATCGCAAGAAGTCATAATAAGCAATATTCAGCTTCATATGTCTTCCCTCGTTTCGTTTTAGCACTGTATAGCATAGGAATATCCAGCTACATTAAGAAAAACCTTAATCCGATTTTTCCTGTTGACCCATTGGCGTCTTTGGACATTTTTGGGCAGCAGCGTATCTCTATACAGGAGCCTCACTTAACAGAAAACAAACTATTTCGTATCATTTATAAATGTTTATCCACGTACACACTATATACCCTTGAAAACATTTTCGTCAAGTCCTATTCCACTAAATATTTCTAATTCGTTTGACAATTATTTAGTTAAATTCCATGTAATAACAAGTCCTAAATGTGTCAGTCCTCCTCCGAATCCATAAAGTAATAACGTGTCGCCATTCTCAACTTTTCCTTCTTCAATTGCTAGATTAAGTGCTAATGGGATAGACGCAGAAGAGGTATTCCCAAAATACTTCATGCTAGTCAACGTTTTTTCTATTGGAAATTCTGTTTTTTCACAAATTGATTCAATCATCCTTAGATTTGCACTATGTGGTATAAACCAGTTAATATCTATTTTATTTAATTCTGCCTTCAGCAATAATTCTTTTATTCCTATTGGTAAAGTTCGAGTTGCCCATTTATATACTTCCCTGCCATTTTGGACCATCTTTCCAGTATCCGTTAAAGGTTTGTTATTCATCGTAGTTGCAAAGGTTGTTCTGTAAACATGCATACCCCCTTCTCCATTTGTTCCCATATGATGAGCAAGGAAGCTAGGATTTTCGGGATCATATTCAACTAGCATTGCACCAGCACCGTCTCCAAATAAAATGCAGGTTGATCGATCCTCATAATCCGTTACTTTTGATAAAGTTTCGGTTGCAACTACCAGTACCTTTTTATGAGCCTCGGACGTAATTAAATTATTTGCTAAGTGCAGGCCATATGTGAAGCCTGCACAAGTAGCATTTAAATCAAACGCTCCTGTACTAGGAATATGAAAGTGACTTTGAATTTGACATGCGACACTAGGAAACGCATAGTCAGGAGTTGTAGTTGCTACAATAATACAATCAATATCTTCTAAATCTTTTTTATAATTCTCTCTAAGATTTTCAATGGCTTTAATAGCCATTGTTGATGCATATTCTTTATCTCCTGCAATTCTTCTTTCCTTCATGCCAGTTCTTTGTACAATCCATTCATCACTTGTATCTACGATTTTTTCTAAGTCATCATTTGTCAGCCTTTTTTCAGGTACATAAGTGCCAATAGCTGTAATTCTTGCTTTTGATTTCATCTGTTTTTCGCCCTCCTTAGTTAAACACCTAGTTTTATAACCTAATATTAACACTAGGTGCTAAATTATATCAATACTTTTCCTTGAAAATAGTGGAAATAAAATGTGATTATTCCTTTATCACCTGATTTTTTCTTTTATCTCACCATGTCATTGTTTACATAGTCTTACAAAAGCAACTTTTGTAATGTTAGTAAAAAAGCATTCCTACCTATTGTAGAAATGCTCTGTTGTGATATATTCACCAAATCATTCCATTACCTTTTCACAAGTGATAATAATTTCTTTTTCGTTGCATCTTCACTTGTGTATAAAATATAAGTATCAGAATTGGTTTTTATTACTATTCTTTCGGTTGTAGGATATGGAAATCCGATTCGAATAGCCGCTTTTTCTTCACCAGCATAAGTATCATCTTCTGTTACTTTGACGATTTCGGATAAAGGAATGTCTATTTTAGCCAATTGCCAGTTTATTATGAGAACATCATTCAACAGTTTCACTTTAACTTCTAACATATAAATCTTCCTCCTTGTTTCATTTCTTACATCATATACGATTACTTTTTAAAAAAGATTCCTATTTTTACCACTACTAACGAAAATTTTTTCCTCATTTCCGTTTTTTTCATTGTTTATATAGCATCCTCTCCTGTTTTTCGTTACACTCTATAGTAGAAAATGTCAAAAATGTGGTGGTTATTATGTTTAAACTATTGTTAATTGAAGATGATAAAACTTTATTTCAAGAGATGAAGGACCGGTTAAATCAGTGGTCCTATGAGGTTTTTGGCATCACGGATTTTAACCATGTGATGCGGGATTTTACGGAAAAAAAGCCTGACTTGGTTATTATTGATATTCAACTGCCAAAGTATGATGGGTTTCATTGGTGCCGGATGATTCGCTCCCATTCCAATGTTCCGATTATTTTTCTATCATCAAGAGATCATCCAACCGATAT
Source organism: Niallia sp. 01092 (assembly GCF_052318935.1). Taxonomy (NCBI): domain Bacteria; kingdom Bacillati; phylum Bacillota; class Bacilli; order Caryophanales; family Bacillaceae; genus Niallia; species Niallia sp. 01092. The sequence goes on along the minus strand of NZ_JBQRKO010000010.1, from coordinate 70,211 downwards.
GGTGATGTCAATGCAGCTTGGTGCCGATGATTTTGTCCAGAAACCTTTTCATTTTGATGTGCTAATTGCCAAAATTCAAGCAACCCTCCGTCGAGTGTATAACTATAGTGTAGAAAAAAATGAGTTGAAAACATGGTGGGATGCAACCGTGGATTATGAAAAGAATACAGTAGAAAACAGTGCTGGAACGATTGAATTAACAAAAAATGAAATCTTTATTTTAAAATTGCTGATTGAACAAAAAAATAAAATTGTCAGCCGCGATCACTTAATAAACAGTTTATGGAATGATAAACGTTTTATCAGTGATAATACGCTAACAGTTAATGTCAATCGACTGCGAAAAAGGCTCGATAAAATCGGTCTTGGCACGTTTATCGAAACAAAAGTTGGCCAAGGCTATATCGCAATAGAAGAGGAATCGATATGATTAGAACCTTTCTTTCTGAAAAACGAAGCTGGATTTTGTTTATTCTATTTTTACAACTATTAAGTCTTTTTATCGCAAGTATGGATCAGAGGCTTTCCTTTCATTCCATGCTATACATATCTTTTTTAGCCTTGCTTTTTCTCGTTGTTTTTTTACTGCTGCGCTATCAAAAAGAAACGGCATTTTATAAAAGTTTAGCAGAAAGGGAAGATAATCTTGATTTAACAAGCGTTGCAGATCCTGAAAGCCCTTTCGAAAAAATTATTGAAAAGAGCATTAAAAATCAAACAGAACTGTTAAAAAAAGAAGCGCAGCAAAATTTAATTATGCTGGAAGAAGAAAAAGATGAACTATTAGCCTGGATACATGAGGTGAAGACACCATTAACTGCCCTTCATTTAATGATCGACCGCCTGGAAAATGAACCAATAAAAGCGCAGTTAACCTATGAGTGGCTTCGAATTCACCTTTTGCTTGATCAGCAGCTTCATCAAAAAAGAATCCCATTTATGCAAAATGATTTGTATATCGAAAAAACAAATATAGAAGCAATTATTTTCGATGAAATTAAAACATTACAATCGTGGTGCATTCAAAAAGGAATTGGTTTTGATGTAGAGTTAGAAGCAACTGAAGTCCTTAGCGACAGCAAGTGGCTTGCTTTTATCATTAGACAACTTTTATCCAATGCAGTAAAGTACTGCGAAGCATCTGACATTATCATATGCAGCTGTCAAAAAGGTGAAAATAGTGTATTGCAAATCAAAGACAGCGGAATTGGCATTGATGCTAAAGATCTTCCCCGCATTTTTGATAAAGGCTTTACCTCCACAACAAATCATATGAACAATCACGCGACCGGCATGGGATTGTATTTAACAAAAAAAGTGGCAGATTCCTTGCTTATTCATCTAGAAGTGGAATCCATGCCGAAAAAAGGAACAACCTTTACGTTAACCTTTCCGAAAAAAAATGATTTTGTACTTCTTAACATCAAGTAATGGGAAACAAACAGCTGGCAGTGACAAAGCATGTGACAATTTTGTCACATGCTTCCTTTATTTGTTCGGCTAATCGAAGGAATTAATCACCATATCTTTTTATAATAAACGTATCAAATAAAGGAGTTGTCAAAAATGACTATTTTAGAAGCAAATAAAATTCATAAAAGCTATGGAAATAAGTTTAATAGGCAAGAAGTGTTAAAGGGATTGGATCTTCGTATTCAAAAAGGCGAATTTGTCAGCATTATGGGAGCATCTGGTTCTGGTAAAACCACTTTCTTAAATGTGCTCTCTTCTATTGATAAAGTCACAAACGGTACGATCAAAATTGAAAACAAAGAAATTACAGGCATGAAAGAAAAACAATTAGCTACGTTTCGCAAAAACCATCTTGGCTTTATCTTTCAAGATTATAATTTATTGGATACTTTGACGGTAAAAGAAAATATTCTTCTTCCTTTATCTATTTCCAATGTGCCGAAAAAAGAAGCAGAGGAAAAATTTAATACGCTTGCGAAAGAACTTGGCATTTACGAGTTAAAAGATAAATATCCAAATGAAATTTCCGGCGGACAAAAACAGCGAACATCCGCTGCAAGAGCTTTCATTCATGAACCGAGCATTATTTTTGCCGATGAACCAACAGGAGCACTTGATTCTAAATCTGCTTCCGATTTATTAAATAAACTTAAGCTTTTAAACCAAAATCGCAAAGCAACAATTGTCATGGTTACTCATGACCCAGCTGCAGCGAGCTACTCAAGCAGAGTCATTTTTATAAAGGATGGGCAAATTTATACACAATTAAATAAAGGCGAACAAGAAAGACAAAGCTTCTTCCAAGATATTATGAAAACACAAGGTGTGTTAAGCGGGGTGCAATATGAACATTAATCAGCTTATCCTGCGAAATTTAAAAAAGAATATCAAAAATTATTATCTTTATGTATTTGCCCTTATTTTTAGTGTATCCTTGTATTTCGCTTTTGTGACCTTACAATATGATCCGTCCATGGATGCAACGAAAGGTTCATTAAAAGGAGGCGCTGCCATTCGTTCTGCTTCGATTTTATTAGTTGCGATCGTCGGTATCTTTCTGTTTTATGCGAATACGATTTTTATTAAACGCCGCAGCAAAGAAATTGGACTATTCCAGCTAATTGGAATGACGAAAAATCGCATATTCCGAATCCTTATTACAGAAAATATTATCTTATATTTTGGCTCCTTGCTGATTGGAACTTTTATCGGCTTTTCTTTTTCGAAATTTGTTATCTTAATTTTATTTAAAATAACAGGCGTTAAAGGAATTGCAACATTACATTTTTCATCACAGGCACTTGTTCAAACGATACTTGTTTTTTGTGCAATTTATGTTTTTATCATGTTGATGAATTACGCCTTCATTAAACGACAAACGATTTTAGCTTTATTTAGAGTGAAATCTTCATCGGAAGGCAGAGTAAAAAAATTATCTATTTGGGAAATATTGATGGGTATTGTTGGTATTATTCTTGTTATTGTCGGCTATTATATTTCCTCCAGACTATTTGATGGAGATTTCACTACGATGAATGAATTGTTTATGGCAATGGTTGTCATTTTAGCGTCTGTTATTATTGGAACTTATCTTGTCTATAAAGGATCTGTCAGCTTTATTTCTAATATTATTAGAAAAAGCAAAAACGGCTATTTGAACATCAATGAAGTGCTTTCCCTTTCTACGATTATGTTCCGAATGAAATCAAATGCGCTTTTATTAACGATTATTACAACTGTCTCTGCTCTTGCTATTGCCTTATTGTCGTTAAGCTACATTACCTTTTATTCTGCAGAGCAATCAGCAAAAAAGAGTATTCCGAACCAGTTTGCTTTCAATGAAACAAAAACAGCCGATACCTTTAAGCAAACATTAGCAGATAAAAATATATCATCCAAAGAAACAATCATTCCCGTTATTCAGGTGAGTACTGATTTAAAGAAAATCCTCGCTTCTGAACCAAAAGGAATGACGCAGGATATGAGCAATATGCCGATTGCTGTTGTGAGCGAAAACAGTGTCAAAGGAGTGGAAGTAGGAAAAGAGGAAGTCCTTTTTACAGGCGTAAATGACGCACTACAGCGTTTTATGGGCTTTAAAGATAAAGGAATTGTTACATTCAATCATAAAAAAGGATTTATTCCCCTTAACTATTTAGGGTTGAATAAAAACACAGTCGTTTCCTTTAATTTCACAAGCGGCGGGCTGCCTACAGCCATCGTCGATCAAACTGTTTTCCACACGCTGGCTGATAATATTGATAAAAATATACAAATGAAATCTACTACCTATATCGGCATTGATTTACAAGACGAAACAAAAATGGAAAAAGCCAATCAAACGTTTCATGCGCTGGCACTTGATGAAAGCAACCATTCCCGCCTCGATATGCTAAACCATCAAAAAAGAATGATGGGACTGACAATGTTTATCGTTGCCTTTTTAGGACTTGCTTTCCTGGTTACATCTGGATGCATCCTCTATTTTAAACAAATGGATGAAGGCGAAGACGAAAAATACAATTATACGATTTTACGAAAATTAGGTTATACACAAGGTGATTTACTGAAAGGAATTCAAGGCAAGCAGCTTTTTAACTTTGGAATTCCGTTGGTCGTTGGACTGCTTCACAGCTATTTCGCCGTACAATCCGGCTGGTTTTTCTTCGGCACCGAATTATGGACGCCAATGATTATTGTCATGGTGCTATATACAGCACTTTACTCTATCTTTGGTATCCTGTCTGTTTTCTATTATAAAAAAGTGATTAAAGCTGCTCTATAAACAGAAAAGTGGTGTCCCTAAAAGTAAGCATTTTTTGTAGAGAAACATTAGAAAGCATATCAACTGTAAGACCAAATCGCATTATGATTTAGTCTTTTCCAACCCTAGTTATATTAACAATTAATAACTTTTATCATTTAAAAACATATAGCAAATAACATACGAAATATCAGTATGACAACTACAATTGCCATCTTGGCATTTGGGTTGTTTAATTAATTGCTAATTCTACCTCTGATTTAAAATGACGAAAAGTAAATTGTAATTATATGTTAATATAATAGATAGATTACTTAAAAGATTAGCTAAGTAAAAATTAACACGAGGGGGATGTATGCGAAAGTTTTTGATTTCTATATTAATAATAGGTGTAGTATCTATTGGAGTATATTTTATTATTGGGCTATCTAGCACTAAACCACCTTCACCAATCATAACTGTCGGAGATAAAAAGGTGGAAGTAGCACAAGGTTCGTATTGTTGGGATGGACTATTTAATTCAGTTTGTGCTGATACTAGTTCTCCACCGGAAATCATTAAACATCAAGAACTAAAACCTGTGGTCGTATCACCACAATCCCAATTGAAAATAGAATTCGAAAATAAGCCTAAAGAAAATACATTAGGAGTAAATAGATGGCTTACCAATGAAAAAACCGAAAATGTTCCATTAAGTGATAACGTAATACTATTGCCAAAAGAAAAAGGTGTGTATTTGTACGATGTTTCTGCAAGATGGGAAAAAGGAAGTTCAAGTTATGCCTTTGTAATTGAAGTTCAATAGTAACCTTCAAGGTAATGGTCTTCATTTAACAAACCAATATAATTTTTATCAAAAACGCTTGGGTTTATCCCAAACGTTTTTGTATGCTAAATATACTAATATTTGATTTTTCACTGTTATTTTACATTTTCTCCACATTATCTGAACTACTTCCCAAATAGGACACCACTTTTTTACATATTATACTTGCACTTCATTTAAAAATTGCATTTTCAACTGTTTTCTTGCTCTGTAAATTCTTGTTTTTACAGTGCAATGTTTAATGCCAAGGATTTCGGCAATTTCATTCTCTTTTAAGCCATGTTTTATTTTTAATAAAAATACTTTCTGATATTCTTTATTCATCCGTCCAATTGCATCATTTATTCGATCGAAAAATAGGTCGGCTTCCACTTTGTCTTCTACATGCTGCTTTTCCGTTTTTCCGAAACAATCAAGCATATCTTTCTCCATCAAGACACCTTGCTTTTTTCGCTCTTTCCGGACAAAGTCAATCGCTGTTCTTGTTGCCGTTACAGATAACCAGGCGCCTATCTTTTTCTCATCCTCTATGCTTCCCATTTTTTTCATAGCTTTGATGAATGTTTCTTGAACAACGTCTTCTGCTAAATGCCGATCTCTTGTGATGGAGTAGCTTATTTGAAATAAGCGTTGATAAAATAAGGGAAATATTTTTGAAATATCCGTTTGACTCTCCATTATTTGCTCCTTTCTCCTTACTCCTCTTTTAACGAAATGCTTACTTTAAACAAATCTCCATCTGTTTCCATCGTAAATATCCCATCATGAAGTTCGACAATGGACTTGGCAATGGCAAGCCCAAGGCCTGACCCTTCTGTATGGCGGGATGTATCTCCTCGCTTAAATCGTTCATGCAGCTCTTCACTGTTGCCGCTTAGTTCATATTTTGAAATATTTTTAAAGGTAATGACTGCTTGATTGTCTAATTTTTCAATTGAGATATAAACACGGGAATGCTCTAGGGAATACTTTAAAATATTGCCGATTAAATTTTCAAAAACCCGCCATATTTTTTGACCATCAACAAAGGCATACACTGGCTTCTCTTTGTGAGTTACTCGGAACTGTAAAGTAGATTCGTTGATGCCTTCATCGTATTCTGCCAATGCCTGCTGCAATAGTTGCACAACATCGACTTTTTCTTTTTTCAGCTCAATATTGCCGCTTGCCATTTTCGACACTTCAAATAAATCATCAATCAGCACCTTTAACCGCTTCGATTTCCGGTCAATAATTTCAAGATAACTCACCTGATCTTCACTTGTGACAGACCCCGATTTTAGTAGCTGTGTATACGTAATGATTGAAGTCAAAGGCGTTCTAAGATCATGGCTGACATTTGTAATTAATTCTGTTTTCAGCCGTTCGCTTTTTGCTTGTTCACTTTGGGATGTTTTTACTGCTTCCGTTAATACATTCATATTGCCTGCTAATTGTGCGAATACTGTTTTCCCGGACACTTCGAGATCCGGTCCTAATTTCCCTGCTGCAAGTTCATTTGTTTTCAGTACGATTCTATTAAAATAGTCGATTTTTTTTACTAAGGTCATGGCTAATGGGAAACCTATAATGATAAGGATAAGGATATATATAAAGATAAAATCCGGTTCCACTACTGACAATGTTGCTAAAAGGCCTAACCCGAAAATAGTTGTTAACATCATAAATAATTGCCTGCCGACACTTTGATTTAAAAATGCTTCTCTTACACGATGGACTGTTTTTTTGCAGAGCAAGATTAAGATAGAAATAGTTTTACTTACCAGCGCTTTACTCCACTCTTTTTTTAATTGCTTCCAATCTCTACATGCTGATAATAGTATTTTTCCTTGAATAATCGTTAATCCCCAACAAAACGCTCCGATGAGAAGAAATATGATAATATCCTGTAGAAATAAAGTATCGAATATATATTCTAATTCAGTAGTTATTCCGTAAATGCAGAAACCCGTACACACAATCGTTGTGATGAAAAATAAAACACATATATCAATTGGGATTTTTTGATAAAGAGATTTGCAGCTTTCACTTACTTTTGTTATTACTCTAGATTTTTTCCCGATAATAAAAGCGATAATAAGTGTTGCCATACTTGATAACGAATACACAAATAAAATAAATTGCTCCTGCTTATACTGATTGTACGCCTCCATAAGAACACTAGAAGTGGATAAAGATTGGGATACACCAATTTCCCCTTCAAACCTTCCAGGCTTATCTATTGTTATTAAATCGTCCAGCTGCACATAATCGATAAATCTATCATCAATAAAACCATTACTTGTTACCGTATAGTCTGTATGAAACAGCATATTTTTTGTATTCATCACATTCTTTCCAGGTTTTTGTTCAGAAGGCGTTAAATTCGTATATACTTTCCCTGTTTTATCATTTTTAAAATAATAGCTAAATCCTTCCATGTTTACGTAGTAATCTATACGGTATGATTCTTTTTCACTATAATAACTTTCTAATTTTTCTATTTTTTCTTTTATTACTTTTGATTTTACATGCTCATCGCTTTCAAAATTCTCCTTAATATCAGCAATTTTTTCATCTCTTTCTGCTATATATGCATCTGCTTGCTTTTCATTTTCCTCTGCATAAGCTTCTGCAATTTGCTGTTTATACTGTTCTTTTATATTAGCAACCTGGTCATCTAGCTTTCCATATCGATAGCGGTGCTCATTAATTTCTTCACCTGTCACTTTTATTAATTTTTTCGCGTCTTCCAACGGAATGCTGTATAATTCAAAGTCACTTAAATACTCGGCAAATTGATCAACTACTCGCTTAAATTGCGGTGTGTTGAAATAATCTTTATACCGATAATCCTTCACTAATATGTAAATCGTGAATAAACCGCTTACTCCAATTGTAAATAAGAGAGTCCAAACGACAAAACCAATGCTATTTTTCCATCTTGTAGCCAATGCCCCACACCACCTTTAAATATCTTGGATTTTTTGGATCAATTTCGATTTTTTCTCTAATTTTGCGAATATGTACGGCAACTGTATTTTCGGCATGATAACTCGGTTCTTTCCATACTCTTTCATAAATCTCCTCAATGGAAAATACGCGTCCTGCATGTTGGATCAACAGCTCGACAACCTTATATTCAATTGGTGTGAGCTTTACCGGCTCTCCATTCACCTTTACTTCTTTTGCTTCTGCATCTAATGTCAGTCCGTTTAAATCAATGACTTTATTGATGCCTTCGAATGTGCCGAATGTCACATACCTTCTCAGCTGTGATTTTACCCGGGCAACAAGCTCCATCGGATTAAATGGTTTCGTGACATAATCATCTGCGCCAACTTGCAAGCCTAATATTTTATCCGTATCTTCACTTTTTGCACTTAACATAATTATAGGGATGTTTTTTTCTTCCCGTATTTTATAAGTAGCTGCAATACCGTCCAGCCTCGGCATCATGATATCTAAAATGATGAGATGGATTTCTTGTTCATGGATTAATTCCAACGCCTCGATTCCATCTTTCGCTTTTAATACGGTGACTCCTTCGTTTTTTAAATAAATTTCAATCGCATCGCGGATTTCTTTTTCATCATCCACGACTAATACATTTAACTTCTCCATGTTTCCCCTGCTTTCTTCTATCTTTTCTCTGTTTATATCATAATGGGAAAATCTTAACATTCTCGGATGAAAAATCTTAAGATTTTCTTAATATTTCAGGTTGAGCTTATGTATAACTAAAAAAATTTTAACAAAAAAAGGATCACCTGTAATCGGCAACCCTAAAATTAATATTGATATTGCGTTGGTACATATTTTTATTGAGGTCTTGGGGCTTTTATTTTCTCTTTTTCACCTAGTTCACGAGAAAACTCTTCATCAACATGATTCGGTGCTATTTTTAAGTTTTTTGGAGTTTGAGGTAATGAATTTTTATTGCCCGATGATACTTGATTGTTTGCTCTTCCCATTATATTGCCTCCTAAATGTATTGTATAAAATTAATGAAGCTGTTGAGAAATATGACTTAACGCATCCCCGGCTTCATTAATATGAATATCAACGGTTGCCAAGTCACCAATCGCACAAATTCCAACTAATTCTCCATTTTCGACCACAGGAATACGGCGGATTTGCTGGTCAGCCATCATACGGGCACATTCATGTGCATCTGTATCCGGCGAACAGGTAATAACATCCGAAGTCATACAATCATGACAATGAACGGTGCTGCAGTCTTTTCCATCAGCTACACATTTGATGACAATATCACGATCCGTGATCATTCCCACCACTTTTTTCCCTTCACAAACCGGTACGGAACCACAATTAATATCACGCATAATTTTTGCTGCAGCTGTCAGAGGCTCATGTGGTGTACATACTTTTACATCTTTTGTCATTACATCTTGTACTTTTGTCATTATCTTTTTTCCTCCCTTTAAAGATTGACAATTCGTTTGTCCACTTTATTCTTTCCATTCAGTATTAAAATATTACTTGCATAAATTTTAGGAAGGATTTACTTTTTTAATATTAAATGATCGATTTTACTACATGAAACCCCAACTTATTTGCTTCTGCTTTTTTGAATCCTTCATCTAAATGCATACAATAAACTTTATCTCTAAACTCTTGCGTCACTAATTCATTTAATTTTCTTAATGATAAATGGACGTTCCCCTTATAATCGGCTTTGCAAGTATCTTGATAAAAAAAGTCAAATTCACCATCATGAAGCCTATCTAAAATTTCTGGTGGGATGCTATTAGCATCTCCACTGTAATAAATGGTCTTATTCTCAAAATGAATAATATAGCCAAAACAACTTAATTCTTTTACATGTGTAACAGAAACAGCTTCATACTGTAAATGGAAATCATTACAGCGAATTCTTCCGTTCTTTTCAAATGGAATGAATGTATAAATGTTTTCTTCTACTCCCATTCCTTTTAATAGGTGTTGAATTTTTAATTTATTAGGAGCAAGCACCGTTACGCTTGGTTCTGCCAAATTCCCCATTACATAATATCCAAAGAATATCAAGTCGCCTAAAGAGCCAACGTGATCTGGATGAGTGTGTGTCAAAAGTATGTATACTTGCTCGACACCCTTTAACAAGCCGCTTCTCTGAAACCTTTCGAATGTACTACTGCCACAATCAATTAAAAATAAGCTATTCCCTTTTTTGATAAATGCTGCATTGTTTCCTAATTGCGTATTAAAAGCACTTCCACATCCAATAAAATGTAACAATTTCATTCCTCATTTCTAATTATAATGTATATTTAACGGTTAATTTTTCCTCCTATTTTTTCATTTTGATTTTTACAATTATTATACAGATTTTCTAAGCTACTTCAGAACACTATATTCTAAATAAATACATGACGTTATTCAGGCAAATGGAATAAGATGAAATGAAAACATTACACGTTAATTACTCAGATAACAACTGGAATGCACTGCTATTTTATTAATAATAGAAAAAATTAAGGGGGAAGATGCAATGGGAACCTCGAATAAGCAATCAATAAACGATGAAGAAATCAAGCACAGTGACCAAATTTTTCAAAAGGAAGGTTATACTTTTCCAGGAAAAACATACACAGAAGTTGTGCTTCAACCTTCCTATGACAACGCGAAACTCCATTTGCTTGATCCGATGATGGCCATTAATAAAGCGCAGCTCATTATGCTGCACGAGCGGCACTTGATTTCGTTTGAGGAAGGAAAACAGATTGCTGAGGCTCTTAGAAGCTTAGATTTACATTCTATTCGCACCTCTCATTATACTGCTGAAGTAGAGGATTTATTTTTTCAAATAGAAGGTGAGCTGCTGCAAAAAGCTGGAGATATTGCTGGAAATCTCCATATTGCCCGAAGCCGCAACGATATGTGCATCACGATGTTTCGCCTGACGCTGCGCCAAAAAATGCAGATTGCCATTTCTTCCATCTTATCTTTAAAAAAACTATTACTCCACTTTGCTCAAGAACACGCTGATACCCTTATGATTGGATATACGCACACACAGCAGGCACAGCCTACAACACTCGGCCATTATATTATGGCAGTTGTTGATAGCTTAAATCGGGATATCCAACGATTTATGCTAGCATATAAACATTGCAACCAAAGTCCAATGGGTGCAGCTGCTTTTACCACTTCTGGCTTCCCTATCAATCGGGAACGGATGATGGAATTACTTGGATTTGATGGATTAGTGGAAAATTCCTATGATGCGATTGCAGGAGCTGATTATATTGCGGAGGTTATGACTGCCACTCAAATTACGGCCATTACCCTCGGGCGTTTTGTTCAAGATCTGCTTGTTTGGAGCACACAAGAGTTCGGAGTATTAACGGTTGCCGATCCTTATGTGCAAATAAGCTCCATTATGCCGCAAAAACGCAATCCAGTGTCTTTCGAGCATATTCGATCACTATTATCGAGCTGTGTAGGCAATACAAAAACCGTACTTACCATGCTTCACAACACTCCTTTTGGCGACATTGTCGATACAGAAGATGATATGCAGCCATACGCTTGGAGAAGCTTGGAGCTATTGGACAAATTATGCCGGCTGATAGGCTGCGTAATCGGAACGGTGAAGGTGAATAAAGAAAATCTTCGTAAGCGGGCTGCCTTTAGTTTCGCTACTATTACTGAATTAGCGGATACTCTCGTAAGAACGGATAAACTTTCCTTCCGTAAAGCACACCATATTGCAAGTATCGTTGTGAAAAACGCAATAACTCAACATATCTCCCCATACCAAATCACTCTATCTCATGTCAATAAAGCTGCAGTAGAGGTTATTGGCAAACCGCTGTTACTGGATGAGGCAAAACTTCGGCAGTCACTTGATGCTGATTATTTTGTTCATGTTCGTTCGCTGCCAGGAGGCCCGAATCCAGATGAAGTGAAAAGAATGATTGCTAATCGGATGAGTCAGCACAGTAGACATCAGTCTTGGCTGGAAGATGCGAAAACAAAATCGGAAAAATCGCTTCAGCAGCTGGACTCTATACTGAAAGCATGGTGTGATCGTTAAGTTAATTTAGTCATTTATCTTTTAGTCTTTATATTTGTTCTAAATAATTGTAATAGTATCATTTATTCACCTAATTATTTTTAAATGAATGATACTTTTTTTACACCTTCCTAGTAAAAGATGTTACAATACTTATCGGTAGTGACAATACTATTTTTAAACTTAATGAATGTAGGTGTAAACAGTAATTATGTCTTGGGAGATTTTTAACATCATTGGAACGATTGCTTTTGCATTAAGTGGAGCAATTATTGCATCTGAAGAAGATTATGACTTAATCGGTTACTATGCTTTAGGCTTCATTACAGCCTTTGGAGGAGGAGCTTTACGCAATTTGCTTATTGGTGCTCCTGGAACAACCCTTTGGAGCCAAGGAAAGCTATTTTTCATTACTTTTTTTCTCATCACTTTAATATATGTTCTTCCTATTCATAAACTAACAAAGTGGAAACATTGGGAACTTTCATTTGGGTTATTAGATGCCATTGGATTAGCCGCTTTTGCGATTCAAGGTTCATTATTTGCAAAAGAGCTAAATCTTCCTTCAAGCGCTATCATTACATCCGCTTTATTAACTGGAGTAGGTGGAGGAATTATAAGAGATGCTTTATCCAAGAGGCAGCCTTTTGTTTTTAAATATGATTTATATGCATTTTGGACCATTTTAACCGGAATCATTATTAGCAATCAAATAGCTTCAACTAAATTAGAAATCTATATATTATTTCTTTTAATCGTTTCTTTAAGAATGCTGTCATTAATATATGGTTGGCACATCCCTAGACCCAAAAAAACAAATAATGAAACATTAAATACCAATAGTCGGACATAGATATCCGACTATTTTTTAGCAAGATAAACAAAAAGCCACCTAAAAAAATGCTCCTCTCATGATAAAATTCATTTTATCCATGAGAGGAGCATTTATCGAATAAATCAAAACTTTAAGGATTCCGTCAAAAATTTGACAATATAAACATTCGTCGATCTTATTCCCCTAAATCAACATTATGATACACTTGGCGAACGTCTTCTAAATCTTCTAATACATCAATCATTTTTTCAAACTGTGCTTGTGCATCTCCATCTAGTGTTACATCGTTTTGGGCAAGCATTGTCAACTCAGCAACTGTGAATTCTGTCACACCTGCACTTTTAAATGCTTCTTGTACGGCGTGGAACTGATCTGGCTCGGCATAGACAATTACTGCATCTTCTTCTTCAAGAATATCACGTACGTCTACATCCGCTTCCATTAATAGCTCTAACACTTCTTCTTCTGTTTTACCTTCTACACCGATTACAGCAGTAGCATCAAACATATAAGAAACGGATCCGCTCACACCCATATTTCCGCCATTTTTTCCGAAAGCTGCACGAACATCTGAAGCAGTTCGGTTTACGTTATTCGTTAATGCATCCACAATCACCATTGATCCACTTGGTCCAAATCCTTCATAACGAAGCTCATCGTATGTTTCTTCTGAACCGCCTTTTGCTTTTTCAATCGCACGATCAATAATTGCTTTTGGGACACTATATGTTTTAGCGCGCTCAAGAACTACTTTTAACGCTTGATTGGATTCTGGATCTGGTTCTCCTTGTTTCGCTGCCACATAAATTTCGCGGCCAAATTTTGCATAAATACGACTCGTATTCGCATCCTTTGACGCTTTTTTCTCTTTAATATTGTTCCATTTACGACCCATAATGAACACTCTCTTTCTGATTTTACAATTTCAATTATCTATTATAAATAACTATGTATGCTTTCTTCAATTATTTCAATAAAATGTTCACTAGATATACCCATTTTATCTATTGAAGAGATTTTTTTCACCAAATACTATTATACCTTAATTGCTCTATTTGTTAAGTGTTAAGGCTTTAAAAAAAATAGACTAGCTGCCAGTTCTGCTTTTATCTCCCCTGCATTTATGTCTTATATTTCCGCTTCATTTGGAAACAATATCCGTTAACCAATTCTGATATAGAATGGAAAATTCTTCTCTGTAAAACTTTTATCCCTCTTCTTGATTACGAACAAATGTTCTGATAAGATGAAAACAGATGTAAGGAGATGATGGTTATGATTCGAGACAGAGGATCAATAAAATGGACAGCAATGATGCTTCCAGAACATGTTCAAAGCATAAAGGAAGCTTTAAAAGAAGATAAAAAAATAACACAGCCTATTTTAGATGAAAGTCAAATTCAAGAAATGGAGCTCCTTATCCTAGAAGGCATGGAGTACAATTGGACCGTTCACTATGACATTTTTAAACATGGAGCAATAAAAAGAATAACTGGAAGAACTGTCTATATCGACCATATAAAACAGGAGCTTCGCATCCAAGATACAAACAATAACATTCACTATATTCCTTTTCGCACCTTAGTAAACATACAAAAAAATTAAAAGGAGACTACAGTGTTTGACTATAAACAATTTCCAAAACGATCTATTCTTTGCGTGGATATGAAAAGTTTTTACGCAAGCATTATCGCTGTCGATAAAGGATTAGATCCTCTCACTTGCCACCTTGTTGTCGTCGGCAACACCGACCGGCAAGGCAGTGTCGTTTTAGCAGCATCTCCTGCCATGAAAAAAGATTTTCATATTAAAACGGGATCTCGTTTATTTGAGATTCCTGATGACCCAAGAATTGAAGTGTGCAACCCGCGAATGGGATTATTTGTCCGTGTATCGACGGAAATTACGAAATTATTTTTTCGATATGCGCCACCATCTGCTGTCCATATCTATTCAGTCGATGAGAGTTTTCTCGATGTAGGTGGTTTGGAGAAAATTTTGGGAACACCGGAAGAAATCGCGAAGCAAATTCAAAACGATATTATGCTCGATTTCGGTCTTCCTTGTACCATTGGCATCGGTCCAAATATGTTGATGGCAAAGCTTTGCCTTGATTTAGCAGCAAAAAAGTCGCCTACTGGCATCAGTACTTGGACATATGAAGATATTCCAGAAAAACTTTGGCCGATTTCTCCTTTGCGCGAAATGTGGGGAATCGGCAGACGAGTGGAAAAAACATTAAATAGCATGGGGATTTTCTCCATTGGGCAGCTTGCCCGCTATGATTTAAAGCTGCTGGAAAATAAATTTGGCATTATGGGAAATCAGATCTATCACCATGCATGGGGAATTGATCTTTCAGAAATTGGCGCTCCGATTATGCAAGGACAAATCAGCTACGGAAAAAGCCAAATTCTCCTGCGCGATTATAAAGAAGAAAGAGAAATTAAATCCGTTATGTTAGAAATGTGTGAAGAAGTGGCAAAAAGAGCCCGGACGAAACATCATGCAGGCAGAACGATTAGCTTAGGCGTTTCTTACAGCAAACATGAATTTGGCGGCGGATTTCACCGTTCCAGAACGATTGAAACCCCAACAAATATTACAATGGATATCTATCGTGTTTGCCTAGAGTTATTTAAAGAAAACTATAATGGGCAAACCGTTAGACAACTATCCATTTCCATTACAAAATTAGAAAACGACTACGAAATGCAGCTTGATTTATTTGACACAAACGGCTGGAAAAAAAGAAAAATCGGTTATGTCGTAGACAGCATTCGCAATCGCTACGGCCCCGCTTCTCTATTGCGTGCTGTTTCCTATACACCTGGCGGCACGGCATTACAGCGAGCAACCTTATTGGGTGGGCATAAAAAATAAGCTGCAGCTAGATTCCGATCTAGCTGCAGCAAAAAATAAGTGCCAATTTATCTTTATATTAAAAAGCCTTCAATATCACAACACCAATAATGATAAGAGCTACAGAAACTAGCTTTCTCGTGCTTTTTGATTCTTTAAATATGTATATACCTAACAATGTAGTACTAGCAACTGTCAATCCTGCCCATATAGCAAAAACTACACCCATTTCAAAATATTTTGTCGTTAAAGAAACAAAATAAATACAAACAATCAATAGCAGGAATGCCCCTATTGTTGGAAGAAGGACTTTAAATCCTTTTGATAATTTTACACACATTTGACTTGAAACACCTAAAATCAAACTGATTGTTAAAAATACATAGCCCACTATTTAATGCCCCTTTCTTTAGAATTTTCTTTCAAGTTGAGCACAGCGGAACCAATAATAATAAAACAGGTTCCGTGTATTTTAGATAAGGAAATAGATTCACCAAAGAAAACAACACCAGTAATAACAACAAGTACCGTTGCGCCTCCAGCATATAAGGCGCTAGCTACTCCTGCTTCACCTCTAGCATTAAGCAGGATATAAGCAGTAAGAGAGGAACAGTAAAATATTATAGCTAAAACAGTTGGAACAAATTTCGTAAATCCATCCGTAATATTGAGAAAAAATACTGCGATAACTTCTAAAATAATTGCGAGAAATAATAATAGATAAAACACTACAGATCCCCTTTTATGTGAATTTTATACATAAACTTATCAATTTCAAATACGATTAAATATGACTTTTTAGAATCAGCTCTCATTTTTATTAACCTATAAGTAACCTTATATGACGGTCATTATTTTATCTTGACAATAATATCTTGTAAAATAATGATAAGTTATAGTAGATATCATTAATTGTGATACCTGTTTTATATAAACTAGTTTAGTTGATAAGGAGTAAAAGATAATCATGGATGTTGAAGATATACGAATTTTTATGGCTGTTGCAGAACATGGCAGTGTAAGTCTTGCTGCTAATAAATTAGGTTATGTCCAGCCGAATGTAACTGCACGTATCCGTTCTCTTGAAGGGAAAATTGGGAAGCCATTATTTCATCGCCATCGACGTGGAATGACATTAAATGTGGAAGGAAAGAAACTTTTAAAGTATGGGGAACAACTGATGAGGTTGATGAGTGAAATAAATAAAGCATTCCAGGATGAAGATGATCCTGTCGGGTCGCTACGCATTGGATTGGTCGAAACAGTAGCAGGGTTTCCTGATATTCTGTCTTTATATTATGGCAAATATAAAAAGGTGGATATAACACTTGTATCGGGAGTAAGTAGACAATTAATAGAAAAAGTTCTAACGTATCAATTAGATGGAGCGTTCGTAGCGAAGCCAGTCAATGAACCATTACTTGATCAAGTTCCTGCATTTGAGGAAGAGGTTGTACTTGTTTGTGGTACCAGTCGAGAAGAATCTAAAAATGTTCAATCTGGCAAAGAATTACTACACTTACCGTTTATTTTATTTAATAAAGGATGTCAATATAGAGAAAACTTACAACATTGGCTAAAAGAAGAACAGATGGCAACACCAAGAATAATGGAATTTGGTACACTTGAAACCATTATGGGTACGGTTATTGCTGGTCTTGGTATTACGGCTATGTCACGAACTTTGGTAGAGAAATTTGAAAAAGAGGGACTAGTTCGACTATTTCCACTCCCTGAACCTTATAAAAATATTGATATCGTTTATATCCGTCGATCGGATTCCTACCTTGGAGTAGCAGAACACAAGTTTATAAATACGATTGAGGAAGTAAGAAAAAGAAATCAAGCCATTTGATATTGACAGGATCAAAGATTTTTTTACTATCATAGTGAGCATAAAAAAAGAAAAGATTCTCAGCTAAATTCCGATTTAGCTGCTTCTTACAAATAAAGAAATGCAGGTGATACGATGTTTTTAAAAAGAATTAGTTTGATAAAAGAAAATATCCCTACATATGAACAATACTCTTTCTCCATCCCAACTATCAAAAATTTTCAATCAATAGATTTTAAAAGCAATGTTACTTTTTTTGTCGGAGAAAATGGCTCTGGAAAATCGACTCTTTTAGAAGCCATTGCCGATAAATGTGGCTTTCATACTGCTGGTGGCAGCAAGAATAATTATTATGATGTTCATTCCTCCCACTTTGATTTAGGGGAGTATATTCGTTTGTCTTGGATGCCGAAAGTTTCAAATGGATTTTTTCTGCGAGCAGAATCTTTTTATCATTTTGCTACACATCTTGATGAAGTAGCCCAAAATGGATTTCGGGATTATGGCGGCAAATCATTAAGCAATCCCATGGAGAATCGTTTTTATCCCTTTTTTTAAACCGTTTTAACGGTCAAGCAATCTATTTATTAGATGAGCCAGAAGCTGCACTCTCCGCTTTGATTTTTCTCTTCCATTCTAATCAAAACTATCTAAGTAGATAGATTTTTTAGAATGTCTCGCCTGAGTAATCATCTTATCCCCAAATCAAGACCGTATTGCAGCGTGAAGGTCTTGTTGGCAGAACAACATTTTTTCAGGGTGCAAATGAGCACTGTCTTGCTCTCGAATGGGAAAGCATGTCGTTATAAGTGTAGTCAGTACAAACGTGCCTTTGACACTCCTAACTAGCCTAAGCAAGGCAATGAATGGTTGTTTTCTAACCATAAAATCTTCTTTCCAAATTTCGCTTCTCCTTTATAGGTGAAGTTTTTTAGTTTGTGCTTATATGCAACAACATCCAATGAATAGCCAACCTTTTTACCGATGTTTACGGCGGAATTATTGTCTCTCAACAATTCGGTTCCACAACATGCACAAACAAAACTTCGGATATTTGGTTCCTTTTTCTCTAAATGCCCACAAACACAACATTCTTTTGTTGTATTATGTTCGTTAGCCATCAGGTAGTATTTTTCTAGTTTACTGGAGACCCATTCCAAAACCTTACGAAATTCTCCCATTTTTTCTTGATTCAGCATACTTCTTTTCATATGATTAAAAGGAGCTGTTCTGTTTGTTGGAGTATAGTCACCGATAATCAATATTTTCGATATAAGGTATGCACAATGGAGTATAATGCCGTCTTTATTTGTTCTCGACGTTTATGATAGGCAATGTTTAACGCATGATTTAATCGATTCCAACGAGGACTATGTACTGTGAAAGGATTACCATGTTTTGTTTTTCTTTTTCGATATCTCTTTTCACACGCATCTCGAAGTGATTTTAATTGATCAATGGTCTGATCCCAGTATTTCATCATCTTCAACTTTTGAAACTCAATGGAATTCCCTTCAAAGTCTACACCCACAAAGAAATTTTTATGATTCGGGTCGAGTGCTATCCATGTAACATTCTTCGGTATCACTACTGTTTCTTCCTTAAACTTAGGTTTTGGTGGTTTTTCTCTATTTTCTTTTTTAGCTAGGTTATATTCTTTGCGATAAACAGACATAACCTGTTTAAATTCCATTTCTTTTTTTGTGCATCGTTCTACAGTAAAAACAGCATAAAAATGGTTTCCTTGTTGTTTACATAGACTAAAAGTCTTCAGTATTTCATCTTCTCGTACTTCCATTTTTTCTTTCAGATTTCCTATGATAGACGGATTTCGTTTTCCTTTTTCTGTTTCCATACCAGGAATATTCCCTAAAGAAATGGAAATTTGTGTACCATTATTTTGGATTTTCCACCCTTTATTTGGTTCATCAAACACTAAACTAAACCATTTCTTTTTCCAACTTCTGAATTTTGGATATCGCGTATCTCCCTTAAAGAAACTTTGATACGCCTTTTTTAAACGTGTCGAAGGTTCTTTTAATACAGAGGAAAATACAGTGTTTAAAAAAGGGTACTTTTCTTTTAAAGACACACTGTAATCACGTAAATTTCGACCTTCTAATAGCTTTAGGGAGTTATTATTCTCTTTGTAATCCTTTTCACAAGCATCTAGCAGCTGATTGTACAACCAATTACAAATTTTACTTTGTCCATCCAGAATCAACTCTTCTTCTTTTGTGAAGATTACTTGAATCTTTTTATTGTAAATTAGACTCATTTTCTCACCTCCTTCTGTTCAATTATTTCATTCAATCACTTTCAGCAAGTGCTTCTTCCATTGCTTTTTTTTAACTTTTTTTGCTTATGACTCCTACTACCGTATAAACGGCTGCTGAAAACAGTAATAGTGGATAACATATCTTCAACCAGTTCTTGTTCATACGATTTATCTTCTGTATGATTAATCACTTCGATTTCCACTTCATGAAAATCACATATTTGTTCTATGATTTCATAACCAAATCGAATGGGTCTATCTTTATAATGAACCACTATTCTATCAACCTTATTACTTTGAATTAAAGCGATAAGTTCTTTTAAACCTTTTTTGTTATAATTCAACCCACTCCCTAAGTCATCAATGATTCGGAAAGTGTAACCTTTAGCGATACAAAAAGTGGAAACTGTTTCAATTTGTCTCTTTAAATCTTCTTTTTGATCAGAAGAAGAAACTCGACAGTAACCTATGGTTATTTTGCCTTCTTTGGGTTTAATTTTCTTTATTTTATTTAATTCTTCAATCGTGTATCTACGATGACCACCCGTTGTATTAATGGAGTTAAATTTCCCTTCTTTTTCCCATCTTCTCAAAGTTGATATAAAGACACCTAACATTTCTGATGCTTTATTAATGCTATACAAAAAAAACCTCCTCATATGGTTTATATTACCATATAAGGAGGTTTTCAAATAGATATGGAGGCATTTAAGTAGATTTAATTAAACTGTTTTTCTACCCCGCAAAGGCAGTTAGTTTTTTTGCGGCTCTTACATCAATTAAGTGAATCCGGTGAATGCCAATTTATTATTGCCACCCATTCTCCTATTCTATTAGGCTACCCAAATGCAACAATTTTTAGCTTTGACAATGGAAGAATAGAAGAAATGGAGTATGAAGAAACCGATCATTATCAAATTACGAAATACTTTTTGCATAATCGAGAGAAAATGCTGAAAGAGCTATTAGAAGAATAATAGAGATAAAAAGCACATCCTAAAAAAAGGATATTTCCATTCATGAAAATATCCTTTTTTTACAGGTAAAGCCTCTCTTATCCTTCAGAAAGCATTACGCGATAATGCCGCATCGATTTAGGAATCCCTTTCATCTTTAATATCCCGCTGTATACAAGATCACGAATGCGGTATTCTATAAAAGAATCACTCATATATTCCATTCCTCCAATTGATCGATCGTTTCCCCAATAATGGCAGAGACTCTAATAAACTCTTTATTTTCTTGCTTTTCATGTAATGTTTTAATTACTTTTAGAATAATAGAATCAAAATACTGCTCAGAAACACTGCCAATTTTGTTCTCTTGCCAAATGCGCAGTACTTCCTTTGACTTTGCCAACGTCATCCATTCTTCGATATAATTGATTTTTTCCTCGTTGGAAAGTGGAGTTCTTCCTTTCTTTTGCTTATACTCAAAAAGAATCTTTAATTCCTTATCGTCAAACATAGAGATATGAGTATGTTTAATGTCATTGTGTTCATTAATATGGATAAGAAAAATATCGTTTGTTTTATCTGCTAAAAGATAAAGAAAAAAACGGAGTGCGGTTTGTTCTTCATTGTTATTGCCACACCAAATATAAATAGGAGCATGTTTTGAGATTTCTGCTATTTCGACAAGTGTATTTGTAAAGCGAATCTCCTGGTCAAATTCACTTATTTCCATATTAATGTGATCGAACAGCCATTCAAACCGTTCTGCTTGTCCACTTTCTGTATGTAAATTTCTGATTGGACCTACAGCCAGATACTCTGATAAACCAATCACCTTATTAGGAGAATCGAGGGCAGCACGTAAAGACCCAGCTGTCGACTCAGAAGCAACAAGGTGGACAGGGGCATGGAAATCTTCCTTTATGCTTGTGGAGGATATTTTTTTATGATGGCTAATTTGCCGGTTCACCTCTTTTGTCATAAAAGCAATCCCTTCCTCACTCATAAAATAGCCAGCGCCAGTAACTGGGGTTGCTTCTATATGATCAAATGACTCAAACTCCTCTCCATCCTTCAGTTCGTAAACTTTACAATCTCCCGCTTCTCTTAACTGAGATGGTCTTATGTATTTTTCTACTTTTATGTCAAATACAAACACAACTGGGTCGCCCAAAAAATAAATGTATGGATAGATACATCTTGTTTCCATTTCTATTACCCTCCTTTTCAATAAATTTTACCATATATTTCTTCTATATCTTCGGTTTTAAAAGTTGTTGGTCATTATATTGTGTGGAAAATTGGATGCGTAAAATTTTCGGGAGGGCTCTTATGTTTTAAACAGCCTAATTTATTTCATCAATACTTACTGATTAAGGAACAATAGCATGTTTTCATGCGGAAAACTCTTCTCTATATCAGTAAAAACTTCAGATAACACGATCTCCATATTAGTAGTTAAGTGAGTCAACGCTTTTTGCACTTGACCCTTTTCAAACTGCTCTATCGGTTCAGGCAACTCGTCCTCATCTAAAATAAAGACCTGACCATTTGGCAAAACGAGCACATCTATCATTAAATCTTCAAAACAGACGATAGCATCCGTCCTATACGTATTTTTCACTATATTAAAATAGCAGCCTAAATAATTCCCTTCACTATCTCTCCACAAATATACATTATAAGGCCGATCTTTCCAGTAAAAAGCAGTTGTATAACTGCCTTCAGAAATAGTCAGGTGCTTTCCTTCCACTGTTGTCATTGTAAAAGAATCAGTGATTTTATGAAAAAGCACGATATACGGTTCTGCTTGCAGCAATAAACAACTATGTTCGACTACTTTATTGTCATAACGGACTTTTTTTTCGATTACTTTTTTATATGTTTGAAAAGTCATGTTAATTATTTATTCCTTTCTCCACTATCATTGATACTTACATTATTTAACTATACAAGGCTGATCACTTATTTTCTATATAATAGAAAATAAACCCCACTAATTAAAGTGAGGTTTTACTACTAAACTAGATTATTTACTTAGCAAGCTCCAAAAATCCTTTTCCAAATACATCGCGGACATCATGAATAGCAATAAATGCTTCTTCGTCTACTTCTTTGACAATTTTCTTTAAAGTAACCATTTCTTGTTTGCTGATGACAATATAAAGAATTTCTTTCGCATCTTTTGAATAGAAGCCTCTTCCGTACATAACCGTTACGCCTCGATCCATTATGTCATTTACTTTTTCTGCGATTTCGCTTTGTTTACTTGAAATAATCGTGACAGCCTTCTTCGGATTCAGTCCTTCAATAATAAACTCCATTACTTTCGTTGCGATATACAACATCACAATCGTAATCATCAATTTTTCCGGTCCTATAATAAAATAAGAAGAAAAAGCAACAATTAAATCAAAAAACAATAAAGAAAAGCTGACATTCCAGTCGAGATATTTATTTGTAATTTTTGCTAAAATCGTTGTTCCGGCCGTTGTTCCGCCCACTTTTAAAATCATACCGATGCCAATTCCTGCCAGCACACCGCCGAATATAGCATTAATGACCATCTCATTTGATTCAATACGCCAGTTTTCCGTTACATGTAAAAATAATGAATTAAAAATAACAGCAATTATCGTATAAATACATGTCTGTTTATCTAAAAATTTATATCCTATTACAAGTAAAAAACCATTGAGAATAAAACTAACAATTCCTGGCCCCCATTGAAATAAGTAAAACAAAATAATTGTAATCCCGGTGACGCCGCCTTCTCCAAATTTATTTGGAATAACAAATAAATTAACTGCTAAAGCAAATAAAAAGGATCCCAGCAAAATAAACACGATATCTTTTACTTTTTTGTACATTTCTTTCTTCATATTTTTCACCATTTATCCTATTCTTCTATAATAATTGACTGCATTTACAGTCTGTCTTAACGATTTATATCACGTTTATCCATTGTTTGTAAATATCTTTTTGTAAGAAAAGCGGAAGCGTCTTGAACAGCTCTGAAGAAAAATGTTCTCATGACTCAAAAAAGTGTTTTTTACTTTTAGAGGCATGAGGTTATTTTCCACAAGAGCTAGGCGCTGCAGCTAGACCGTTATCTATCTTAAGAAATAAATTAATTATTTATTTTAACAATATAACAGAAGAAATAAATATTTCCATGGACAAAAAAGAAAGGATAACTAGTTCATCTTGAACTAATTATCCTTTCATTATGACTAAAAACGATCATTCTTAAACTTTTCTACATTACTCCTCTTATCCCTCTGTTACAAGCAGCTTTGCTCTTGTTTGTTTGGCTGCTTCTACCATTACTTTTAATGCTTCAACTGTTTCATATTCTCCGCGTGTTTTTAATCCGCAGTCTGGATTGATCCAAAACAATTTCGAATCAAGCACCTTTAACGCGCGATCGATGTTTCTTGTGATTTCTTCTAATGTTGGAATACGCGGGCTGTGGATATCATAAACCCCTAGGCCGATCCCTTTTTTATATTCATTTACTTCAAACGCTTCAATCAACTCTCCATGGCTTCTTGATGTTTCGATGGAAATGACATCTACGTCTAAAGCATCAATGCTGTTAATAATATTTTTAAAATCTGAATAGCACATATGTGTATGAATTTGTGTTTCATTTTTTACGCACGATACAGACAATTTAAATGCATATACTGCACCATTTAAATAGCCCTCTTTTTTGCTTTCCTTTAATGGAAGCCCTTCGCGGATAGCTGGCTCATCGACTTGAATCATGCGAATGCCGCTTTGTTCCAACGCTTTCACTTCTTTGCGGAGCGCAAGTGCAATTTGATTTACTACTTGTTGTCTGGAAATGTCATTTCGTACGAAAGACCAGTTTAAGATTGTAATTGGACCTGTCAGCATTCCTTTTACTGGCTTCTTTGTTAAGGATTGTGCGTATACTGTTTCTTTCACTGTCATTGGCTCAATGAATGCAACATCTCCAAAAATCACAGGCGGTTTTACACATCGTGAACCATAAGACTGCACCCATCCGAATTTTGTAAACTGGAAGCCAGCTAATTTTTCACCGAAATATTCAACCATGTCTGTTCGTTCAAATTCACCATGCACTAATACGTCTATTTCTAATTTTTCTTGAATGTCAATCCATCTTTTTGTTTCTTCTTCAATAAATTTTCCATATTCTTCGTTGGAAAGTTCTCCTTTGCGCCATTTTAAACGATTCTTTCTAACTTCTGCAGTTTGCGGGAAACTTCCAATTGTTGTTGTTGGCAAAATGGGCAAGTTAAATACTTTCTCTTGAAGAGCTAAACGTTCTTCAAATCCAGCATATCTTTCGGAAGCGTAAGAAGAAATATTTTGAATCGCTTCTTGTACTTCTGCATTATTACGGTGAGAAGATGCTGCCAATGCAGCAATTGCTTTTTCACTGTTGTCCACTTCATTTTGAATCGCAGCTTTCCCTTCCTGTAAGCCTTTCGCAAGAATCGCTACTTCTGCTAATTTTTCATCCGCAAAAGAAATTGCCTCTTTTAATACTGGCTCTAATTCTTGTTCATTCTTAGCAGTAACTGGTACATGTAAAAGACTACAAGATGGCTGTACAACAACACGATCTTTTCCTACTATGTGTCCAATTTCTTCTAAAAGAGAAGAGATTTTTCCAAGAGAAGCTTTCCAAATATTTCTTCCATCTACAACCCCAGCAAATAAAACTTTATCTTCCGGAAAGCCCTTTTCTTTTAATGCTGCAAGATTTTGTCCTTCATCATGTACAAAATCAAGTCCAATTGCCTGAACAGGTAGTGAAACGACTTCTTCATATTGCTCGATTGCTTCAAAATACGTTTGCAAAATAAATTTTAGTTTTGGCGCAGCTGTTGTTAATGCTGTATAAACTGGCTTAAATAATGCCAACTCTTCTTTTGTTATGGATGTAGATAAAATCGGCTCATCAATTTGCAGCCACTCTACTCCTTCTTCTTGAAGCTGCTTTGCAACTTCTTCATATAAAGGCACAAATTGATTTACGATAGCTGCAAAATCCTCTTGTTTATATCCTTTTGATAGTTTTATAAAAGTGATTGGACCTAAAATAACTGGTTTACCGTTAATACTAAGCTTTTCTTTTGCCTCTTTATAAAAGCTTAAAGGACGGTTTTCTACAAGTACTGGCTGCGCATCATTCAATTCCGGAACAATGTAATGGTAGTTTGTATTAAACCATTTTGTCATTTCAGATGCTACAGCATTTTTCGCTCCACGGGCAATTTCAAAATATGTCTCAAGAGATACTTTGCCGCCATTGTATTCAAAACGCTTAGGCACAAGCCCAAACATTGCTGCTGTATCTAATACATGATCATATAAAGAAAAATCGCCAACTGGAATTAAATCAATTCCATGTTCTTTCTGTTTTTTCAAATGGCTTAAACGAAGCTCTTCAATTGCTTCTAAAAATTCCGCTTTTTCTATCTTGCCAGCCCAAAACTGTTCTAAAGCTTTTTTCCATTCTCTGTTTTCGCCGATTCTTGGGTATCCTAAATTAGAATTTTTTACATTGCTCATTTCTATTCTCCACTCCTAGTTCGTTGTTTTTTTACGCTCTTTTCGTATAAATTGTTGTTATTTACCCCGCAGCCTGAATACACTTCGCTTTCCGCGGACGAGTGCCGAGCCGCATCAATGCTATGCTCCTGTGGGGTCTCGTCTTTCTCGCTTTTCTAAGCAGGAGTCTACGTGTATTCAGGCTGCTCAGTGCTTCAGTCGTGTTTATTATTTTATTTAAAAACAACAAACTTTTGAAAAGAGCTTTTTTTTAAAATAAAAAATCTCCCTTTTCTTATTGGAAAAGAGAGATTAAAAGGCATTACAAATAATGTTGAGATGAATCGATTTTCTCAACAATGCATTCTAGTCACCCCTCTCTATATCCACGTAGAGTACAAGCGTACACAATAGGCAGGTCTCCTGACTTAGGATCAATGCTCCTTATCCCTTCCCATTTCAAAAAAGAAACAGTGGTAGTTGATAAGTTGCTCCCCATCACAGTGGCGGGACCGTGCCGGAATTTAACCGGTCTTCCCTTTTAAGCTGTATAAATAACTAACCTTACACAGCACCTAATATGTTGTTATGTATTCAATTTTCAAAAGAAAAATACAAATGATATTTTCCTTAAGACAACAAGCCTCTCTAACTTTTTAGAGAGGCTTGTTGTCTTAAGGATCCCTCTCTTATCTATCAAAGCGATGATAACTTTGCTGGAATTAGCACCTTTTCTTTTTGTTAGAATGGTTGCTGAGGCTTCAAAGGGCCAGTCCCTCCACCTCTCATCATAAGAGTTTTTATTTGCATTTTTTAATGTAATTGGATGGTAACACATGTAATAATCTTCTGTCAAAAAGAATTTTCAAATTTTTTTTTTTGTAATTAGAAAAAAACAGATACACAAGTTTTATTTTTATATTATTTCAATATATTAAATTTCATAAGGACAAATTCCAGCACTACTCCCATTTACATATAATGGATTGTTAAAAAAAGGAGCTGATAGTATGTACTACCCTTATTACGACAACAACCAACGAAAAACAAATGAATTGGCTTTAAATATTGCAAAAGCAATAGATGGTGAATACTCTGCAATTGCTTGTTATAAAGAGATAGAAAATTTAGCAAAAAACAAGACCGATAAAAAAATAATTCATGAAATTAGAAACGATGAAAAAAAGCATTTTCAAACTTTTTCCCAACTTTATACACAACTAACTGGACAGCAGCACACGCCTAAAATCACAGAACCATGTCCAAAAATGTATAAGGAAGCGCTTGATTTTGCTTTTCATGATGAACAAGAAGCAGTCGATTTTTATTTGGATATTGCCTATCAATCAAATAATCCATTAATCAAAGAAGCATTTACAAGGGCGGCGATGGATGAACAAAATCATGCTGTTTGGTTTTTATATTTATTGAGATAAATGATAGTATTCTTATCCGCTTTTAATTGAACTGTGCTCTATATTTTTTTCAAAAACTAATTGTTTTCCCTTCTCTCCAGTATACGTTCTCCCGGTGTCGACATAGTTCATCCTTTCATATAAACGAATGGCCTTCTCATTTTTATGATTAACCGATAATACAATCGTATCAATGTCTGGAAAGTTCTCTTTTACAAAGGAAATTAACTCGTTCATTATCTTTTTTGACAACCCGTTTCCTCGATAATTTGCATCAATGGAAAAAGTGCGGAAAAGGATTGCATGATCATAAACTCCGAATATGGACTGATGCTGCAGCTTTTCTAAAACGAAAAAACCAATCACTTGCTCCTGACAATTAACGACAACAGGATAAATGTCCTTATTTTCTTCGAGTGCATCAATCACCTGTATCGGCGAGCTCGAAAACTGTGTTTCCCCAAAGCAATACTGTTCCATTTTTTTACGATGGGATTCGTTGTAAATAAACATAGAAATATTTGACGATTCTTTTAGCATCGTTAAAACACTCCCCTCTAAATAGCGGTTTATCCTTAACGTACCATATAATGCTTTATATTTCCCGTTATTTACATACAATTTTTTAGGAGTACTTCAAATTTTATGAAACTTTTTGCTATAAACCCACGTATATATACTAACCGGATAAATTATATTAGAATATAATATAATCAAAATAAAAATGATTCGACATTAAAATAAGGAAAGAAGTGGATAGCGATGGAATTAGCTGCTAGATTACTCGTTTTTGCAGGTGAAATCATTTCAGCATTTAGTGTAGCAGCATATCATTATTTTCTAGAAGAGCTAAAAAAATAAAAAGTGTTCCTTCTTCACCGCATAATTATTGTTATAATAAAAAGCAAAAATAAATGAGGTGTACTAGTAATGGCAAACAATCAAACAACAGAACAAGCATCTGATTTTCCAGAAAAATTAGCAAAGCCAGCAAAACGAGCACTGTTTGGTGCAGGTTATGTGCAGTTAAGTCAACTCACAAAAATTACAGAAAAAGAACTATTAGCGCTTCATGGGATGGGACCAAAGGCTTTGGAACAACTAAAACAAGCACTTAAAGAGAAAGGTTTGTTTTTTTTTGATGAATAGATAGCTAAACGACCTATCTATTCATCAAAAAAATGTAAAATAGTGTATAATACATATTAAGAATGAAAAAACACAATTCGGTTGGTAGTCCGGATGCATCTATCATTTAGATGTCAGTAACCTTCCCCTCCTCGGGATGTCCATCATTCTATTTTTTATTGAGGAGGGACTCTATATGAAACTAACCATTTATCATGATGGGCAATTTTATATCGGGTTAATTGAAACCGTATCTGCTAATAAATTGAAAGCCTATCGCTACGTTTTTGGTAAAGAACCAAAAGATCAAGAAGTTTTAGATTTTGTACAGAAAGACTTGCTGTCATTTATCGCTGTGCATAGCCAAAAAGGTATAACGGTGAAAAAAGAAGCACAAAAGAAAATCAATCCGAAAAAACTGCAGCGAAAAGTGTCAAAGGAAATAAAACAAAAAACTATTTCCTCACAAGCTCAAGAAGCTATCAAAGCCGAATATGAAGAACGAAAAAAAGAAAAAGTAATAAAAAGTAAACAACAAAAAGAAGAACAACAGCAGTACAAACGAGCGATAAAAATTCAAAAAGCAAAAAATAGGCATAAAGGCAGATGAGGGAAAATTCATTTCGCTGGCAACTAAGTTGTCAGTTTTTTTATTCCAACGCTAAACATTTGACAAAAAAAGTTATTTATGCTATAATTTACAATTGTGATTTTTAACTATATAATAGGGTTCTCATGGCCATGAGAACCCTATTTTTGCGTTTAATAAGGAGGAAGCTCATTTGAAAACAGGTCAATCCAGTATTACTTCCTTAGTTTCTGCTTTTAGCAGAGCTTATCATAGTGAGTTTGATCGTCCCCTAATATTTGATGATTATATAGCTAAAGATTTAATTTCTCAGCAAGAAAAAAATATGATAAAAGAAAATATGGTCCAAGGAATACAGTTTTTTAACAAAGATATTGCAGCTAAATTAGACAATAATGCAGATAAATTATTAAAATGGATTACACAAATCCAGCTATCGCCAACCCCTTTGGCACGTGCTGCTTATTGTGAAAAAGTATTGTTACATGAAATGATGTTAGGTACACAGCAATATGTTATTTTAGGAGCAGGTTTAGATACTTTTTGTTTTCGCAACCCGCACGTAAAAAACAAACTGGAAATTTTCGAGCTAGATCATCCGTCTACACAGGAAAATAAAAAGAAGCGCTTAAAAGATGCCAAACTGGAAACTCCGGATCATCTACATTTTGTGTCGATGGATTTTACTGAAAAATTTTCGTATCAGCAGCTTAAACATGCTGGTTTTGATGGTACGAAAAAAACTTTTTTTAGCCTATTAGGTGTTTCCTATTATTTATCAAAAGAGCAACTATCTCTTTTGTTAGAACAAATATTTGCACATATCCCATCTGGAAGCTCAATTGTGTTTGATTATGGGGATGAACATCTTTTTACAGAAAAAGGGTTATCTAACCGAGTCGAAAACATGGTGAAAATGGCTTTGGCTGGCGGTGAACCAATGAAATCTTGTTTTTCTTATTGTGAAATGGAAAAGATGCTTGAAAAAGTGGGTTTGCTGATCTTTAAGCACTTAACACCATATGATATCGAAGAGAATTACTTTAAAAATCGCAAAGACTATTTAAAAGCGTTTGAAACAATCCATTATATACATGCTGTAAAAAAATAAAAATTATGATCAGACCGCTCTATTCCTTGTCATTTTAAGGTATAAAGCGGTCTTTTTTCCATGAATTCAATTTTTTTATTTAACACGAATTTTTTGGTTTACATAAATCAAGTCGATATTTTGAATATCTGGATTTAGCTTTTTAATGGCTGCAATCGTGGTTTTATAGTCATTTGCAATGGACGTTACTGTTTCCCCTTTTTTTACAATATGGTAACGTGCCGTTTCAGGTGACGTTTTTTTATTTTCTGAAGGATTAATCCAGCTGCCTGGAACCCCTTTCTTCTGCGTCACATTGATCATTCCTTGAGATTCGTTGAAAATATAATAATCTCCAATTGGCACAGTCCCTTTTTTATTTTGTTTTGCTTTCGCATCTGCTGCATTCATATATGCGTTCACTGTCGTTACAATATGATAGCTGTTTGTTTTCACTATATTGCTTTTTACTCCTTCCTTTACAGCTGCCACCGCTTTGGCAGTTTCCCAATGCCCAGGACTTTTTTTAATATCGTTCCGATCGATTGTCACACCATTCACTTCTACATCATTTTCATATTGGTGCATATGAATAAAATCAGCAACTTGTCCGCGGGACCATGCATAAGTTTGCCAGTAGTAGTCAGCAACATCTTTTACTGCATGCATGACAGTATAAGAACCATAAATCCCCAACTTATAATCTTTTAATGTCTTTTTTACCCCACTGAAATACTGGAGAACATCTTTAAGGTGGGCGGAATCTGCCTCAAAGTCGACAGCAAAATAGATTGCGGTCCCTTTAGGCTGTTCAACAGCATATGCATATTCCATTGCCTCTTTTGCATCCGCAACTCCCTGCTCATAGGTAAAATACGCTCCATAATTTGCACTTTTTTGAAAAATGCTGATAAGATAAAGACCTGCTACTTGAATGACCTCCGCTTCTTTTTTATCAAATGACTTCCAGCTGTTGCCAAGATAACGGGCTGCATAATCAAAACCTGCATTCTTTAAACTCCTTGCCGTTACTTCTGTTAATTTCGTTGAACAATCAAATCCCTTTTCCATTTAATACACACTCCTAATAAACTATTTATTATTTATATAGAAAAAGAACACCCACTGAGGCAGCTACTCTTACATTATTTATAAAAACTAATTCAAAAAATATCCTGATTATTGATCTCTATCACAACAAAAACATTTAGTCATTCTCAATAGAGAACATTTACATAAGAATAAACTAGAAAATAAAAGCATCATATTTTGCCACTAATTGTCACCTTTCATTTTGAAAAGAACATAATATTATTGATAGATGGCATTATTGCTCCAATAACTATCTACTTTCAATATATTCTACTTACTGCAAATTGTTGTAAACAAACTACTATTTTGGGGACTGCTATATTATTCGTTTTCCAAATTATTCTTCATTTAACAAAGGATTTACAATCCCTTCTATCTAAATTAATATTCAAATGCTATTTTATATGTAGTGGGGATAGCATGCGTGGCTATCATGGTATTTGGCGAAGGCGGAGCCGATACTTTTTTTATTTTCAATCTAGCAAAATAAATTCTTCCTCTTTCTTTTCCTATTAAAAAATGAACAACTTCCTTTCATAAGCAGCTACATCATCCGTTTATTTCAATTCACTTATTTATTTCTGAAACTTTTTGTTATGTAAGTCGTATTTTATTCCAAGAAGTGGTTATGCAATGGAATTATCTTTTGTGGAGCATAACGTTGTCCCATTAAATACTAATAGTAAAGGATGTTACATAAAAAAGAATATATCATATAATTTAATAATCTATTAAAGTAGCACTATTAAAGGAGTTTTATATGCAGAAATTTTCCTACTCTCCTCCTAAGTTTAAGCCATCAACTAAAATAATAGATGTAATGGACGAACAAGGTAATGTAGTATGCAAATTCAAAAGAACTTACAAAAACTTAATAGCTAAAATAGGAAATTATATATTTGATATTGATTGGTCTGTTCAGTATGACGCTTATTCAAATGATGGAGATATAGTTTTTCAGAGCAAAAAAGTAACGAAGTGGTTCGGTAGGCCAGAGTACAATGTATTTAACTGTAAGACAAATGAGGAATTCAATGTAAGTTATAAAACATGGCAAAAAATTGCCCCTGAATTCCTCATTACTAATAATACGAGTGAATATGTATTAAAAAAAGAACTCATGGATTGGGTTAGGTTTTATCACCAAGGTAAAGAAGTGGCAAGATGGAATAGGAAAGCTACAGAATTATTCAAAACATATTTAGAAATTGAAGAAGATTGCCCTATCCAAGACCCGGAATTTTTTATTTGTTTGTTTCAAAATATTTTCTATGTCGGCGACTAAAAATATTTTACATTTTTAAGTAAATCAAGTTTCAGCATGCGCGTTGAAAAAAGTGATACTTCCTAATCTTTAGTAAAATAACTTAATTTCCATATTCTACATACCACTAAATCGGTTTTATCGATCGGTTTAATCAAAATAATCATCTTTATTAATGAATGGATTAAGGATAAACTTTCTTTAAACGGACAGATGGAGGAGGATTAAAAATGAAAATTGCATCCATTATAGGCAGCTCAAGAGCTGAAGGAAACACTGAATTACTAGCAAACGAGGTCTTGAAAGACATAAAACATCAAAAGGTATATTTAAAGGACTTATCTATTCAACCAATTGAAGATTTACGCCATACAAAAGAAGGATTTCAACTCATAGATGATGATTATGATCAAATCGTAAAAGTATTCATGGAAAACGATGTAATCATCTTTGCCACACCAATATATTGGTATACGATGTCGGGCTTAATGAAAAATATGATTGATCGACTTAGTCAAGCGATACGTGATGAAAGGTACCCACAATTTAAAGAACGTATCAAGACAGTAGAGGCGATTGTTATTGCGGTAGGTGGAGATGAACCAAGAATAAAAGGCCTGCCCCTTATTCAGCAATTCCGCTATACTTTCGATTTTTTAAATATGAATTTCTCAACTTATATTTTAGGAGAAGCAAACAAACCAGGTGATATCCTAAACGATTCTCAGGCTTTATCACAAGCTCAATTTTTAAATAAAAGTCTTGCTGCACGCAGCTCAATTAAAGAAATACAGTCATAAGAGCAGTAGGATTGTTTTACTGCATAATTTTCATCTACTAATACATAAATTTCACCATAACCGTTAAACTAAGGAAAAAGAGGTGAAATAATGTTGAAAAATTCACTTGCAAATATCCTTATTGCCAGCTTTTTTTTAAAGAGGAATTTAGATTGGCATCGTAGAGCAGTCATTCTTTCTTTTCCTGTATTTCTTCTTGCTATGATGATTCAATCAGAATACACTATTTATCGAATAAAAAAGGAAAAAGCATAAAGATTATTAGTTACCAGCGATAAATTAAAAAAGAGGCTCAAGATAAAGTGGCTAAGTTCCAGCAGCTTTATCTTGGACCTCTTTCTTTCTCCCCTACAATAAACCCCTCTTTAAGATATAACTTCAAACGTTTTTGCATTAAATCTTTATATCTATTATTCTTACTTCCCCGATTTATCTAGAAAGATTAGAATTAAATACTAGTCTTTCTTCTAAATTGTCGTACAGTGGCACTAAAATAGTTATTTACTATTTACTATTTATTACATATGTTAATATTATTAATATAACTATATGGAGGCGATATTATGTCATTTGCAAAAACACCAAAACCACCTTATTATGCTGTAATTTTTACTTCTCAAAGAACAGAAAAAGATGATGAAGGGTATGGTCAGGTTGCTAATTTAATGGTTGAACTTGCTTCTAAACAACCGGGTTTTTTAGGTGTTGAAAGTTCTAGAGATCAAGATGGTATAGGAATCACTGTTTCCTATTGGGACAGCTTAGAATCTATAAAATTATGGAAAGATAATATGCCTCACCAAAAAGCTCAAGAAAAAGGGAAAACTGATTGGTACTCCAAATACATAACTCGTATCTGTAAAGTTGAAAGAGATTATTCTTTTAATAAATAGAAATTTATTCGGGGCTCGTATTATCGAAGCCTCTTTTCGCGCCTTATTTATCAAGATTACTAAAAATACTTACCACTTTAAATCCGTACAACTTATATAATTTATTAAGGGAGCCTTTCACTTGAAAACGTTAAAATACTTTTTTTGGATAACTGATATCGGTTTTATTATTTATTGGTTCATTACTCTGTTTCATTTAGTTCCAAGTCAATATTTATTCAAAGATTACAATAATCCTATCCTAAGCGCTTGGAATTGGTCGTTTTTTCCATTAGATATACTCATATCAATTACTGGGTTTACTAGTCTTTACTTCTATAAGAAAAGTAATCCTAACTGGACAAAACTAGCTTTAATATCTTTAATTCTAACATCATGTTCTGGACTACAAGCCCTTTCCTTTTGGGTTTTAAGGTCAGATTTTGATATTTCTTGGTGGCTGCCGAACTTATATTTACTTTTATATCCATTATTTTTTCTCCCCCGATTCATTAAGGCAGATCAGAAATAAATACTGGTCTGTCTTCTTCACTAATTTTCAAGACAACATGATATTTATCTTTCCTTCTTAATAATTGACATTATCTCGTCTAGTGATTGTTCATATGCACTTTTATCATAATGATCAGAATACGGATTAGCAAATCCATGGTCTGCATTAAACAAGTGAACATCAACACTTTGATATTTTTCGTTTTTTAGTTTAATTATTAATTCATGAACGTTAAATGATTTTTCATTTTCAGCAAAAAATAAAGATACTGAGCATTTAGGTGTTTTTTGATAATAGTCTCTAATTCTTGAGCCATAGAAACAAAATGCTCCCTTCAGATATGCATTTTGTGTACTGCATATCCAGGCAATGGTTGCCCCAACACTAAACCCTACTAAATAAATTTCACTATAGCTTTTATGTACTTGATTAATTAGTTTATTTATAGCAACAGCACCTTTTTCAAACCCAATATAATGGAAAAAATTATTGTATGCTTCATCTTCCTGATGCTTACTAAAAGATTCGTCTAAGTAAAGTAAATTAGGACAAATCACATCAAAACCATTTTCTTCGAATATTTTTTTAAATAAATTCATATGGTCATTTACTCCATAAATTTCATGAACTAGAATTACTAGTTGATCTCTTTTTTTAATAGATGACATCCATTTCCTCCTTCAAACTAGCTTAGCCAAACATTCTAAGTTGATTGGACAGCTCTTTTCCTTTCCCATGAAGTCCAAGTTTATTTTGCAATTGAGTTGGTAGTATACAAGTAATATTTTTTACGTCCTCCACAGTAATATCTTTTTGATTTGTATAACCCGAAATTTCTTCTCCTATCATTGTAAAATCAAAGGGTGAATTTTGGAATATGATTTCTGCCAACTTTATATACATTTCATTGACTTCATTTAACCAAGGATTTAACTCTTTAGTAAGAGGATATTGATAAGGGTATTTCTTTCCAAATGAGGCTTGCGGTATAGAAATATCTAACCAATCTGACTCACCACTCACTCTAATCACGCAGATCATACAAGGAAGTTCATTTTCTTCCGACAAATATAAGAATCCATAAAACTGATCTACACTTTCATCTTCAATATTTATTGGTAGAGAAATAGAATGCTTTTCATAATCCTTTTTTTCTCCCCACATTCCATTAAAGAAGTCACTCTTACACAAAGCATTCAGAGCTTCGTTAATCCTTTTGTCATCACCGAATGGATGATATTCAATCGATAGCTCATAAAAACCGCCGATCCAATTTTCAGGATTAATATAATAATCATATTCCATTTTGTCTTTCACCCCTTTTTAGAAACTTTTAGAAATATTTACGGTGCAATAAATTTTTTTATAATTTTTAAAAAGCCTTTCCACCGAACGTTTATTCGCTTAAAATGAATATACATATTTAAACAAGAAAGGATGGTTTTTTGATTTTTCCTTATCGTAATGACCCTAGAAAAACGTTAATTCCCTACTTAAGCAATCTTGATGAAGAGTATTGGTTTAAAGAATCAGACTTTTATCCAAAAAATCTCGCTTGGATTGTTTCCCATATTTCAAACAGCGAAGACTATTGGATTAATGAAATTGGACTAAAAAAGAATTGTATTTTAAATATAAATGATGACTGTTCTCCAAAAGAAATATTAGATAGCTATATTCACATTAGAAATTATACAGATGATATACTGAATACATTTGATTCTTCACAACTTGATAAATTAGTTGAAGTTCCAACGTTTTCAGATGGATGGACACCACCTTCCATACCTACTCTATACTGGTTGTATCATCATGTTTACACACATGAAGTATATCATGTTGGACAAATTGCAATTTTCGCACGTATGAATGGATTTCAAAAGCCCTTATTTTAAACATGCTGCCAAGTAGGGAGATCTGCCTTCTCGATATAATAAAAAACGTGACACACACATTCAGGTACATATTATTCAGTAAAAATATAGCCTATAATTTTCTAATTTTCACATGTATAATGGCAGTATTATTTTAAAGGGGTGTTCTGATTTGTTTTATAAGCTTACAAAAAAGCAACAGCAATCAATGATAGCTGACATTCAATATTTCTTTTCTCAAGAAAGAGATGAAGAAATATCTGAATTTGCTGCAGAAAGAGTATTAGATTTCGTTAAGGAGTCACTTGCTCCTCATTTCTATAATGCGGCAGTTTTAGATGTTAAACATGTGGTTGAACAGCAATTTTCTTCTCTTGAAGATGAAATATTGACCCTTGAACGTCCGACCAAAAGTTAAATAATTTATTCAAGAGTGAAATTGTTCAGCATTTCACTCTTTTTTATTGTCAAGTTTCATCTAATTGCAACATTACAACTCTTGATAGCTAACCCTCTTTTATATAAAATTAACTTGAAGTGATACTATGCATTACCAGAATTTATATCCTGCTTCTGTGAGGATTTTGTACCATTGTTCCCTTGTCATCTGCACACCCTCAAGTGAATGTAATGCTCTCTTTATACGCTGTCTATTTCCTGTTCCTAATACTATAACAGAATCGGACGGATGCTTTAAAAGCCACTTGTAAATCACTTCATCTATTTCCTCAAGGTGAAGTTCTTTCCTAATACCTTCTAATACATTCCTCATATTTTCTTCAAAAGCATTTTTAGGATTGAAAATTCTGCCTCCAGCTAATGGAGACCAAAACATCGGATGGATACCTTCCTTTAAACAATGAGTCATTGTACCATTTTTATAATTTTCGATTCCTAAAGGATTTAACATAAATTGATGCGTAACAAATTTTACATCTGAATATTTTTGCAGTGTGTCGAATTCCAAAGGATTATGGTTTGATAATCCAAAGTATCTAACCTTTCCTTCCTCTTTTAATTGAAGAAACGTATCATTTAATTCTTTCGGATTAACAAGCAAGTCATGCATATGAATAAGTAGTATATCAATATAGCTGGACTTAAGTTTTTCTAATGATTTATTTACCTGATTTATGATGTATTCACTATCTGAATTAAAATATCTTGTTTTTATTGTTGGATTTTCTTTACTAGGAACGCATATGGAGCATTTTGAAATAATTTCAATTTTTTCTCTTAACTGAGGTTTTAATTCTAAAACTCGAATAGTTCTTCATTATGATGATTGCTACCATATATGTCAGCATGATCAAATGTTGTAATTCCTTGTTCAATACACCATTCTACAAATTCCACTCTTTGTTCAACGTTTAAGTTCCATTCATTCATCCGCATACATCCAATAACTATTTTTGATACCGAGAAATTGTTCTGTATATTTACTTTCACAATAGGTCCCTCCATGGATTATTTATTTTTTCCTAATATCCTAATTCTGCTCATAAAAATGTTTATTCCTTCTTATTTCAGTTCAAAAAAGATACACTTGTTAAAGTAAATAGTACGTTTAGTTGAGAAAATATAAAAACATTAGTAATCACAGCACCGTTTTGAGGTACTTACTAAATAAATGACACAAGAAATGACGTATGAATTAGCATACGTCATTTTGTTTTTATATCAAGATTTATTAAGCTTTTTGATTACTTTTGGCACCATAAAGAATATTGACTTACTAATCATAAGAAAAAAGCCCACAAATTGCGGTCCTTTTGTAATTATTTCTTCGACTAAAGGGTGCTTATCTACAGTATTACCAACAAAAGATTGATAGAATGCACCTTTTATCTTTATGTACATGTATGCCAAGATAAGTGGTTAAGGACTTGACATGGAGCCTCCGTGGGTACGATTGGTCATGAAAGGCTGAAGCAGTTGTTTCATCAGGCATTCGAGCCTATCATACCCACCACTCCAAGTAAAGTCCTATCTTTGTGTACGTTGAAAACTATAAATAATTACTGTAGATAATGCTTCCACAAAGATAGAAAATTACCATTTTTGTTATCATAAAATACGTTGAATACGGTGGAAAAACATACTGTAGATAAGTCACCCTATAGTTGAAGAAGGAAATTCCTCTTTTAGTTACAGAATAGGTTCGTACTGTTCGTTAATCCTCCTTTTCCCCTCACATTTTAGATCTAATAAGACCCAAAAATCATCCTGGGTTGCTCCTCTTATTGTTTTCTGGATACTTCCATTTCCTTTTTTAACTCTCGTACTTGTTGTCGTAAATATAAATTATCTCTTGGTAATTGCTTTATAGGAACAAGTCTTTCATCTTTAAGAAGTTGACTCAATCTTTGCTTACTTATATCTAATAATTCTCTTGTTTCTTGAACGTTTTATTTAATCAACACCATGTAAACACTTGTGTTTAAAGGACATTATCTCATCAACCGCTTCAAGATAGCCACCGGCTTCTTTTAGAGTTTTCCCAACTTTACAACTATTTTCTTTAAATTTTGGTTTGTTTAATACTATATTAACTGTATTTCTTAAATCCTCTTTAGTTAATGTTTCCCTATCTAAACTTAACCCTGCTCCCAATTCTTCAATTCTTTTTGCAACAATCGGCTGATCACCAAATGCAGGGATAACGACTAACGGCACACCATAATACAATCCTTCACTTGAACTGTTCATACCTCCATGAGTCACAAAAATATCTGCTATTTGTAATACTTCTAATTGAGGAACATAATTAAATACATGGAAATTAGAAGGTATATCTTTCAATTGACTGATATCTGTTTGTTTACCAACGGATAGTATCACGTCAGCGTCACAATCTTTAAAAGCTTTAAAACATGTTTCATACAACTTAGGCTGTTGATTAAACACTGTGCCCATTGAAATAAATATAACTTTATTATCCTGTTTTTTAAAATTAAGGTGATCTACATCTTTCCTAGGAACGATTGAAGGTCCAACAAACTTATAAGTTTGATTAAAATTATTTGCATTTGGTTGGTAGTATTTTGAGGTAAATACAATATTCAAGTCTCCTGGTTGATGCATAAAGTCTACAATCCCCCCTAAATGTAGACCATACTCCTCATTTAAAGCATTTAAGCTTTTTAAAAAATCTTGGTATATTTCACTCTTTTGCATTTCTTCGCTTTGATTTATTGCTTTTGTAAACATACTCTCCTCGAATGCAAATGTTGTACAAGATGTAATAGCAGGTATTTTAAGTGAGTTGGCAACTATTTTCCCGACTATAAAATTAATATCATAAATGATATAGTCATAGCCTTCACCTTTAACTTCATCAATTATTTTATTTGCAATTGATCCAGCCTTATTCGCTAATTTATTTAAGGTTATCAAACTGTATCCATAATTCATAATACTTTTTGCTACATCATTCGAATTAAAAAACTTATCAAAAGATCTAAACTTAGCACCTGTCTTTTCGATTTTATACTGGTAATCTTCAATGCAGTAATAAGTAACTTCTTCTCCTCTTTTCATGAGTTCTTCAACAATAGCTAAAGTTGGGTTCACATGGCCTTCTCCAGGAAATGTTATTATTAGAACCTTTGACAAACTTATCACTCCTTCTCTAGATATAAAAACATGTCTATAGACACATTAATTATCATCCCAGATAAAACAAATGTCAATTTTTAACAACAACTCCTCATAAATATTTACAATCTATTATTCTTAGTTTTTTATATACATCGTTTAAGGAGCTAGTTTTGGAAATTTTCGTTAATGTTCATTTCCTTCAGAATTCCTAATAATAATTAATATAATGAATTCTTGTAAATAGCCGAAATTCGAGCTTGGCGCATATATGATACAATTACTGTGAACGATCTGAGGTTTTCCTTCCGATCGCTCACTCAGAAAAAAGAGATGTCCATGGTGTTCGAGTCGCTGTCCGAAATTTTTTATTACTCCGCCATATTATTAATCGAGTCTTGCGGACTGTATACCGAAATGTGGTCCACTTTACCTGTTGATGATGGGATTATAAATTTAAGTTGGAATTGCTTATTCACTGTGTATACGTAAATGTTGTCATTGCGATTTTTTAATAGTTTTGTTGGTTTACCTAATGTATTGACTACTTGATCATAAGTAATGGTTTGAAGCTTCGGATTATATGAGCGTATATCAAAAATGAGTGAGCCTTTATTAAATCCTACCGTAACCTTTTGTTTAGAATAGGTAGCATATAATCCCTTTGCTACTGCATCCGTCCTATCTGGATTTCCCCATGCCTTTTCCACATCGTCGTCAATTAGATCATAATGGGCACGGAAAGGACAATTAGGAACCTGGCCGTTCTTCGCCAGTTCATACAAATGTTTAATGAACTCTGTTTTGGCTGATTGCGTTGATGATATGCTGCCATTTCCCTTCTGTTCTGATTGATCGGACCCATTACCTTGTCGATCATTATTGCTTTGGGAGGGAGCTGGATTATTTGATGAGCTTGATTCATTTGTAGTCTGTGACTCTTGCTGCTCGTGACTCGCAGCTGAAGATTCACTGCTCTTACTATGGCTACTGCATGCTGCCAACATACCAAAAATAAGGACAGTGACAGCAGTAAATTTGCAACCCTTCTTAAAACCAGACATCATTTTTAAAACAACTCCCATCTTAAATTAACAATTTTAGTTTGACTATACCTGGTACACCCATCACTTATAAAATCTGCCGAAAAAAAGAGGCCCTTAAAAAGGATTAGTGATACGCTTATACGGATTTTCATAGTCACTGCGGCTAATAGCACCTGATATGACATAAGATTTTCGGACTCTTTGGTCCATTTTTCATTTATTTCTTATAAGTGAATATTGATTCCTTACCGAATATGTAATCCTTTTATTTTCCTTAACCATATCGGTACTTCTAACTGATAATTTTTTTATAGTTTCAAAGAAAATTTTGGGGTATGACCGAATGAGTTCCCCCATAACATTTTTTGGATTAAGTTAATAAAAAATCATATGTCAAAATACCAAAAATATACAGGTGGATCTTAAAAATAAAAAAGCCACATGTTCATCAATCATTGTTGATTCTGCTCTTTTTAGATACTTGTAAATCGTAGTCTTCAATTAGCATAACTAAACCAATCAGACTTTTATATAAATTATCTATCTTTATTTTTAATTCACACTAGTTTTTTTTGCTTTCATATTCTTTTCAACCTCGATACTATCGTCTAGTTTATACAAATCAACATATGCTTCTTTTTCTTCTATCTTCTCTAATTCGTAATGGACATCATCTACAAACGATAGTAACGGTAAGCGAGGGTTTTCACTTTCA
Source organism: Niallia sp. 01092 (assembly GCF_052318935.1). NCBI lineage: Bacteria > Bacillati > Bacillota > Bacilli > Caryophanales > Bacillaceae > Niallia > Niallia sp. 01092. The sequence goes on along the minus strand of NZ_JBQRKO010000010.1, from coordinate 27,822 downwards.
CTTACCGGCCCTTTTAACGATGCACTCGTTTATGCTTTTTCCAAGATTTTTGTGGAAGGTTTCGCTTATACTGAAACCAAATATCAAGATAAGAATCTTTAGAGTCAAGCTCCTTATACCCCATGCTGAACATAAAACTTTAATTGATAGCGTAAAGCTGCAAATCATCTTACTCGACATTTTATTTGAGGATCTAAGAAAATAAACTTTTTATTTTCTTCCACAATGAAGTTCTGATATTTTTGATTTTTCATAAAATAAAATCATCACTTTAGACAATATATGGTAAAATGGTTGTATATTATTGTTTTTTGTTATTAAAAAAGTACAAAAGAGGGTGTATCTATGTTAAAAAATTCAATAAGATTTATTGCACTGTCTATACTATTGTTATCTTTTTGGGAGAGTAGTGCTTTATCCGTTTTTGCATCAACATATACGGATGATGTAACAGCACCAGATGCGCCACAAGTGAATGAGTTAACAGATCAAGATACAGTTGTCACGGGAACTGCTGAACCTAATTCAGTTATTAATGTTAAATACGGTACGTTAATATTAGGAACAGGTACTACAAATGAGGACGGAACATTTACGGTTTCCATTCCAAAGCAGTCACAGAGAGGAAGGGTTGAAGTTACGGCTACGGATGCTGCTGGAAACGAGAGTGAAGCAACAGTAGTTTATATAGTAGATGTAACAGCCCCACTAGCTCCCTATGTTAATGTGGTAACAGATAATTCCACAATGTTAACAGGGTCAGCAGAAGCATATTCTACTATTACTGTAAAAAATGGATTAACTGTCATCGGAACTGGTACAGCATCGACAAAATGGTCATTCTATGTTTATATTCCTAAACAAATAGCAGGAACAAAACTTCAAGTAACAGCAACTGATCGTGTAGGTCATACAAGTGAAGCTACAGAGGTAACTGTAACATCATCGACTCAATAGAGTCCCCTACATTTAATCCCTTATAGTATATAACCTGAAATAAATTCCGTTTTCAGCTTCATTTTAAAGTAATATACATTAGTTGTTGCCTATATTATAGTGGTGGTTACATGTAAAAAACGCCCTTCACTAGAAAGACGCTTTTGCTAAGTTCACCAGCCAAGAGGAGGATCATATAATTTTCCGCCTCTTGGGTCTGTATATCCTCCCTTAGGCATAATGGTGAGTGATCCATCCCCTTTAGACCAGTCACCTATAAATAAAACCATCAATTTTCCCTCTAAAACTGCGAAAGAAAAAAATTCCTACCTTATAACATGATAATGTGAAACATAATTTTTCGGGCAATGCCAGCAATTACCTATTCACTACATCACCCGCTTAAACATCTTCTCCATTTCATAAGAAGAATAATGCACAATAATCGGTCTGCCGTGTGGGCATGTAAACGGATCTGTTGTTGTGCGCAATTCGTCGAGCAAACTTTGGATTTCGTCGTTGCGAAGATGGCGGTTTGCTTTGATGGAGCCTTTGCAGCTCATCATAATCGCTGCTTCTTCGCGCAGTGCTTTGATGTCGACTTTTTTCATGGAGAGTACTTGTTCAATCATGTCTTCGATTGTTTCTTTTTCTTCTCCTTTTGGAAACCATTGTGGGTGGGAACGGATTAAATAGCTGTGAATCCCAAATGGTTCTAAAAAGACGCCGACTTTTTCCAACTCTTGTTTATGTTCTTCGATTTTCATCCATTCATCTAATGAGTATTCAAGGGTAAGCGGGATCAACAATTCTTGCAGATCATTATGCACTTCTCCTACTTTCTCTCGAAAAAATTCATATTTAATCCGCTCTTGGGCAGCATGCTGATCAACAATATACAATCCTTTTTCATTTTGCGCAAAAATGTACGTGCCATGCATTTGGCCAATTGGATAAAGAGGTGGGACCCGATTTTCCGTTTCGACATCTTGTAAAACTTCTTCTTCCCACTCTTCCTCTACTTCCATTTTTGTTGGAGTTTCTTCATTTTCTTGAAAAAGAACATCCATTTTTTCCATTAACCATTCTTCTCTACGTTCTGGCAGCTTTTCTTCTCGAATAAATTGTGGTTCAGGCTCTCTTTTTGGCTCCTCAATAGGCAATTTTTCTTCTGGCATATTAAAGGATGAACTAATTGCCGCTTCTTTTACCGTATCAAATGAAAGGAAAGTTTGTTCATCTTTTGGTCCTTTTGCTTTTTCCTTCATAAATCCTGATGGAATCAATTCTTTTTTCTTAAAAGCTGCTTTAATGCTTGTACTAACTAATTCATTCAGTTCTTGTTCTTTACTAAAACGGACTTCCATTTTCGACGGATGGACATTTACATCCACTAAGATTGGATCCATTTCCACATTTAACAGCACAATTGGAAATCTGCCAATTGGCAGTAGTGTATGGAACCCTTCTTGGATGCTGCGCACTAATGAATAATTTTTAATAAAGCGTCCATTAATCATCGTCGAAATATAATTTCTTGAAGCTCTTGTAATTTCCGGCAGCGCCATATAACCAGATAGTTTAAAATCTAAAGAGCTTCCTGTTATCGGAACCATTTTTTTGGCAATATTTAGTCCGTAAATGCTTGCGAGTACTTGTCTGACATCCCCGTTTCCATTTGTATGCAGAACTTTCCGGTCATTATGCACTAAACGAAATGAAATCTCTGGATGGGATAAGGCTAAGCGGTTGACGATATCCGTTATATTTCCAAGCTCTGTATGAATCGATTTCATATATTTTAGGCGAGCTGGTGTATTAAAAAATAAATCCTGAACGGTTATTTCTGTTCCTTTTCTGCTCGGAGCCTTTTCCTGCTTGATCAAGTTTCCGCCTTCTAATTCAACAAACGTTCCTGCTTCTCCAGTTGATGTTGTCATAAAAATACGGGAAACCGATGCAATACTCGGCAATGCTTCCCCCCTAAACCCAAGGGTCCGAATGCGAAAAAGATCATTTTCATCTTTAATTTTGCTTGTTGCATGGCGTTTAAAGGCGGTCAATACGTCCTCTTCGTCGATTCCCGCTCCATTGTCAATAATGCGGATGCTTGCAAGTCCTGCCTCTTCTAAAAATATTTCAATCGTCGTACTGCCTGCATCGATGCTGTTTTCCACTAATTCTTTTACAACCGAGGCTGGCCGTTCGACAACTTCCCCTGCAGCAATTTTATTCGATAATGCATCATCAAGCTGAAATATTTTTGCCATCTGTATCCCCTTCTTTTTTCGTAAAACTTTCGTGCGATTTTAAACAAATACGGGCGGGTTTGGTTTTCGCCCGTATTTTTATAAGATAAGAAAGTATAAATTTTCTGAAGTCTGACGGGTGTCTAGCTTCGAAGTATAGGATGTACAAGTGCCGGTGTTGCCACAGGACGTGGCGCATTTAGCCGGCCAGCGCCTAGCCCTTGTGAAAAATAACCCTTTGCCTCTGAAAGTAAAAAGCACTTTCTGAGTCAAACGAACATTTTTCTTCAGGGCTGTTCAAGACGCTTCCTCTTTTCTTATTAATCATTCTTGATTTTTTTATGCAGCTCATACAGCGTATTTAATGCTTGCATTGGCGTCAATTCTAAAATATCCAATGATTTCAGCTTACTAATTAACTGCTTCTCTTTTGTAGTGACAGATTTAGCCGTTTTCTTTTCTTCTTCAAAAAAGGATAGCTGTGCTTCATTAATTTTTTCTGTTTTTACCGGTTCTGCTTCCGGTTTTGCGTTTTCGATAGTCTGTGTACCATCTTTTTGTTCAAAAGCGTCTAATAATGTTTGAGCGCGATCGATCAGCGCTGCTGGCAATTCGGCTAGTTGAGCCACATGGATCCCGTAGCTTTTATCTGCTGCACCTTCTTTTATTTTATGAAGAAACACGAGTTTGCCATTTTGTTCCATCGCACTAACATGGACGTTGCGTAATGCCGCCAGCTCATTTTCCAATACGGTCAGCTCGTGGTAATGGGTCGAAAATAATGTTTTCGCTCCAACAACATGATGAATATGTTCGATAATCGCCTGTGCCAACGCCATGCCATCATAAGTGCTTGTCCCGCGGCCAATTTCATCAAATAAAATTAAACTGTTTTTCGTTGCATGCAAAAGAGCATTTTTAGCTTCGAGCATTTCTACCATAAACGTACTTTGGCCTGAAATCAAATCATCGGCTGCGCCAATCCTTGTAAATACTTGATCAAATAAAGGAAGCACGGCATTTTCCGCCGGTACAAAACAGCCAATCTGAGCCATAATGCTTGTCAGCGCTACTTGCCTCATATATGTACTTTTCCCTGACATATTCGGCCCGGTAATTAACAGCAATTCTCTTTCTTGATGCATGTCGCAATCATTTGGCACATAGTTTTGGGCATCCATTACCTTTTCGACAACCGGATGACGGCCATTGTTAATGGAAAGAACGCGCTCGGTAGAAAAGTCTGGTTTCACGTAACGGCGCTCTTCACTAACCGTCGCAAAACATTGCAATACATCTAGTTCACTTACTTTTTTCGCCAACGTTTGCAGTCTTGGAATATACTCTTTCACCGTTTCTCGAATCGTCGTAAATAGTTCGTATTCGAGTCCGACGATTTTTTCTTCTGCTTCTAGTATAAGACTTTCTTTTTCCTTTAACTCCGGTGTGATGTATCGTTCTGCATTTGCCAATGTTTGTTTGCGTTCATACTGGCCTTCTGCTAATAAATGAACATTTGCCCTTGTTACTTCAATATAGTAGCCAAACACGCGGTTATAACCGATTTTTAATGATTTAATCCCCGTTTTTTCCCGCTCTTGTTTTTCTAATTGGGCAATCCATGTTTTTCCGTTGCGGCTTGCATCTTTGTACTTGTCGAGTTCTTCATCATAGCTATCTAAAATAATATTGCCTTCTTTTATCGACAATGGCGGGTTTTCTACAATAGAACGTTCTAATAAGTCAGTTACTTCTTCACAAGCATCCAGCTGTTCGGCAAGCTTTTGTGCTTCCTCTGTCTTAAAAGCAGCAACAAGCTGTTGAATCAGCGGAACTTGCTGTAAGGAACGTTTCAGTTGCACTAAATCTCTGGCATTTACATTTCCAAATGCGACTCTGCCGGCCAACCGTTCCAAATCATAGACTTCTTTTAACTTTTCTCGTAATTCCAATCGTTCAAAATAATGGCTTATCATTGTTTGGACTAGCTGCTGCCGATAGACGATTTCATCTTTATTTAATAACGGGCGATCAATCCATTGTTTTAATAACCTTCCGCCCATTGCCGTTTTTGTTTCATCCAACAGCCACAAAAGCGACCCTTTTTTCCCTTTTGAACGAATTGTTTCCGTTAATTCTAAATTTCGTTTTGAAAAATAGTCAATCTTCATATATTGATCGATTACATAACTTGATACCGGCTGAAGATGATCAAGGCTTCTTTTTTGCGTACGGTATAAATAATGAAACAAACGGGATGCTGTTTTTCTTAAGTGATCGTCTGCCACTTCTGCAAGCAACATTTTATACGCATCTACATCTTCTGTTTCATTTTCATAGGAAATCGTTAATACCGCACGTTCTTGCAGGCGCTTTTTTTTCGCTTCTGGAAAATTACTGCTTACAATAACTTCTTTTGCACCGGAAAGAGACAACTCATTTAAGCAAGCATCAAATCCTGCTAAACTAGTGGCCTTACATTCTCCTGTTGAAAGATCGCTGTATGCAAATCCAAATGTATGTTCAGCAAATTCGGTAATTGTTGCAATATAATTATTTTCTTTATCAGAAAGGTTTCTTCCTTCCATCATCGTTCCTGGTGTAATAAGCTGAACAACTTCTCGCTTCACGACCCCTTTTGCCTGCTTTGGATCTTCTGTTTGTTCACAAATGGCCACCTTGTATCCACGATTGACAAGCTGTTCAATATAGTTGGGCGCAGAATGATGGGGAACTCCACACATCGGAATTCTTTCGGTTCCTCCGCCATCCCGGCTTGTTAATGTTATTTCTAATTCTTGAGAAGCTTGAATCGCATCCTCAAAAAACATTTCGTAAAAGTCTCCTAAACGGAAAAATAAAAAGGCATCCTGATAATCTGCCTTTACTCGTAAGTATTGTTGTATCATTGGCGTATACGTTGACATAAATTCCTCCATGCACTTGCACTCTTTTAAGCAAAATTCTATTTTTCTATTATAACATAAAGCATGTTAACTATCAGGGGGGAGCTTCATCCAGCATTCTAAAAAATAACATGGAATAGAAAAAAATCCTAGTATAAATAGATCGTTTATACTATAATAATCAGCTGTGAGAGTAAATTTAAGGAAAGAAAGGGGTAAATATGAAACGTCTGATCTCAATACTTTTGTCCGTATCGACCTTACTTGCTTTATCTTTTGTTACTACAAACAATGTAGAAGCAAAAACAAAAGTTTATAGTAATTGTAAAGAATTAAACAAAGATTATGCAGGTGGAGTTGCCAAATCATCTTCTGTCAAAAACAAAGGCGGCAAAACAAAATATAAACCATATGCATCAAAAGATCTATATAATGCAAATAAAAAAAGCGATCGCGATAAAGATGGCATTGCCTGCGAACGTTAATTTTTTATCACTATACTAACCGTACTTAACATATAAATTAACGGCAAAAAAAGAACTAGGAAAACTGCTCCTAGTTCTTACTCTTCTTCTCCTCCAACAATAAAGTCTGGATTCAAATCTTCAAATTCTTCGTCTTCTACATCATCGGACCAGTCATCATCGTCATCACTTAATTTTTTGTCTGCGTGAACTTCTACGCAAATCGTTGTTTCTCCAATTACTTCCACAATAAATTCTCTTTCTACATGAACAATAATTTTATTGCCATTTGGAGAAATTACTGCTTCAATGCAATTCGGCTGTTGAACAACACGGGCAATTACATCATGATCTTCTAAACTATCAGGATCACGATATTTTAATTTTACTACATCCGTGTATTCAACACGTTCTGTTACTACTTCTGTTCTTGTATTATCAGCATAAGAATACCAAACATTGATATCGTAGTAACCGCTTATTTCTACTTTTTTGCCAACCTTTTCCGCTTCATACGTATGGTTAATTATCCAGCACCCTAATATACTTGAAGGGCTGTGATCAGGGCAAATCGTATGATGGGACTTTGTAAATTTACGTCCTTTCGCCACAACTGCTTTTGTAATAATCTCTCTATATTCTCCCATTTTCGAGCGAAACCTCCTCATTCATATTTCATTTCATCCTATGCGTGATAAGAGACTAGTGTGCGATAATTTTTGGATAGCAGTTAAGTAAATCTTACGTCTAATTCATTGTATGAAAAGCACGGGCAAGTGTGCCGGTATACGATGTATTTTCTAGACTGCTGTCATAGAAATTACTTCCCTTCCCTTAACACGTCCCATGTCACTTAAAATAAGAGTCATTATCCCTTTTCTCATTTAAAGCATTAATAAGAAATCAGAAATTATATGAGAAAGAAAAAAATATGCGTTTGTATTGATTAATTAGCGGATACAGCTTGGTCTCAGTTTTATATACTGTACTATACGGTAAGGGGGTGAGGGAGTTGGCAGGTAATTTTAATATAAAAGATCAATTAGATTTTAAATTTAATGTAAATGGTAAAGAAGTTTCTGGTGAAGAAGCAAAAAAACATGCACAAGAATTGCTTAATAAGATGTCGGAAGAAATGGGCGGCATTATAAAAAAATTAGGAAAAAATGTGACAAACAAAGTAACAAGTAAAGTAGCAAGCAACGGTATTAATGCTGTAAAAGATAAAGTGCTTCCAAATAATCTAAATCTTGATTCCTTTAAAAACCTATTCGATCAAGAAAAATTAAATGAACTAAGAGAAAAGCTTCCAGTGATTGATGCATCAAATGATAATGGCGATATCAAAGTAAATGTAAACGGAAAACCTCTTTTCTCCTTAGATCTTTCTAATTTTAAAAAAAATTAATTCCGTGAAAGCTCTTATTTTGAAGGGAGGTGAGGTCAAATGTTATCTGGTTGCACATCTGAATCAAGAGGAAGTAAATCTTCTGATATAGAAAAAACAGAAGTACGTGCATTTACAAACGCTACACAAGGGAACGGTAACCTTGCTAACCAATTTTCTGCTGCTGGTGCTGCTGGTGGTGCTGCTGTAGGTGTAAACTTATTAAACTTCTTTATTGGTGGTATCCTTGTTAATGCTAATGTTGCTGGAGCTGCTACTGCTGTATCATTCAATGAAAATAATCCTGAATTGGTGAACGAAGCTTAATAATACACACAATATATAAGAATAATGAAATGGGCAATTTTCCTCCGTTGATTTTTCCATAATGGACGGTCTGATTGCCCTCTTTCCTATATATATATACATAGAGAGGAGTGAACTCATGAAAGAAGAAAAAAATATCGGGTTAACTGCAGATAAGTTAAAAAGCTTAGGCGTGCCAGAAGAGTTAATTGACAAAATCCTTGAGTCGGGTGCACCGTCTGTCAACACCCATGCAGAAGGTGGAAATGGGGGAAGCGCTGTCAGTTTAACATATGTGGATAATTATTCTACCCTTTTCCTTGTTTACACTTTCCTTCTTCATACCATTAACAACGGCAATAATAAAGACAAGGAAACAAAACTATTAAATAAGTCATTGCTCTCTGCTTTAGAAACTGCGATGAAGGAGCAAAAAGAATATCGGAAAGCGTTTTTGCAGGCTGTTAATATCCTTAATAAAAAATAAGAAAAGCGGAAGCGCCTTGCTCATCGCCGTACGGACTGGAGGCAATGTCATCAACTTAAGATTCCATAAAATGTTATTAGATTAAACCGTCATAAAATTGTTGTATTAAAACCAACAAATCACTTGACTTTTTAAGAGCACCACAATAATCGATTTGGATATCTTTTTTTTGGGTATATCAACGATGTGTGGTGATTTTTTTATGGGGAAAAGTAAATTTTTAGAGGCAGTAGAAGTAACCAAAAACGTGCTACCTGATTTTATTTTTATGTGTGAATCTCGTTCAAAGCCAACCTATTTTACACGACAAGGAAAAAATAAGTTGGCTTTTATCAGCACTATCCTTTTTATGCTGAATTTTGTAAAAAAGAGTTTTCAGATAGAGCTAGATGACTATTTTAAGCTTATTGGTAAAGAAGGGAAATGTATTAGTAAACAAGGATTTTCTGAAGCGCGTAAGAAAATTAAGCCGGAAGCTTTTATTAAACTATTTGATACCATCGTGGATTGGTATTACAAGAAAAAGGAATGGAGGACATTTATGGGATATCGAATCTTCGCTATTGATGCTTCCATACTTGAAATCAATAATTCCTAAAGATTAAAGGATGCCTTCGGGGTTGCGAAAGGCAAGTCCATAGAACTTGCACGTGCAATGGCATCCTGTATCTATGATATCGAAAATAACTTCATTGTGAAAGCCCTAATTACAAATTGTAATGATAGTGAGCGTGCTGTCGCAGTAAAATTATTAGATAGTTTTAAAGCAATCCGTTCGAATCACGATCTATTTCTTTTTGATAGAGGGTATCCGTCCATCGATTTTTTTCATTATCTTATGGAGGCACAGGTAAAATTCATTGTTCGTACACCTATCCGTTATTATATGGCCACTATAAAACAATCGGAAACAGATCAAATCATTGAACTTAAACAGTGTGGAAAAAAAGGAAAAGTCATTCGTTTACGTGCCATTAGATTTACTTTGGAATCCGGTGAGGAAGAACTTCTCCTCACTAATATAGAAGAAGAACTGAGAATAGACGATTTTAAGGTCCTTTATTTTAAACGTTGGGGAATTGAAACAAAATATGATGAGTTAAAAAATAAGCTTCATATCCAAAAATTCACTGGCGATACAGTTTTATCTATTGAACAGGATTTTTATGCGACAATATTTCTCGCAAACATGGCCGCACTTGTAAAACAAGAAGCCGATGAAATAATTGCCAAAAAACAGAGGGGAAAGGAATTGAAATATGAATATACCGCCAATCAACGACTTTTAATAGGAAAGCTAAAAGATAATTTCATTCAATTAATGTTAGAAAAAAGTGTTAGAAGACGTAATAAGCTGTATAAAAAATACTGAATGAAATTCAAAGGAATCGAGTTCCTATAAGACCAGGTAGGAGTTTTAACCGTGTGAAAGGATTACGAGCTAATAGAAATGGATTGATTCAAAAGTCCGCTTTTTAAAGGTTTGATTCATGAAAATAGAATGCCAAGGGAGGGTGAAAAAAATTACATTTCATCCGCCCGGGCATCCTATTGCCTTTTTTATGATCCTATTTATGGGATACCCTTTATTTAAAAGAAATACCTCAATTGTTTGGAGAGGTGTCCGCTCGACTCCTACGGGATTAGCGAGAAAGACGAGACCCCACAGGAGCAAAGCGACGAGGAGGCTCGGCGCTCGCCCCGTGGAAAGCGAGCGGTAAGCCTCGGAGAACAGAACGGAAACCCTTACTTCCTATTTAGTTGCTTATTTTCCTTTTTTTTGAAGTTTAGATTGATGACATTGGGACTGAAGGGGCTTTGACTTATCGTAGGGAGAAGGCCTGAAGTACGATAGGCGATAGGCGCTGGAACTAGGCAGTTATCTAACTTAAAACTTATAAAATCTGATACTAGAACAAAAAATGTCCTGAAAGCGAGCACTTGTAGATCGCCTTCAGGACATTTTAGTTGCATTTTTTACTTTTTCTCTTCGTTTATTTTATTCACAACATGGTTAGCAATCGTTTTGCTTACCAATTGCAGCATCTCATTTACTTCCGCTTGTGATTGTTTAAATTCATTCACAATCGGCAATTCATCAATTTCTTGTTGAAGCGCATTAATTTTTGCTTCTGTTTCTTTTAAAGCTGAAAATTTTCCATAATGCTGCAAATTAACTGCTTGTTTCTGCAGTTTTTTTATTTGCGCAATTTTGTCATTCACTTTTGCATTTTGGTTAATTTGCTGCTCTGCCCTTTTATAAAAATCGACTTCTTCTGTTTGGCGAATCATTTTGGCAAGCTGTTCTGTACGATGAATAATTTCTTCACGTGTAAATTTTGCCATTAGTTTGCCTCAACAGCTTCTAATACCTCAATCATTTCTCCGTTTAATGACCATGTTTTTGCATCCGTAATTTTCACCGATACTAATTTGCCGATTGCAGATTTTGGTCCAACAAAGTTCACTAATTTATTTTTACGAGTATATCCTGCAAGAACATCTGGGTTGTTTTTACTTTCTCCTTCAACCAATACTTCTACGATTTGGTCTTGATATCCTTTCATTGCTTGTGCTGACTTTTCATTGACAAGAGCGTTTAATCGCTGCAGACGCTCTTTCTTCACTTCCATTGGCACATTATCTTGCATCTTCGCAGCAGGTGTTCCTTCACGTGGTGAATAAATAAACGTATACGCAGCTTCAAACCCAACTTCTTTATATAATGATAAAGTTTCTTCAAACTGCTCGTCTGTTTCATTTGGATACCCAACAATAATATCGGTTGTTAATGTTAAATTGGGAATTGCCGCCTTCATTTTGCGAACCAACTCTAAATATTGCTCTCTTGTGTATTTTCGAGCCATTATTTTTAACACGTCGGTAGAACCGGACTGAACTGGCAAATGAATATGCTCCACTAAATTGCCGCCTTTACCTAGCACTTCAATTAAATGATCATCAAAGTCACGAGGATGACTCGTTGTAAAACGAACGCGAGGAATATCAATTTTGCGCATTTCATCCATTAAATCACCTAAACGGTAGTTGATATCTGTAAAGTCTTTTCCATAAGCATTTACATTTTGTCCAAGCAAAGTGATTTCTTTATAGCCTTGTGCCGCTAATTGACGCACTTCTTGAATAATATCTTCTGGGCGTCTGCTGCGTTCTTTTCCGCGTGTAAATGGCACGATGCAATACGTACAGAATTTATCACAACCATACATAATGTTCACCCAAGCTTTAATTTTCCCGTTGCGGACTTTCGGAAGATTCTCAATAACATCTCCTTCTTTAGACCATACTTCAACGACCATTTCTTTCGACATATACGCTTCTTGTAAAATATTTGGCAAGCGGTGGATATTATGCGTTCCAAAAATCATATCTACTTGGTTGTACGTTTTTAAAATTTTGTTCACAACGGATTCTTCCTGAGACATACATCCGCATACCCCTAATAATAGGTCTGGCTTTTGCGTTTTTAAATGTTTTAAATGACCTAATTCACCAAATACTTTGTTTTCCGCATTTTCACGAATCGCACATGTATTTAATAAAATAACATTTGCATCATTTACACTGTCTGTTGGTTCATAACCAAGCGCAAGAAAAATTCCTGCCATTACTTCTGTATCATGTTCGTTCATTTGACAGCCAAATGTCCGTATATAGAACTTGCGCCCTTCTCCCATTCCACGAAATTGTTCTGAGATAGTGAAATCTTTATCGTAACGGATTTCTTCTTTCCCTCTTTTTTTTGCATCTTTTAACGAAGGCGCTGTATATACTGTTTCAAAATATTTGCTATAATCCTTGACGGATTTTTTGTCCGAAGAATTACCATTCTCTACTTGTTGACTTTCTAATCGTTGTTTTTCATTCATTTATACTACTCCTCTCTTACCGATGAGTTTACTCTTCATCCATAAGTTTTTTCAAATAAATATCCTTTTTATTTAGCAACTTTTATGCTTTTTTGACAGTTTTACATTATATTAGTATAAGCGTTTGTGCAGGTGAAAACAATAGCTACATTTGGAAGGGATGTTTCTATCTGCGCGTTCGATTACTATAACTCTTTATCATATTTTTATATAAAAACTTTTCTACTTGGTTAGAACTATAGTATTTCGTTAATTCTTCCATAAGCTGAGGATAATCAAAAACGCTCTGCAATTCTTTCACAGCATGTGTTGTTCCGTCAAAATCAGACCCAAATCCTACATGATTTTCTCCACCGAGTGAACAAATATATTCCAAATGCCTCAATATATCAGTCATACTTGCTGACGCAGTACCGCTTAAAAATTCAGGTACAAAGGTAATGCCTATCACACTATTGATGTCAATTAATGCTTTGATTTGATCATCCCGTAAATTACGTGGATGCGGGCAAAGTGTATACGCATTAGAATGAGACGCATATGGGAAGTTGGCAAGCTCTATTACATCCCAAAATCCTTGTTCAGATAAATGCGACACATCACACCAACATTGCTGTCTATTTAATTGTTTTACTACTTCTCTGCCGAATAAAGATAAACCAGCCCCTCTTGGCTCTAATGCACCATCTGCAACCGCATTGGCATAATTCCAAGTAAGACCGACTGCTGTCACGCCTAAGCGTAATAAAGTTTTTAGCTTTCCAATATCACTTCCAATCGCGTCACAGCCTTCTAATGTTAAAATCGCTCCTATTTCATTTGCAGCTAATGCAGCAGCATCCTTTTGTGACTGAACAAGCTTCATTTGTGGAAAGGCTTTTAAGATTTTTTCATAAAAAATGTCGACCATTTTTAAGGCCGCTTGAAATCGCATATCTGGATATACTGATTCTGGAATATAAATAGCAAAGGATTGAATTTTTGCCCCGCTTTTTTCTAAACCTTTAAAGGTCACTTGTAATTTATCACTATCGTAAAAATCAATCTGTTGGTCTAAAAACATTTTATACAATACATCACAGTGCCCATCAAAAAAATACAGAAATACCATCTCCTATTATGAAATATCCTTCTTATTATATAATTTAATCATTAAAAAAGAACCTGATAGCAGCTGCTTTCAGGTTTGTTCCCTTATTTTCACCTATATTGATCCTTCTTCTATTTATATATAAAATTCGAAGAAAAGAAACCTCTACAAGGGAATATAAGTTACTAGAAAAATAGTAATAGATTTTAGATTACATTTCTTTTATACTTTTACCAATCTTATCTAGGCTCCACAATGAGCTTAATGGCTGTTCGTTCTTCCCCGTCAATAACAATGTCGGTGAAGGCCGGGATGCAAATTAAATCAACGCCGCTAGGTGCTACAAACCCTCTTGCAATAGCTACTGCTTTAACCGCTTGATTTAATGCACCTGCACCAATAGCTTGGATTTCTGCTCCACCTCTTTCTCGTAGAACACCAGCAAGCGCACCAGCTACAGAATTGGGACTAGACTTTGCTGAAACCTTTAATATCTCCATTTCTAGCTCCTCCTTGTTTAACCCCCCCGCATGACTCACTAATTGTGAGAACATATCAGGAATATATATCATTCCATTGTTACTATATTCCACTTTTAAAACACATATTCCAGCTTGGACATAAAAAACTTGAAAACTGCGTTTTTTAGATGTTATGAATTGATGCTGGTCTTCGTTTTCTCTTCGTCCAATGGATTTCTCCCTTTATCCAGCTACTTCCTCCTCCTATTTTTTATGTAGATAGACATAAGCAAGAACAAAAGCGTAAGCGCCTTGAACAGCTCTGAAGAAAAATGTTCACATGACTCAAAAAGTGCTTTTTACTTTTAGAGGCATGGGGTTATTTTTCACAAGAGCTAGGCGCTGGAGCTAGATGCGGACCCAACCACTAAATTATCCAGAACTCCGTTTCGTTTATAATTCCTATAAAATAAAAAAACTTCACCACATTTGAATAGTTGTATGCACTATCCGATGTGGTGAAGTGAGAAAAACTTTTATGAATAAAATGGATGATCGTCATTGATAAGAATTCGATCGATCTTTTTTGCTTTACCTGTTTTTTTATCTACCTCAATTATACAAGCACTTAATTGTGATCTTCCTGATTTTGGCGGTTCAAACCTAGTTGGAAGATTTGTTAAGAAACGATGTAATACTGCTTCTCTTTCCATGCCCAATATGCCATCGTATGGTCCAGTCATGCCTACATCTGACATAAATGCCGTTCCTTGCGGCAGAATGCGATTATCAGCGGTTTGTACATGTGTATGTGTTCCAACAACTGCTGTTACTTTTCCATCTAGATACCATGCTATCGCTTGCTTTTCACTCGTTGCTTCTCCATGAAAATCAACAAAGATAATATCCGTTCTCTTTTTCGCTTCTGCCACCAATTCATCTGCTTTTATAAAAGGATCATCACTTGGATTCATAAACGTTCTTCCTTGCAGATTGATAATCGCAACTTCTATGTCGTTAATCTTCACAAAGACCATGCCTTTTCCTGGATTGTTTTCTGAAAAATTTGCAGGTCTAACTAAGTACTTCGCTGAGTCTATAAATTCAAAGATTTCTCGATTATCCCATGTGTGGTTTCCTAATGTTACTGCTTGTGCTCCCACTTCTAAAAAACCACGGTAAATTTTTTCTGTAATACCCTTTCCACCAGCAGCATTTTCTCCATTAATAATGGTTACTTGGGGACGATATTTTTCCTTTAACTTAGGTACGTATTCCTTGATCATGTCCCTTCCCATTGAACCGACAACATCACCTATAAATAAAATATGCATAACTTTTTCCTTTCTTTTCTTAACATGAATTACAATTAGTTTAACATATGGCTAAACGAATTGTGAAAATCAACAGCCTTTTCAACCGCTCCCAAATTTATAGAATTGAATGGCATGTTATATATAAGCTAAATAAAGATTATCATGTGCAAAATAAAAACGGTGCAAATGCACCGTTTATTTTGCGTATTCAACAGCTCTTGTTTCACGAATGACCGTCACTTTAATATGACCTGGATAATCTAATTCTTCTTCGATTTTTTTGCGAATATCTCTTGCTAATCGATGCGATTCTAAATCATCCACAAGATCTGGTTTTACCATAATTCGAATTTCTCGGCCTGCTTGAATTGCAAATGATTTTTCTACTCCATCATAAGATTCGGAAATCTCTTCTAACTTTTCAAGACGACGAATATAGTTTTCCAATGTTTCTCTTCGTGCGCCAGGTCTTGCAGCGGAAAGTGCATCTGCTGCAGCCACAAGAACAGCTATGATAGAAGTTGGTTCCGTATCACCGTGATGGGAAGCAATGCTATTAATAACTACAGGATGTTCCTTGTATTTAGTAGCAAGCTCTACACCGATTTCCACATGACTTCCTTCTACTTCATGATCAATTGCTTTTCCAATATCATGAAGCAAACCGGCTCTGCGTGCAAGTGTTTCGTCTTCTCCTAGCTCAGCAGCTAACATACCAGACAATTGCGCTACTTCCATACTATGTTTCAGAACATTTTGTCCATAACTAGTTCTAAATTTCAAACGCCCAAGAATTTTAATTAAATCTGGATGAAGAGCATGTACACCTACTTCAAAAGTAGTTTGTTCTCCGATTTCTCGAATATGTTCATCTACTTCGCGACGAGCTTTATCGACCATTTCTTCGATTCTTGCAGGATGGATTCTTCCATCTTGAACAAGTTTATCTAATGCCAGTCTAGCAGTTTCTCTTCTAATCGGATCAAATCCAGACAGAATGACTGCTTCTGGTGTATCATCGATAATCAAGTCAATTCCAGTTAATGTTTCAAGGGTACGAATATTACGGCCTTCTCTCCCAATGATTCGACCTTTCATCTCATCATTCGGCAAGTTTACAACAGAAACAGTCGTTTCTGCCACATGATCAGCCGCACATCGTTGGATAGCAAGTGACAAAATTTCCTTTGCCTTTTTGTCTGCTTCTTCTTTTGCTCTAGTGTCACTTTCTTTAATCATTACTGCGATATCATGAGCAACTTCTTGCTCTGTTCGCTCTAAAATGATGGACTTCGCCTCTTCTCGAGTTAAGCCCGAAATGCGCTCTAGTTCAGTCTGCTGTTTACGAACCATCTCGTCCACTTTGCTTTCCATCTCTTCCATATGCTGTTGTCTTTTATTAAGAGAATCGTCCCTCTTTTCTAACATTGTTTCACGTTTATCTAAAGCTTCTGCTTTACGATCAAGGTTCTCTTCTTTTTGCAATAAACGATTTTCTTGTTTTTGTAGTTCATTTCTTCGATCACGAACTTCAAGTTCTGCTTCACTTCGAAGCTTGTGAATCTCATCCTTTGCTTCCAACAAAGCTTCTTTTTTTAATGCTTCTGCTTCACGTTTTGCATTTTCAACCAATTGTTCAGCAGTAACAGTCGCACTATTAATTTTTGCATTTGCATTGGATTTACGAATCAAATATACAACAAAGCCAACAACGGCAATTACGATTAGGCCAAGCAAAATGGAGATGAGTATAGTTGGATCCATCATTTTCACCTCCTCTTGCTATGAACTTGTGTTTGTTACGATTTTAAAAGTATTGGCTTAAAGAGGATGTTCATAAAGGCACCCAACTAAAGCTGCTAATCTCTTCGTTGGCTTACTTCTAGTTTGTTACCTTTTTGAACACACATTTAAAGTGTTTTTTTCTACAAAGCCGCAAATGGTTTCTAGGTTTCTCATACTCATAAAAATGTAAAATATACAATTTTATTGTATAGTTGTGCCAATTCATTGTCAAGAGCTTGAATGAAGACGTTTGTCTCTATTTTCCATTATGTGAACTACTAAACAAACTTTTTTTTGCTTGCTCTTCATTTAATATACTACGCAAGGAAAAAAACTCTATATTTCGTCACGATTCGGTGCTATAAGATGGATATACATCTGATTGATTTTATAAGAAATGATGATGCAGAAAAAGAGAGGATGTTTCTCCCCTCTTTTCTACAAACCATTACTCTATTAACTCTAGTGATTCTTGCTCATCGTCTGAATTTTTTAAGACCACTTCTTTATCCAATCCATAGTGATCTCGAATTTTCTGTGCAATTTCGTTGCGCAATTCCGTGTTTTCTTTTAAAAATTGTTTAGCATTTTCCCGGCCTTGCCCTAATCTTTCATCATTATAAGAATACCATGATCCACTCTTTTGCACGATATCTAATTCAGAACCAAGATCGATGATTTCTCCTTCTTTAGAGATTCCTTCTCCGTACATAATATCTACTTCTGCTACTCGAAATGGTGGAGCTACTTTATTTTTTACGATTTTAATTTTTGTTTTGTTTCCTACCATATCAGTGCCTTGCTTTAACGTTTCCGCACGGCGAACTTCTAAGCGAACAGTTGAATAGAATTTTAGGGCACGTCCGCCAGGCGTTGTTTCTGGATTACCGAACATAACTCCAACTTTTTCACGAATTTGGTTAATAAAGATCGCGATTGTTTTTGATTTATTAATAGCACCGGAAAGTTTACGAAGAGCTTGTGACATTAAACGGGCTTGTAAACCGACATGAGAATCACCCATTTCCCCCTCAATTTCCGCTTTTGGTACAAGTGCTGCAACCGAGTCAATAACAAGAATATCTACTGCACCACTTCTTACTAGTGCCTCTGCAATTTCTAACGCCTGTTCTCCTGTATCTGGTTGGGAAAGCAATAATTCATCTATATTAACACCTAATTTTTGCGCATATACCGGATCTAATGCGTGCTCTGCATCAATAAATGCCGCTTGGCCGCCTTTTGCTTGAACTTCTGCAATAGCATGCAGGGCAACAGTTGTTTTACCTGAACTTTCAGGACCATATATTTCAATAATGCGGCCTCGTGGATATCCGCCTACACCAAGTGCTGCGTCCAATGCTAATGAACCACTAGGAACAGTTGATACTACCCTGTCTGTTTGTTCTCCTAGTTTCATAATACTACCTTTGCCGAATTGTTTTTCAATTTGTTTTAACGCCATTTCTAACGCAGCTTGACGATCGCTCAAAAACATTCTCCTCCTTTTATCTATAAAAATGAACCGTTTTATTGGAAATGAAGCAGATTCATTTGTTGTTCAAGAATATATATTAAATATACTCTTTCTGATTGCATTTGTCGAGCAAAAACAGAACATTTATTCGTTTTTTTTATTTTCTAACTACCATACGATAGAGAAGATACGATGCACTGACGGCAGCAATCGATACAATTGCTTTTATAACATTACTCTGCCAATGCTTTTAATAGAAAATAGTGGCCGTAATTAACCGTTCTTTTTCTAATTGCTTCCCTGGAGCCAGCAAGTAAGAGCGTTTCGACTGTTGTCGGTCTACCTTTTATCGCCATTCCAATATAAACGGTGCCAACTGGTCTTCCTTCTATTTCCTGTGGTCCGGCAACACCAGTAAAACTTATGCCAATATCAGCGTTTAATAGATTTGCCACATTTTCAGCAAGCTCTTTTGCACAATTTTCACTTACCGCGCCATCTTGTTCTAGCGTGCTTTCTTTTACATGGAGAATATGCTGTTTTACCTCGTTTGCATAACATACAACTCCTCCTTGGAAAATGGTGCTCGCGCCTGAAATAGAGGTGATAGCTTGCTGAAACATACCGCCTGTTAAGCTTTCGGCTGCTGCAATTGCTAATCCTTTTTCCAGTAGCTTTTTTGTAAGCTCTTTAACGAGCGTCGTATCATCATACCCATAAAAGTAGGGGCCGACACGATCGAATATTTTATTTTCTGTTTCCTTAATCAGCTTTTCTGCTTCTTCCATGGAATCATGTTTGCAAGTAATCCGAAGTGTAACTTCCCCATCTCCGGCTAAAGGAGCAATCGTCGGGTTTGTTTGCTCATCAATTAAATCTTCAATTTTCGTTTCTAGCAATGATTCGCCAATACCGAAGAAACGCAATACACGGGAAAGAATGAATTGTTTATTTGTTTGTTTAGCTTGCAGAGCAGGATATCCATAGTTTAAAAACATCGGCTGCATTTCTTTTGGTGGACCAGGAAGAAGCATATAATGATTGTTATTTTGTGATAAAAACATTCCTGGGGCCATGCCAAAATCATTAGATAAAACCTTACATTCTTCGAGTACAAGCGCCTGTTTTTTATTATTTTCTGTCATCTGTCTATTCGTTCGATCAAAATATTGTTGAATAGAAGAAAGCGCTTCTTGATCAAACACTAAGTTTTTTCCTAAATGCTTAGCAATCGTTTCTTTCGTTAAATCATCCTTTGTTGGACCGAGCCCCCCTGTAAAAATCAACAAATCAGATCTTGCTTCTGCAATTTTTACTGCTTCTTCTAAACGATGAGGATTATCTCCAACAACGGTATGATAAAAAACATTCACTCCCAATTCTGCTAATTGTTTGGATATAAACTGGGCATTTGTGTTGGCAATTTGTCCAAGTAATAACTCTGATCCGACAGCAATGATCTCTGCATTCATCTTTTTCTTCCCCTTCCCTATTCCAAACGAAATCGAAAAAACTTCATTGTATGTATATAAGAAGAACGGGATATATCATCACCGTTCAAGCCAAATTTATTTATAGAGTATTATGTTAAAAATTTTGGTTCTGTTAAAGATGCCTGTTGATTTCCGCTCCAATCAACAAAGTATCAAAATCAACAATTAGCTTTAACACGACCCAAATTTTAAAACTATTTTGACGAAACAAACGCTTGTTTATTTTTCGCAAAATAGTCCCATCCAGACCAAATCGTGAAAATTAACGCAATCCATAATGCAATGTCTGCAAAGGGAATGGAGCCAAGTTCAAAAATCATATTATGTAAAAGTAAAACAGAAATAGCAATAATTTGCGCCCATGTTTTTATTTTTCCAAGCATGTTTGCTGCAACCACTTCTCCACCGCCTGCTAATACGAGACGCAAACCAGTTACGGCAAATTCTCTGCTTATAATAACAATCGTAATCCAAGCAGGTGCTAAATGAAAATTTACTAGTACAATAAGAGCAGCAGAAACTAATAGTTTATCCGCAAGAGGATCTAGAAATTTCCCTAGATTCGTTACTAAATTATATTTTCTTGCATAATATCCATCAATCCAATCCGTTGTAGATGCAATAATAAAGATAAGAGCACCGATAAAATGAGCCACAGGCAGTGTTACACCTAAAAGCGTCATATTTCCCCATGAAAATTCAACCAGCATAACAACTAAAAAAACAGGGATTAAAAAAATACGTGAAATGGTTATTTTATTTGGTAAATTCATCTGACTTTCCTCCGATTTTATTAAGAAAAGCGCAGGCGCCTTGCTCAGCCCCGAAGAAAAATGTTCATTTAACTCAAAAAGTGCTTTTTACTTTTAGAGGAAAAGGGTTATTTTTCACAGGGGCTGGCTGCCTGCGCTAGACACTCGTCTAAGTTGAAAATTTTATACTTCTTCCTATAGAACAAACAGTCGTCATCATCAATAAATAATAGTTTAAAACATTAATATTATAACCTAAAGCAAAAGAAAAAAGCGAAAAACAGCCATCTAAACGATGAGACAGCTAACGGATAAACATATTTTTTTCGAAGCTCACTGAAAACATGGGTGATTCTGCTAAAGAAAAACATGGTCACTCCATTTGAATGCTACCGAATATAATCTTGTTTATCCACAAACTGAACAATCGAAATAATGACTATTCATTCCCCTTATCATAACGAATAGTAATGTCTTGGCGAACAGTTGTTGGAGAAGGAGGTACAGCAAATTCTACTTTTTCATCATTTACGTACATTTCCGTTTCACTTGAATTTCCGACAACAATCACTGCTTCCGTTTCTTTTGAAAAGTCAACTGATTTGGTTTCTGTTTCCCCTTTTTTCAAAATTCCTTGAAAAAAAGAATAACCTTTCCCATTCTTAATATCTACCCATGTTGTTCCGGTAGATACAATCTTTAATTGAAATTTTTCTGCGTTTTTTAATTCATACTCCGTGTTTCGTCCTTCTGTTTTTACAACAGCCACTTCTTGTTTAGGTGTTTCCTCTTCTTCTACAGCTGTCTCTTCTTTTGCGTCCTTATTTGGCTCATTATTTGTGTCTGTTTTCTTCTCTTTTTCTGCTTCTTTTAATTTATCTGATTCTTCATAAACAGCATCATTGCTTTTATTCCCTTTAGGAGGAGGAGTTGAACTATTTCCTTTCACTAAATACCAGACTAGAAAGATTACACCAATAACTAAAATACTGATTAATATAGTCGGTAGAATATCCAATATTTTCGAACTGCCTGCTGCCATTGTTTTTCTAGACGTTACTCTTGAAAGCTGTTCTGGTATTTCATCATTAATAGAAGAAGGAACCTCTCCTTTAAATTCTTCAAAGATTTCCTCTGGGGACAAGTCAACAGCTTCTGCATATTGCTTGATAAATGCACGAGTATAAAACTTCCCAGGCATCATGCTATAGTTTCCTTCTTCTATACCTACTAAATAACGGATTTGAATCTTTGTAACTTCTTGCAATTCCTCTAAACTAAATCCTTTTGCCAATCTTGCTTCTTTTAAACGATTGCCTAATTCACTCAAAATAACACCTTCCAACTAACTAAAAATCAAAACCTTCAAAATCATTTCCTAACAGGAATGCATTTCTTTTTCTTACATCATATTCAATTACTTCATCAGGCTCATGTCTTAACTCAATAATATAATCGAAGTCATCTATTGAATATTCTGAAGCCTGAATAAACGCATCCGGATGCTCCACCACTTTTACAGCTGGTACTTGCATAATCTCTCGTACTAATTGCCAATGTTTTTCATTCATTTGTTTGGATGAAACGATCCCATCTATTATAAAAAGATTCTGTTCATTATACTCATCTTGAATAAACGAATTTCTAATGGTTTGTTTTAATAAAGTAGAACTTACTAACAGCCATCTTTTATTTGCACAAACACTTGCTGCAACAATTGATTCTGTTTTACCTACTCTAGGCATGCCTCTAATTCCAATTAATTTATGACCTTCTAACTTAAACAATTCTGCCATAAAATCTACTAATAAACCTAATTCATCTCTTACAAACCGAAACGTTTTTTTATCATCTGCATCTCTTTGTATGTATCGACCGTGCATGACAGCTAAACGATCTCTTAGTTTCGGAACACGAAGTTTAATGATGTTTATCGTATCCATTGTATATAAAATAGATTCTAATCGTTTAATTTGCTCATCCGAATTTGCAAGCATCAATAAACCGCGCCTGCCATCATCAACCCCATTTATCGTTACTATATTGATTGATAACATTCCTAATAAGGAAGAAATATCACCTAATAGCCCAGGGCGGTTTTTTTGAATTTCATATTCTAAGTACCATTCTTTTTTTTTCAAAAAAATCCTCCTGCGAAAAATCTCATTTTTTGCTTTTTTTCTTATTTCTTTATAATAAAGGAAAGTAGGAAAAGATGAAAGGGAAACCAATGAAAAAATAGACCTGCTTGCAACCATTTTTTAAAAAAAGGCTATGTTAAAGCTCATTGTTGATTTTAGCACGATGTTGATTGGAGTGGAAGGCGTGAGACTCCTGCGGGAAAAGCGAGTCAGAGGGAGACACCATAGGCGCACAGCGTCGAGGAGGCTCCCGGACCGCCCGCGGAAAGCGAACGCTATCACTGCAATCAACAGGCAAGTTTAACAGAGCCTTAAAAAAGAAAAAAGGCAGCACAACAATAAAGTGATCTTTACAAACTTAACATGAACAAGACCTATTTCTTGTATTTGTTTGTTGTTCACTTTATTTTGATGCCACCTCTTTTTTATAAATCGTCGGTTACTTAGTTTGTACCATTATTTTGTACAAGCTTAACCATCATACTTGCAATAGCATGCTGTTCTTCTGTTGATGCAACAGACCAAAGATCGGAAAGCATTTTTTCATGGTCATTTTTTGGTTTTACTTGATTGGATAAATAATCGCCAATTTGGAACGCTAAATCGCCAATTACTTGTTCAGTCATTCCTTCATTTTGGGCATGATGCAAGCGATCTGCTAAAAAATCTTTCCATTGATCCCAGTTTTCCAATATAGTCATACGAAATACCCCTTTCTATTTTTCTAAAGTGTATTACGTAGTTATTTTGCATGGGTGGACATAAAAATATTCATCATCCTCATTGAAAATACACAAAAGTCGATCATTTGCCATATATTCATTAGCTAGAAGCTTCCTGTTAAACAGTCCAGCCTCCATTAACGGATAAAACTTGCCCCGTAATGTACGACGATTTTTCGGATAACAAAAATAACACACTTTCTGCTATTTCGTTTGGATGACAAAGTCTTCCCATTGGAATATCTTCTATTATCGCTGTTGTTTCTTCCAAATCGAAACGATGAAGCATATTTGTATCTACCGCTCCAGGAGCTATGGCGTTAACACGAATTCCGTTTAATGCTAACTCTTTGCTTAGCGCTTTTACAAACGATATTTGTGCACCTTTAACGGTAGAATAAGCCACTTCCATGCTTGCCCCAATTTGCCCCCATATAGAAGAGACAACAACAATATTACCTGATTGTTTGGAAAGCATTTTCGGTAAAAGCTCTCTCGTTAAACACATGATGGAGGAAACATGTATATGCCATAACTCATCTAACTCGATATCTTTTAAGTCTGTAAAAAGACCGTATGACCCGATTCCACTTGTATGTACAATGCCATCAATTGAAAAAACAGCGTCTACGATTTTTTTATACGCGTCTTTTTTTCGTAAATCGGCTTGAATTGGCATATATTCTTGCCCAAATGGTTCTAGCTCTTTTAGCAAGTTTTTTATCCCCTGTTCATTTTGATTATAATGTAAATACAACGAATATCCTTTTTTGGCCAAAAGGTGAGCGACTGCTCGTCCTATCCCGCCTGTAGCTCCTGTTATTAATATATATTTCCCCAAAAGAATCCTCCATTTCAATCTATTCACTCCGATAAATAAACAGACACAACAAGAAAAACCCTTATTGTGTCCTTTAGTCTATCATTTTGGCACTACTTGACATACAGTGATACGCTCTTCCTCGATAAGACGTTTCGCAGCAGCACTTATATCCTCTATTGTAATTTTTTCAATGGTAGGAACCACATCGAATAAATTCATTCCATTAAAAGAATATCTTGTAAACTGGTTGGCAATATACTCCGGTGAATTGACCGCACGAAGAAACGCACCAATTTTTTTCTTCTTTGTTCTTTCTAATGTTTCTTGTTTAAAATCATCAGATAAAGCAGCAGTCAACATTTCCTTAATCGTATCTGCCAATTTATCTGGGTCACTCGTATCCCCGCCTATCATCGCGAAACCAAATCCGTTTTCTTGTGTATAATCATAAGAGAACGTATCGTCAATCAAGCCAGATGAAAATAATGTTTGATAGTTTTCAGAACTATTGCTGAATAAAAGATCCAACAGTATATTAATGGATAATTCATTTTTAAGCATTTCTGCACCAGATTGATTGACATCGATTGCTTTGATTCCTACTAAACATTTGGAGCCATGGACATTCATTTTAAGCACTTGTTTTTTCTCATTGACTTCTTTCGGCTCTTCAGCAAATTTACGTTTAAGTTCACTATGCTTTGTATAATCTTTTTTCTGCTGATTTGCTTTTATTTTTTCCATATATTCTTTTGCATCAACCGGACCAACGATGAATAGCAGCATATTACTAGGATGATAAAAAGTATGATAGCATTCATACAGCATATCTTTCGTAATATGGGAGATGGATTCAATAGTTCCAGCAATATCAATTTTGACAGGATGGTTCACATACATATTTTGAATCAGCCCGAAATACAGACGCCAATCTGGGTTATCATCATACATCGTTATTTCTTGCCCGATAATCCCTTTTTCCTTTTCGACTGTTTTTTCGGTAAAATAAGGATCCTGTACAAAATTAATTAGTGTTTCTAAGTTATTTTCTACATTGGATGTGCTCGAAAATAAATACGCTGTTCTTGTAAAAGAAGTAAAAGCATTTGCTGACGCACCATGTTTGCTGAAATCTTGAAACACATCTCCATCTTCTTTTTCAAAAAGTTTATGCTCTAAAAAATGAGCAATTCCATCAGGAACCTTCGTATAATCAGAACCATCTAAAGGGATAAAAGTATTATCAACCGAACCATAATTTGTAGTGAATGTACAAAATGTTTTATTAAATCCTTTTTTCGGTAGAATATATACCTTTAAGCCATTATCAAGCTGTTCATAATAAAGATCTTCTTGCAGCTGTTCAAAAGATATTTTCTCCATTATGCATTCCCCTCCGATCCTGTTAAAAAATAGACGGTGTCTAGTTCAATTTTATTGGAAACATTTTGTATTTGCTCTTTGGACACTTTGCTGATGCTTTGGAGCCATTCTGACATCTCAACATTCACCTGACTTACAGCATTGTGATAAAATACTTCCACCATTCCTCTTGAAGTATCCAATGTTTCTAGCATCTGGTTATGGATAACCGCTTTTGTTTGTTTGATTTCCTCTTCTGTAAATTCGCCTTTTTTCATTAACTCCAACTGCTCATTAATTATCGTTACTGCTTTTTGATAATTTTGCTGGTCAATTCCAGACATCACAAGCAGGAGTCCTTTATGGCTTTCCAAGCGACTTGCTGCATAGTAGGCTAAGCTTTCTTTTTCTCTGACATTAATGAATAATTTGGAATGAGAAAACCCTCCAAATATTCCATTAAAAACTTGCAGTGCAAAATAATCGTCGTCTCCATACAAAACATTTGTGCGATAACCGATGTTTAATTTTCCTTGCTTAATATCTTGCTCTTCTCGAATTTCCTTTTCCTTCTCTACCTTATGTTCTGCAGCAAGCTCTACTGTTTTAATTTCCCGTTTTTCAAATGGAAATAACGAGTCTACAAAGGAAGCAACATCCTCATCTTCGATATCTCCAACAACATATACATCAATTTGATCTTCGTTTAGTGCTTTTTCATAATAAGTATATAAATCGGAAGGGGTTATCGAGTCTACTGCTTCTTTTTCACCATTCACTCCAAGTGCATATGCTTCCCCTTTGCACATTTCTTGAATTAAACGAAAATTAGAATAACGCATTTTATCATCAAAAACGGCTTGGATTCTTTGCTTTAAAGCCCTTTTTTCATTTTCTACAGTAGAAGAATCAAATGCACTGTCTGTTGCTTTTGGATGAAAAATAATCTCTGCTAAAAATTCAATTCCTTTTTTTAATAAAGGGGTCGGATCGGAAAGAAATTTTTCATTGGCAATTTCTAAAGAAAAAGAAATAATATGATACTCCCCTTTTTTTGATAAATCAACAAAAAATGTAGCACCATATAACTCTTCTAAGTAGGATCGCAATTCAGTAGTAGTGTTATATTTAGATGAACTATTTTGCAAAACATACGGCAATAGTGCACGTTTTGTAACATCTTCTTTTCGAATAGGAGATTTCCATTTTATTGTAATGCTATTCGTTTTAAATTTTTCGGTTTTAACGGTATGTAAATTAAAACCATTATATTGTTTGACTTGTTCTGCAGCAACGCTCATAACATTCCTCCTAAGTACATCATTTCTAAAACGAAGGTAAAAACCTACTAAATAGTATTCTCTCTTTTATTCATGATATTCTAACTATAACGGTCTTACTCTTCCTTTTTCAAGTTATAGACAATGAAGAGTTAGAATTTATTTCCTAAAGGTTGTTTTCGTAACCCGCAGCATGAATACACTTCGCTTTCCGTGGGCGAGCGTCGAGCCTCCTCGTCGCTATGCTCCTGTGGGGTCTCGTCTTTCTCGCTTTTCCCGCAGGAGTCTACGTGTATTCAGGCTGCTCAGTGCTTCAGCCATGTTTATTAATTTATTCAAAAACAACAAACTTTTAGAAAACAGCCTTCCTAAATAAGTGTAAAAACAAACTATAAAGCACTATCAATCGTTTTTTTTCATTAAAGCAGGCAAAGCTCCTGCCATATTTCATACAAAAAGCCTTTTCTTCCGGGTGAAGAAAAGGCTTTTTGTATG